>CANJXI010000028.1 GCA_947478785.1 Caulobacteraceae bacterium
AGAGTTGCGTCAGCAAACCCGACCCTACCGAAGACCGCGGATGACTACCGCTTCGCCGCTCGCTCGCTACGGCGCCTTGTGAGAGGCGCGCTACGCGAGCGGCGAAGCTACCGCCGGGGAGCTACACCACCTCCCGGGACACGACCTCGATCGGAACTCTACGCCCGCCGCCTATGCCCATTTCCCGGATCGCTCCGGCCCCGCCCGAAGCGTGACCGTAGCGACGCCCCCGCCGCGCAATCCAGGGCGGCGCCTGATCGTCGGAAGATGCAACCGAGAATGGGTATAAAATAAGCATAATGGCCGGCGGCGGAAACCTCTTTTGCTTCGTTCGGGGCGCGGGCGCGTTGTGGGAGTCGCATCACCGGCGAGGCAGAGCATCTAAACTCCGCTCGCTGCGGCAGGCGATTGGCGCCCTAATGAACCCTTGCGAGCGTCGCGTCGGGCCAGGCGCCGCAACTGGAGGAGCCCAATGCCGCTAACCCCCGAACAGAACGAACGCCTGGCGCTGCACAGCGCGTTCGCCATCCATCAGATCGCCAAGTGGATCGCCACCCGATCCGATGTGCCCAACGACGTCCGCGACCGCCTGAGCGTCCACATGGCCGCCATCGAGGGCGTGCTGGTGACGACAGGGCACGACTGGATCAGGCCGGAGATCGAGGCCACCGAGCAGGCCCTCCACACCTGACCGCGCGTGGGCGTCAGGGCAGGTGGCGCGCCCACTCGAACGGGACGATGGCGTAGAACGGCGCCGCCAAAAGGCCTTCAACCTCGCCCGACGCCCAACGCCGCAGCATCGCATCGCCCAGCGCGCCGGCCGCCGCGACCGGGTCGGCGTCCAGGTAGCAGTAGGTGATCTGCAGCCCTCGCGCGTCGCCACCGTAGCGGTCCGGGCTTTTGGAGCCGTGGTGCCACCACACGCCAGCCACGCCCGGGATGTCGATGAGATCGGCCGGCGAGGCCCGCCCCTTCTCGACGATGAGATAGACCCCAAGCGCCGGGCGGAACGGAATGACGTCGGCGCCCGCGACGGCGCGCGGCGCCGCGGCCTTGCCCGCCATGTCGGCCGTCATGAAGCCGATGCTGGGCAACCTGAGCGGCATCCGCCCGCCGACCCCCAGCGCGTCGCCCAGGTCGTTGAAACCCGGGATCGCGTCCTCGCCGGTGAACAGGTAGGTCATCACATGATCCACCCGGTCGTAGTGATCGGCGCTGGCCACGCGGGCCTGACGGCAGGCCGGCGTCGAGACCAGGCGGAGCGAGACCCGCAACTGCGGAAGCCGATGCTGCTCGGGCCGGTGATCCAGCGAATGCCACTCGATATATTCGGCGTCGCGTCCCGCGGGCTCGCGTCCCGAGAGCGAGATGAAGGCGTAGCGGATGGCGGTCGCGCCGGTGGCCAGCACGTCCGGAAGTTGCTCGGAGGGCGTTCCAGCAAGGTGGATCATGTCTCGGACTCCAGGGGATTGCAGCGGCGAATTCAGCGTGGCCGCGGCGCTCAGGCGCAGGCGGCCAGCCCGTCATCTTCCAGGTCCAACACCCGGCATGAGCTGAGGTCCCTGGGCTCCTCGAACGCGCGATAGGGCGTGGCGCGGTGCAGGATGCATCGGTTGTCCCAGATCAGCAGATCCCCCTCGCGCCAGCGGTGCCGGTATATCCGCTCCGGCGCGGCGGCGACCGCCATGAGCTCCCCCACCAGGGCCTGGCTCTGGTCGTAGTCGAGTCCCTCGACCTGCTCGACGTGGGACGGGATGATCAGCGCGCCGCGGCCGGACGGCGGGTGGCGGCGGACCAGTTTGCGCGCCGTGGGCGGCATCTTGGCGCGCGAGACATCCGGCATTTCGACGCCGACCAGCCGCCAGGAGTGCAGCATGGAATGGTCCGCCGTCAGCCCCGCCAGTTCACCCTGCCGGTCGGCGTCCAGGGCCTCCCAGGCCACCCGCGCATCGAAGAACTCCGTGTCCCCGCCTTCCGCCGGAATGATGTGGCCGTGGAGGAACGAATAGGTTGCGCCGGGCGTGAGGAAGCTTGAGTCCATGTGCCAGAGCAGGTTGGCGTCGTGGCGGATCCGGTTGGCGTCGTCGGCCGCCTTCATCCGCCCGTCGTCGCCGAGATTGCCCACATGGATGACATCGCGCCGCGCGTCGGTGCGGCCCGACATGTTCTGCAATGGGCCGAACCGGGCGGCGAAGCGCGCCAGGCCCGCATCGTCGAAACCCACGTCGCGGATCAGCACCAGGCCCCACTTGCCCACGGCGTCGACGAACACGCGCGCAGCGGCGGGATCGGCCGCGTCGGCGCCCGCGATCTCGGCGCCGAACAGGCCATGGAGCGGAATCGTCGTCACCTGATTCAATGCGCCCTCCCCTGACCGTCGCCGCGATCTGACACCTTAGCTCCTACGCCGGCGGCGCGCATCGTGGTAGACCCCACGCTCAAGCGCACGACGCCAGCAAGGCGCAGCCTGGGGAGGAACGGCATGCGGGGTCTCTATTACGGTTGGCGGATCGTGGCCGCCGCGGTGGTCGTCTATGCGCTGATCATTGGCTCCATCTACAGCGCGTTCGGCCTGTTCGTCCTGCCGGTCTCCGCGGAGTTCCACCTGTCGCGGGCGGAGATGAACACTGGCCTGATCCTGTTCAACCTGGGCGCCGCGGCGCTGGCCCCGTTCGTCGGCCGGGCGCTCGACCGGCTTCCCGCCCGCAGGATGATGCTCTCCGGGTCGATCCTGATGGGCCTTAGTTTCGCGACGCTGGCTCTGTCACACTCGCTGTGGCTGAGCGCGGCGGTCCTGCTGGTCGCCCTGCCGGCCGCGGCGGCGAGTTCCGGCACCTTGACCATGCCGCTGCTCGTTGCGCGCTGGTTCGTCGGGCGGCGCGGCCGGGCCATGGCGCTGACCAGCATCGGCATCGCGCTCGGACCGGTGGCCGTGACGCCGCTCGTCGGCCTGGCGATCGAGGCGTACGGCTGGCGTCACGCCCTCCTCATCATCGGCGCGGCCCTGACCGTCATCCTGATCGGCGTGGCCCTGTCGATCCGCGCGCGGCCCGGCGCGGGCGAGGTCGAGACGAGCGCCGCGCAACCGGCCCCCTCCATGGATACACCGGCTGAAGCGCCGCGAAAGGTGGCGGCGTTCCTGCGCATGCCGCAGTTCTGGATGATCGGCCTATCGGCCTCGGTGGTCATGGCCATCGGCCAGGCCCTGCTGGCCAGCCTCGTCCCGCTCGGCCGCGAGATGGGCCTGACGCTGATGCAGGCGACCAGCCTGGTGTCGATCATGGGCGGGGCGGGCCTGGTCGGCACGCTTGTCCTGTCGGCGGTCGCCGACCGGGTCGATCGAGTGGTGCTGCTGACGGTGCTCTTCCTCCTCAACGCCGTCGTGAACACCGGCCTGCTGTTCAGCCACAGCTATCCGCTGCTGCTGGCCTGCGCGGCGCTGCTGGGCGCCGGCAACGGCGCGCTCACCCCGACGTTCTTCGCCCTGCTGGCCGACCGGTTCGGCGCGGCGTCCTTCGGCACGACGCGTGGTCTGACGCAGCCGATGATGTCGGTGGTCAGCATCGTGACGATCCGCTTCGCCGGCGAGGCCTTCGATCGCTTCGGCGGCTATGGCGTGGCGTTCGGCGTGTTCCTGGTCGTAGACCTGATCGCGGCGGGCGTGATGCTGTCCCTGTGCTTCAGCCCGCCGCCGGCCGTCGACAGCGTTCGAGCGGCGTAAGCAGCGCTCGATGAGCATCGACGGCCTGCCCGAGCTGCCGCCCGACGCCTTCCGCAAGCAGGACAATGGCGACGACCTGGCGTTCTATGGCGCGCCGCGGCTGGTCACCCACATAGACGAGGCGGCGGTCGGAGCGCTCGCCGCCTGCTATCGCAACCTGCTGCCCCAGGGCGGCCGCGTGCTCGACCTCATGTCGAGCTGGGTCAGCCACCTGCCCGACGACGGCGACTATGGCGAGGTGGTCGGGCACGGCATGAACGCCGTGGAGCTGTCCGCCAACCCACGGCTCTCGCGCTGGTTCGTCCAGGACCTCAACCGCACGCAGACCCTGCCGCTGGAGGATCACGCCTTCGACGCCGCGCTGTGCTGCGTGGGCGTGCAGTACCTGCAAAGGCCGCTGGAAGTGTTCTGCGAAGTGCGCCGGATCCTGGCCCCGGGCGCGCCGTTCGCAATCAGCTTCTCCAATCGCTGCTTTCCCACAAAGGCGGTGGCTGTCTGGCAGTCCCTGGACACCAGCGGCCACGCCAGCCTCGTCCGGCTCTACCTGGAACGCGCGGGTTTCGGCGAGGTATCGGCCAGCCTCTTGCGGGACGGTCGGGAGAGCGATCCGCTGGTGGCCGTCGTCGGGCGCGCCTAATCCGACTTGGACTTGATCGCCTCGGCAAGCAGGATGCCGAGCTCACGCTTAGTGGCGGGCCGCCCGTTCACCCTGACGACACCATCATCATCGACCGAAATCTGGACCGGCGGGGGTGTCCGCTCATCGTCACGCCGGGGAGGCTCCTCAGCCAAGGGCGCTCACTCCAAAATCCAAAGCCACAGGCGCCATTAATGCTTTACGGCCAAGCTCGGTTCCCGGATGCAGGCATCTCGGGCTTTATCCGTGGACCCTGTCGGGATTTGAGGCTCACGCTGATGCGGCCCGGAACGGTGGGCGCTGGGAGGACTGCATGACCGAATCGGCCAAGACCCGCGAGGAGTTGATGGGCAAAGTGATGGGCGACTTCGCCGGGGCGTTCAGCGCGCTCCTGGTGCGCATCGGTGAGCAGAACGGCCTCTTCAAGGCCTTGGCCCAGGGGCCAGCCGATTCGGTGGCGCTGGCGGCGCGGGCGGGCGCGGCCGAGCGCTATGTGCGGGAGTGGCTCGCCGCGATGGCGGCGGCCGGCTATGTCGCCTACGAGCCGGCGTCGAAGCAGTTCTCGCTCACCTCGGCGCAAACCGACCTCTTCGCCACAGAGGGCGCGGCCTTCTACCTGCCGCCGTTCGCCGATCTCCTGCTCGGGGTCTATAACGACGAACCCAAGATCACCGCCGCCTTCAAGACCGGCGAGGGCATTCCCTGGGGCGAGCGCCACGTTTGCGTCTTCTGCGGCATGGAGCGCTGCTCGCGGACCACGACGGCCAGTTTCCTGGTCGAGCAGTGGCTGCCGGAGCTGGACGGCGTGGCCGAGCGGCTGGAGGCCGGCGCCAAGGTCGCCGACATCGGTTGCGGCCGCGGCGGCGCTGTCATGGCCATGGCCCGGCGCTTCCCGAACTCCGAAATCCACGGTTTCGACCTGCACGAGGCCTCCGTGGCCCATGCGACCCAGGCCGCCCGCGAGGCGGGTCTCGCCAACGCCCACTTCGCGGTGGCGGCGGCCAAGGCCTTCCCCGGCGGCGACTTCGACCTGATCACCATCATCGACGCCCTGCACGACATGGGCGACCCGGTGGGCGCGGCACGCCACGTGCGCCAGGCGTTGAAGCCGGGCGGGACATGGATGGTGGTCGAACCCGACGCCCAGGACAGGCTGGAAGGCAACCTCAACATGCGCGGGCAGCTCGCCTATGCCGCCTCCACCTGCATCTGCACGCCGGCGTCGCTGAGCCAGGAGGTGGGACTGGCGCTGGGCGCCCAGGCCGGTCCCGCGCGGCTCACCGAGGTCCTGAACCAGGGCGGCTTCAGCCGGGTGCGGCGCGTCGCCGAAATGTCGAATCAGATGGTGCTGGAAGCGCGCGCCTAATCGTCATTGCGGAGCGGCCTTGCCCGTTGCCGCTCCGCTCAGTATCCAGACTGTCATGCCCGCGGCGAACGACGGGATGGAGGCCAGGAATGTCGAAGATTGAGTTGTCCACGCGCAGCGAGTTGCAGTCGGCCACGGACGCGGAGATCGAGGACGCGCTGAAGTTCGCCAGTCCGATGGTGCTGCGCGCGCTGCTCTACCAGCTGACGGCTGATCCGGAACTCGAGGACATCCCGCTGAAGAGCGTCCCGGCCGGCTATTTCGAACGCAAGGTCCCGGCCAACGACGCCGACGTGGCGATGCTGCGCCGCAAGGCGGCCGAATTCCTCAAGTCCTATCGCGACGCGGGCGCCGGGCCGATCGACATCGGGCCGATCGACCGGCTGCCGACCACCCTGCACCTGATGACCGGCGCCGATATCGCGCCGGAAGCCTTCGGCCTCTACCTGGAGGAGCTGGCGTTCGATCCCTGGGCCCGGTCCCTGGAATGGAAGAAGCCGCCCGCCCCGGAACGCCTGGAGAAGTTCCACGTGGTGGTGATCGGCGCCGGCATGGGCGGGCTCAACGCCGCCCTGCAACTGCGGCGCGCCGGCATACCCTACACCCTGGTGGAGAAGAACAAGGGCGTCGGCGGCACCTGGCACGAGGCCCGCTACCCCGGCGCCCGGCTCGACTCGTCCAGCCGCTCGTACACCCACATCTTCGGGGTCAATTACCCCTATCCGAACCCGTTCTGCCCATGGGTGGAGAACCAGAAGTATTTCGACTGGGTCGCCGACACCTTCGACATCCGCAACGACATCGTCTTCGAGACGGAGGTCACCTCGATGACCTGGGACGAGGCCCAGGGCGAGTGGGAAGTCCGCATGGCCGGCAAGGACGGCGAGCGCGTCATGCGCGCCAACGCCGTGATCACCGCGGTGGGCTTCCTGAACCGACCGAGGCTGCCCGATTTCGAAGGGATGGATACGTTCCAGGGCCTAGCCTGCCACACCGCACGCTGGCCGGTGGAGACGGACTTCAAGGGCAAGCGCATCGCGGTCGTGGGCACCGGCGCGTCGGGTTACCAGATGGCGCCGGAGATGGCGCTGGAAGCCGAGCATGTGACGATATTCCAGCGCACGCCCCAGTGGGTGTTCCCTGTGCCGGGCTATCGCTCGCCTTTCCCGCCGCAGGTGAGCTGGCTGGACCGCAACCTGCCCTTCCACACCAACTTCATGCGCGTCGGGATCGGCGAGGGCTTCGGGAAGGTCACCGAGATCGATCCCGACTTCAAGGATCCCCACGCCACCAGCCCCGCCAACAAGCGCGCCCGGGACTACAGCGTGGCCTTCCTGGAGAGCAAGCTGAAGGATCCGAAGCTGGTGGCGGCCATGACTCCGGCCCACCCTGTGTGGTCGGCCCGCGCGGTCGCGGTCGATCCGGAATACAGCATCCTCGACGCCGTGCAGCGCGACAACGTCACCCTGGTGACCGAGGGCGTCGCGCGGGTGAACCGCACGGGCGTCGAGGACGCCACCGGCAAGCAGCATGACGTCGACATCATCGTCTACGCCACCGGCTACCACGCCACAGAATACCTGTTTCCGATGACCATCACCGGGCGCGGCGGCCAGACGATGGAGGAGCTGTGGGCCGAAGGCGGCGCGCGAGCCTACTACGGCTGCATGATGCCTGGCTTCCCGAACTTCTGGTCGCTCTATGGTCCCAACACCAACGGAGCGCTGACGCCCGCGAGCTTCCACGAACTGGTCACCCTGCACGCGATGCAGTGCATGGAGACCCTGATCACCGAGGACAAGACCGCCGTCGAGGTCAAGCCGGAGGCCTACTGGCGCTACAACAAGCACCTGGACGAGGCCAACAGCACACGGGTCTGGGCCGACCCGCGGGTGCAAAGCTACTACTGGAGCCGGCACGGTCGCTCGGCCACCCAGAACCCCTTCAACGGGGTCGAGATGTGGCGCTACCTGCGCCGCCCGGTCGCCGACGACCTGACGATCACCTGACGGAGTCGCGCGGGTTTCGTCCCCGCGCCCGCTTTCAGGCGGCGCGCGGCGCCTGGGTTTCGCCCCCGAGCTGGCGGCTCACGAAGCCATTGAGGCCGGTGGCCGTCGCCCCCTGCACGGTCACGCGGCGCATGTTGCGGGGTTCGTCGCCATAGTCCGGGACGACCCGGTGCTGGGTGGCGCGATTGTCCCAGACGGCCAGGTCGCCCACCCGCCAGCGCCAGCGAACAGTGTGCTCGGGACGGCTGATATGATCCTGCAGGATCGCGATCAGGCGGTGGGAATCCTCAAGGGTCATGCCCACGAAGCGCCGCACGAACTGCTGGCCAAGCAACAGCACCCGCTCTCCGGTCTCGGGATGCACGCTGACCACCGGATGCTCGGCCGACTGGCTGGGCCGGAGATTGCGCTTGAACTTGCCCAGCCGATCTTCGCCGAACTCCCCGAAGCGTTCGTCATAGTCGGACGTGTTCATGTGGACGGCGGTGAGGGTGTCGGCCAGGGCCTTGAGGGGCGCAGGCAGATCCCGGTAGGCCGCCGCGGTGTTGGCCCACATGGTGTCCCCACCGACCGACGGAATGGTCACCGCGCGAAGCACCGAGGCCTGCGGAAACCGGGCCATAAACGTCATGTCGGTGTGCCAGATGGTCGACAGATAGCCTTCGTCCGCGTGAAGATCGAGCAGGGCGCGCGTGCCGTCCATCCCCGATACGTTCGGATAGTGGGCGATCTCGCCCAGCCGCTCGGCGAAGGTTTCCTGCTGCACGGCAGTCAGGTCGTGCTGGTCGCGGAAGAAGATCACCTTGTGTTTCAGGAGCGCCCGGCGGATGGCCGCGACAGTGTCATCACCGAGCTCGCCCGAGAGCCGGATACCGCGGATCTCCGCGCCTATGTTCCCGGTGAGACGGACCGCCTCGACGTCGGCCGAGGGAACCTCGGCGGGGTAAGTCTCTGTCCTGTCCATGGCAAACCTCCCTGGGATCGGCGGCTTATGATCGCCATCTTATGGGGAGGTTATACCCGCACAGGGGCGACAGGTAGCCCTCTCGCATTGACTCGCCCCGCCCGTTCCCCCAGGTTCCCCATCGACTCTCGCGGGAGAGATCGGCGGGCCCCGGCCCGCCGGAGCCGAAGGCGCAACCGCCCCGGAAACGCTCAGGCAAAAGGACCGCGACGGGCTGATGCACGCTGGAAAGTCACTCCACCGTTTTGGAGTGCGCCGAAGGAGCAAGCGGTCGCCGCACTGAGCGCGGCGTCCTAAATCTCTCAGGCCCAAGGACAGCGGGGGCGCGGGAAGCCAGGGTTCGCCCTGAACGCCCGCTCGCCATCAGCCGGAGTCCGCCCCCTTGTCCGAAAAGCCTCTCCTGACCACCCCGCTGCATTCGGCGCACCTGGCGCTACGCGCGCGCATGGTGCCTTTCGCGGGCTACGAGATGCCGGTGCAATACACCGAGGGCGTGCTCAAGGAGCACCTCTGGACGCGCCAGCACGCCGGCCTCTTCGATGTCTCCCACATGGGACAGGCGAAGCTGCGCGGCGCCGACCCGCTGGCCGCCTTCGAAGCCGTGACGCCGGGCGACTTCCGGGGCCTCAAGCCCGGGCGGCAGAAGTATTCCCTGCTGCTCAATGGGGACGGCGGCGTTGTCGATGACCTGATGGCCGGGCGCCCCGACAACGACGGCCTCTTCGTCGTGGTCAACGGTGCCTGCAAGGAGAACGACTTCCAGGTGATGGCCAAGGCGCTGGCCGGCCAGGTGACCATCGAGCGCCTCGAGAACCGCGCGCTCCTGGCCTTGCAGGGCCCCGAGGCCGCCAAGGTTTTCACCCACTACGCCCCCGAGACGGCCAAGATGGTGTTCATGGACATCCGGGTGATGACCGTCTGGGGCATCGACCTGATCGTCTCGCGCTCGGGCTACACCGGGGAGGATGGCTTCGAGATCTCAATCCCCGCCGACATGGCCGACGATGTCTGGAACATCCTGCTCTCCAACCATGAGGTGATGCCCATCGGCCTGGGCGCGCGGGACTCGCTGCGCCTAGAAGCCGGCCTGCCGCTCTACGGCCATGACCTGGACGAGACCGTCAGCCCCGTGGAGGCGGGTCTCACCTTCGCCGTCAACAGGAACCGCCGCGAACAGGCAAACTTCCCGGGCGCCGCCCGCGTCGCCCGCGAACTCGCCCAGGGGCCGGCCCGCAGCACCGTCGGCCTGAAGGTGCTGGAAGGCGCGCCGGCCCGCGAGGGCGCCGAGATCGCCGACGCCGCCGGCGCGGTGATCGGCGTCGTGACCTCCGGCGGCTTCTCACCGGTGCTGAAGCAGGGGATCGCGCTGGGCTTCGTCCCCCCGGCCCACGCCGCCATCGGCACGCCGCTCAAGGTCATCGTCCGCGGCAAGGCCCAGGCCGCCGAGGTCACAGCCACCCCCTTCGTTCCCCATCGCTACGTCCGCAAAGCCTAGGAGACCCCACACATGCGCTTCACCAAGGATCACGAGTGGGTCGAGATGGAGGGCGACGTCGCCATCGTCGGCATCACCGCCTACGCCGCCGAACAGCTGGGCGATGTCGTGTTCGTCGAGACCCCCGAGGTCGGCAAGACCTTCAAGGCCGGCGATGGCTTCGCGGTCGTCGAGAGCGTCAAGGCCGCATCGGATGTCTACGCCCCCGTGTCCGGCGAGGTGTTGGAAGCCAACACGGCGCTGGGCGACGCGCCGGAGACCGTCAACGCCGCGCCCGAGGCCGCCGGCTGGTTCGCCAAGCTGAAGCTCGCCAATCCCGCTGAACTCGAGGCGCTGATGGATCGTCACGCCTACGAAGCCTACCTCGACACGCTGTGAGTCCAATTTGCTCGTCATCCCCGGCTTGTCCGGGGGACCCATGATCACCGTGACGCAGGAGGAAATGCGGCGGCGCCGCGCTCAGCCTTCCGAGACGGAGATCATGGGTGGCCCGGACAAGCCGGGCCATGACGAGCGGTAAGTAAGGAATGTTAATGCGCTACCTGCCCCTGACCCCCGACGATCGCGCCCGGATGCTGGGCGTGATCGGAGTTCCCGACATCGACGCGCTGTTCGTCGACGTTCCCGCGGCCGCTCGCCGACGCGACCTCTTCGACCTGCCGCTTCACGCGGGCGAGTTGGAGGTGGAGCGCGAACTGGGCGCCCTAGCCGCCCGCAACAGACCGGCCGGCGCCGGGCCGTTCTTCTGCGGCGCCGGGGCCTATCGCCACCATGTGCCGGCCAGCGTCGACCACATAATCCAGCGCTCGGAGTTCCTGACCAGCTACACGCCCTACCAGCCCGAGATCGCCCAGGGCACGCTGCAGGTGCTGTTCGAGTTCCAGACGCAGGTGGCCGCCTTGACCGGCCTCGATGTGGCCAACGCTTCGATGTACGACGGCTCCACCGCCTGCGCCGAGGCGGTGATGATGGCCAAGCGGGTGACGCGTCGCGAGAAGGCCATCCTCTCCGGCGGCCTACACCCGCACTACGCCGCCACCACCCAGACCATCGCGCATGCCGAGGGCATGCAGATCGTCCGCCAGGCCGCCGCCATCGACGCCGAGGCCGACGTCATCGACGCCATCGACGCGGAGACTGCCTGCGTCGTCGTCCAGACCCCCAATGTGTTCGGCGTGGTCACCGACGTGACAAAGATCGCCGAGGCGGCGCACGCCGCCGGCGCCCTCTTGATCGTCGTCACCACCGAGGCGGTGTCTTTCGGCCTGCTGAAGTCGCCCGGCGAGATGGGCGCCGACATCGCGGTCGCCGAGGGCCAGTCGATCGGCAATGCCCTGAACTACGGGGGACCATACGTCGGCCTGTTCACCTGCCGCGAGAAACTGGTCCGCCAGATGCCGGGGCGGCTCTGCGGTGAGACCGTCGATGCCGAGGGCCGGCGCGGCTATGTGCTGACCCTGTCGACCCGCGAGCAGCACATCCGCCGCGAGAAGGCGACCTCCAACATCTGCACCAACTCCGGTCTCTGCGCGCTGGCCTTCACCATCCACCTGTCGCTGCTGGGCGAGGTGGGCCTGCGCCGGCTCGCGGCGCTCAACCACAGCCGGGCCCGCGAACTTCGGGACGCATTGGCGGCCGTGCCGGGCGTCGAAATCCTCACCCCGCGCTTCTTCAACGAGATCGCCGTCCGCACGCCCGGCGACGCGGCGGCCCTGGTTGAGGCGATGCTGGCCGACGGCGTAGTGGGCGGCGTCCCCTACTCGCGCCTCGCGCCGGACGCCGGCCTGGACGACGTCCTGCTGCTGGCCGCCACCGAGACCACCACCACGGACGACATCGCGGCCCTGTCCGCCGCCCTCAACCGGAGGATCGGCCGATGAGCATGTCCAGCGTGGGACGGCCCACCCAGCCCGCGGCCGCCAATTCCGAAGTCGGCTTCCAGTCGCTTAGCGGCGGCCGGGGCCTCCTGCAGGACGAGCCGCTGCTGTTCGAGCTGGGCGGCTGGGACAAGACCGGCGTCGACCTCGACGAGCCGGAGCACGACGCCTCGGACCTGGGCGACCTGGCGCGCACGGCGCCGATCGGCCTGGCCGGCCTGTCCGAGCCCGAGACGCTGCGCCACTATGTGCGGCTCTCCCAGAAGAACCACGCCATCGACCTGGCGCTCTATCCGCTGGGCTCGTGCACCATGAAGCACAACCCTCGGCTCAACGAGAAGATGGCCCGGCTGGCGGGCTTCGCCGACCTGCATCCCCTGGCGCCGGTCTCGACCGCCCAGGGCGCGCTGGCGCTCATCGACCGCCTGGCCCATTGGCTGAAGACGCTGACCGGCATGCCGGCCGTGGCCATGTCGCCCAAGGCCGGCGCGCACGGCGAGCTCTGCGGCCTGCTCTGCATCAAGGCGGCCCACGAAGCCGCCGGCCACGGCGAGCGCCGACGCGTCCTGGTCCCGACTTCGGCCCACGGCACCAATCCGGCCACCGCGGCCTTCGTGGGCTATTCCGTGGAGGAGATCGCCCAGACCGCCGACGGCCGCGTGGACCTCGCCGACCTTGAGGCCAAGCTCGGACCGGACGTGGCGGCGATCATGGTTACCAACCCCAACACCTGCGGCCTGTTCGAGCGCGAGATCATCGAGATCGCGCGGCTGACGCATGCGCATGGGGCGTACTTCTATTGCGACGGCGCCAACTTCAACGCCATTGTCGGCCGCGTCCGGCCCGGCGACCTCGGCGTCGACGCCATGCACATCAACCTGCACAAGACGTTCTCGACGCCGCACGGCGGCGGCGGGCCGGGCGCGGGGCCGGTGGTGCTGTCGCAGGCGCTCGCAGCCTTCGCGCCGGCGCCCTGGGTGGTGAGCGGCGGCGACGGGTTCACCCTGACCGAGCAGGATGTCGGTTTCGGACGCATGTCGGCGTTCCACGGCCAGATGGGCATGTTCGTGCGGGCCTACGCCTATATGCGCAGCCATGGCGCGGATGGGCTGCGGCAGGTGGCCGAGGACGCGGTGCTGAACGCCAACTACATCAAGGCCAGGCTTTCGGCCGAGATGACGCCGGCCTTCCCGGACGGGCCCTGCATGCACGAGGCGCTGTTTGACGACGGCTGGCTGGAGGGGACCGGCGTGACCACGCTCGATTTCGCCAAGGCGATGATCGACGAGGGCTTCCACCCGATGACCATGTACTTCCCGCTTGTGGTGCACGGCGCGATGCTGATCGAGCCCACGGAGACGGAGTCGAAGCGTGAACTCGACCGGTTCTGCGACGCATTGATCGCGCTGGCCCAGGCGGCCAAGGCGGGCGATGCGGAGCGGTTCAAGACCGCGCCGCATCTCGCGCCGCTGCGGCGGCTCGACGAGACGCAGGCGGCGCGGAAGCCGCGACTCACGTGGCGCCCGGAACCCATAACTGTGGCGCCGGCGCCATTGGCCGCCGAATAGCGCGGGTGGTGAAAATTTAACCGGTCGGGCGCCTTTACGACTCCGAAGTGCGTTCGCATATCAAGATTGCATAGTGGCGGCTCACCCTCCCCTTGAGCCGTGCGCATGCTCCCAGGTTTATTGGTCCCAGTGTCCCTCGCCATGCCCTCCTTGCGCGTGCACCGCGCCTCAGACGACTTCGCCCGCGACCTCGCCAGTCGGATCGGGCGTTGGCTGCTGCTTGCCCTGGGCGGGCTGATCATGGTGCTGGGCCTGATCACCGCGCCGCTGCCCGGGCACATCGGCCTGCCGCTGCTGGTGGTCGGGCTGATGATCGTGCTGCGCAACTCCTTCAAGGCGCGCCGGCAGTTCGTCCGTATGCAGCGGGCCCACCCGAAGATGGTCTTCCCGATCCGCCGGCTGATGCGCCGCGAGCCCGAGATCCTGCTGGTCTTCTGGCAGCAGTACCTGCGGATGGAACGCCTGGTGCTGCCCAGGCGCGCCCGCTTCGCGGTCAACACCCGGCGCTACATGCGCCGCCGCTTCAAGTCGCGGCCGGCGTAGCGCCCCTCTCTGCTACTGCAGCTTGGCGGCCATCTGGCCGATCGCCGCATCGATCAGCGGGTCAGACTTGGCGCCGGCGATGCGGGCGGTCAGCACCTGCTCGGCCATGGCCGCGGCGAGATCGGCGGCGGCGGCCTTGACGTCGGCGGTGGCCTGGGCCTCGGCCGTGGCGATCCGGCGCTCGGCGAGCTGGCCACGGCGCTCGATCTGCTCGGCGAGCTTGACCTTGGCCTCGGCCTGCATGCGCTTGGCGGCCTCCTCGGCGTCGGCCAGCATCTCGGCGGCATGCTTCTCGGCGGCGTCGCGCTCGACCTTGATCTTGTCGAGCAGGCGCTGGGCTTCGGCGCGCAGCGCCTCGGCCTCGGCCAACTGGCCGCGCACCTTGTCGCCCGCGTCGCCCAGGGCCTTCCAGGCGAACTTGTGGACGCCGGCGACGAACAGCACGACCACGAAGATCAGGAACGCCAGGCCCACCCAAAAGTGGGCGTTGCTGAGAAGGTGTTCCATCTAGTTTCCTCTCGCGGCGGCGAGCTCGGCCGGCGTCGCGGCCTTGCCGGTCAGCTTGGCCACGATCGCGGACGCGGTCTCGGCGCCGATCCCCTGGATATTGGCGAGCGCCGCGTCGCGGGCCTTGGCGATACCGGCCTCGGCGACCGCGCCGGTGGCGGAGAGCTTGCCCTCCTCCTCGGCCAGGCGCGCGGCGATCTCGGCCTGGGCCTTGGCGCGCGCCTCGGCCCCGACCTTCTGCGCCCGGGCGCGAGCCGCCGCGGTCTCGACCGCCGCGGCCTGAGCCTGGACGTCGGCCTCGTCCTTCAGCCGGCGCGCATCGGCGATGTCGCCGGTGATCTTGCCCTCACGCGCCTCGATCGCCCCGCCGATGCGCGGGACGAAGACAAAGCGCATGAGCAGCAGGACGACGCCGAAGATGATCAGGAACCAGACCGCCTGACCCGCCCATTGGGTGGTGTCGAACTGCGGCAGGCCCTTGGCGTGCGCCTCGGCCCCGGCATGCGTCTCGGCGCCCTGCGAAGGCGCAGCCTCGTTGGGCCCGACCGCCATCTAGATCAGCCCGTGAAGAGGATCATGAAGGCGATGACGAGGGCGAAGATGCCCATGGTTTCCGTCAGGCCCAGGCCCACGAACAGCCACAGACGTTCCTGGCCAGCCGCCGCCGGGTTGCGGATCGAGGCTTGCAGGTAGTTGCCGAAGAGCAGGCCGAGGCCGATGCCGGCGCCGCCCATGCCCAGGGTCGCGAGGCCCGCGCCGATAAGTTTGGCCGCTGCAGGTTCCATGGAAAAATCCCTCTTGGAAAAAGTGTTCGTTGTTGTGGTGGATCAGTGCCCGTGGCCGAGGTTGACGACCTCGTTCAGGTAGACGGTGGCCAGGGCGGCGAAGATGAAGGCCTGGAGGAAGGCGACGAGCAGTTCCAGGCCGGTGAGCAGGACGATCATGGTGAGCGACGCGGCCGAGCCCAGGAAGCCCAGCGAGCCCCAGCCGCCGCCCAGGCCGATGATGCCGAGCGAGATCACGAAGCTGGCGAAGATGAACATCACCACGTGGCCGCCGACGATGTTGCCGAAGAGACGCATGGAGAGCGTCAGGGGCCGGACCAGGAACGAGATCAGCTCGATCACGAACATCAGGGGCACCATCGGCCAGGGCAGGCCCGCCGGCACGAAGAGCTTGAAGAAGCCCAGGCCGTTGCGGACGAAGCCGACGATCAGCACGGTCAGGAAGGTGAGGATGGCCAGCGTCGCGGTGATCGCCAGCTGCGAGGTCGGCGTGAAGGTCCACTCGAAGCCCGCGAGCGAGCCGAGGGAGAGCACGATGCCCAGCAGGTTCATGACGAAGACCATCATGAAGATCGTGAACACGAAGGGGACGTAAGGCTTGCCGTTGTGGCCGATGATCGGGGTGACCAGGGTGGTCTCGACGACCCCGAAGAAGGCCTCGCCGATTGCCTGGACGCGGTTGGGAATCAGGTCGCCGCGCGAGGCCAGGCCCAGGATCAGCGACACCAGGACGCCGGCCACCAGCATCATCATGACGGAATTGGTGATCGAAAGGTCGAGCGGAAATCCGCCGATCTGGATCGGCGGAAGCGGAACGATCTTCTCCACCAGGAACTGGTGCAGGGGGTCGATGGCAGCCATTCTGTCTTCTAAACCCTCACTCGTCCTCGTCGTCGAAGGGCGCCGCCGGGGCGGGGTTTTCCTTCGCAGCCTCGTCGCTCATCCGCGCGGCTTCGCGGACGACCGTCACCGTTGAAAGGCACACACCGATCAGCGTACCGCCGACCAGACCCCATGGCCCCGTTCCCAGGTAGCGGTCGAAGAGCCAGCCGAAGCCGACGCCCATCAACACCCCACCAACCAAGCTCGCTGCGAAGCGATAGCCGGCGCTGACGCGCGAGGCGTCGGCGGACCCGGGTTTCGCGCCGGCCCGCCTGGCCTCGATCGTGTCGAGCCGGCTTGCCAGGCGTCCCAACTCCTCTTCGCGCGCGCGATCTTTGTGCGGCATGAATGAGGACTCAGGGGAACCCGCGGGCCCGTTAAGGACCCCTCTTGATCGGCGCGGAACCTATAGACGCGTGTGCAGTGCGTCAAGGCCGCGAATCCGGCGGGTAAGATATTGTATCTTTGGGGTTTTTCTGGGGCGTGCGACGACGGCGCGGAGTCCGTGGGGACGCCGGGCGCGCGGGGCCGCCCGCGCCCTAGCGAGGCGCCGGGCGTTCAGGGTCGGGAATCGGCGGGGAAGCGGGCGGCGGGCTGGCCTGGCGGTCAGCCGGGGCTTCGTCGCGGCGGATCGTCGAAGGTCGACCAGTCGATGGGCTGGCCTTCGGGCGCCGGGTCGCGGGGGACCGCCGGGGCGGCGGCCTCCTCGGTGGGGACGGGGTCCGCGCGGCCGACGCCGATCGAGGCGGTGACGCTGGCGATGTGGATCTCGACGGGATCGTCCAGGAAGCCCGCCTCGTGGGCGGTCTCGTTCAACAGGCGGTCCAGGGCCTGGACCAGCTCCTGCATCTCGTCGTCGTCGTATTCCAGCCAGATCGCGTGCTCGACGGCGCTGCGCACATGATCCTTGCGCGCCTTGCGACGGGCCTCGTCGGCCTTGGCCGCCTGGGCGCGGTCCTCCTGGGCCTGGCGGGCCAGTTCGCGGTCCAGCCTGGCGTCGAGGTAGTGGGTCTGGCGCAGGCCCCGGCTGACCTTCTGGAACGCGCCCGCCAGACGCGCCTTCTGGTCCGGATCGTCCGTCGCCATGGCGGCTTCCTGCAGGTCGCAGGCGAGCAGCAGCGCGCGCTCGGCGAGCACCGCCATGTGGCGCTCGCGCACCTCGGCCTTTTCCGCAGGGGTCATCATCTGGAACATAAGAAGAACATCGCAGGAGACCGAAGTCAAGTATTTTGGCGTCGGCCTTTCCCCTTGATGGGCAAAGGGCCAGAGGCTCAGCTCTCCGTGAACTCGAAGATCACGCCCAGGTTGGCTTCGGCCGGGATGGCGATGCTGTCGGGCGCGGACCCTGGGACGGTGGGAACGCCGCGCTCGGCGAAGTAGCTCTGGGCCTGGGCCAGGTCACGGACGGTGAAGACGGTGGAATAGATCCCCTGGCCCAGGCGCTGGAGGTGCTGCTGGAGCGGGCCATCGCCGGTGGGCGCGATGAGTTCGAGGATGGCGTCGGCGACCTGGAGCCCCCGGGCGCGGGCCGCGATGGCGGGGCGGGCCGCGTCGTAGACCGGCTCGGCGCTGATGAAGCTCTTGAAGAAGGCCGTGGCGGCGTCGAGGTCGGCGACGGCCAGGGTGTAGCCCTTGAGCCCCGCAAGGCCGAGCGGGTGCTCGTCGCGCCAATATTCGGCGGGCTTCATCTTCGCCCCGTCCAGCGCGGCCCATTGGTTGTCGTGGAAGGCGCCGTCGTAGAACTCGAAGGCGACGCCGTAGCCGTCGGCCGGGTGGGTGTGGACGGCGACCTTGATGTCCCGGACGATCCGCACCTTGTGGTCGGTCAGCGCGGCGCGAACCTCGTCCATGTTGGCCTGGTATTCGATGCCCAGGTAGTGCGCCCCGTGGCGAGAATTCAGCAGGAAGGCCGGCGGCACGAAGATCTCGAAGATCACGCGACCGATGTCGATCAGGCAGGCGTGCCACTCGGCTGAGGGCAGATCGAGCAGGAAGTCGGCGCCGAACAGGGCCCGGAAATGGGCGAGGCCGGCGTCATAGTCCTCCAGCACCACGTTCAGGTGGTTGACGCGCACGGGGCGGATGGACGTGGGCATGGTGGTTGCCTCCCGGGGGCCGGGGGATGGTCGAGACGCCATCACGCTTGGCCTTGGCGAAGACCTAGCCGGTTCGGGGGAGTTCCGTCCACCGGGCGCCAGACCCTTTCCGGTTCCGGTGGAATCACCCGAGCCGGAAAGCGTCCATCTTCAGAAGTTTAGAGCGCGTCGGACGAGTGAACCGGCGTCCACTTCACCCTGACGCGCCCTGGAGGTGGCGAGGCGATCGGCGTTTCATCGCTCAGGGACGCCTCGTTACCGGTCCGGCCGTCATCGGGCCGACGACAAGCCGATCGAGGATTTCGCCGATCCTGTCGTATCCGTAAGGTCGAGCCTGTCGCAGCCACCAGGTCAGAACGTCGATGACGCCACCGACCGCCCAGACGACCTTGAGGTCGGCGGGAAGCCAGTCGTCCGCGCCAGGCCGGGCGGCGGCGATCCGCCCGGCTCCGACAAGGAGTTCCGCGCGCACCGTGGTGGCCGCGCCACCGGTCAGCAGGGTGGACCAAAGCGTGCGGTGGCTGTCGACGAAGCGGCAGAGGGCGAGGCAGGCCGCCCGGCTGTCGCTGGCGAAGAGGACCGGGGCCGCCAGTTCGAGCAGGTCGCGGATTTCCCGCGCCGCCAGGTCGTTCAGCAAGGCCTGCTTGTCCGGGTAATGCCGAAAGAACGTCGCATAGCCGACACCCGCCGTCCGGGTGATCTGGCGCACCGTGATCTGATCGAACGCCGTCTGTTCGAGCAGCGCCAGCAGGGCGGCCGTCAATGCGGCCCGGGTCCGGACCAGGCGAGCGTCGAGCGCCATTGACGGCTCCGAGGCGGAAAACTTATGATCCATTGTGTCTCATAAAATGGCGGCGTCTCATGGATAAGCCTAATTCTCCATCGGCCGCATGTCCGCACCCCGCCGCGCGCGACGATCGAAAATCCGCGGCGCTGGCTGCTCGCCATCTGAAGACCCCGCCCGGCTCCGACATGGTGGAGAGCTTCGCGTTTGGCCGCGAAATCCTGCGAAGCCCGTCCATGCGGCAGGCGATGGATGTGGGCGACCGGTTCGACCTGAACCATCCCGACACCGTGCCGGTGATCTTCCTCGATGGCGAGCAGCACCGTCGCAAGCGTACGGCGATCGCGAAATTCTTCACGCCCAAGGCGGTCGGGACCCACTACCTGGGCGTCATGGAACGGGTGACGGGGACCCTGCTCGCCGACCTGCAGGCGGCCGGCGGGGGACGGCTGGACGTGGTCAGCCTGGAACTCGCGGTGGCCGTCGCCTCGGAGATCGTGGGGCTGACGGCGTCGGACCGGGCCGCCATGTCGCGCCGGATCTCCGCCTCGTTCTCCAGCGGAAGGCGCCCGCCGCGCGGCCGGCTGGCCAAGGCGGTGAGCGGCGCGATCGCGGGACTGAGGCTCCTTCGCTTCTTCTATTTCGACGTTCGCCCGGCGATCGGCGCGCGGCGCAAGGCGCGCGGGACCGACGTGATCTCGCAGCTCCTCGACCTGGGGGCGTCGGACAGCGCGATCCTGATCGAGTGCATCGTCTACGCCTCGGCGGGCATGATCACGACGCGGGAGTTCATCGTTATGGCGGCCTGGCACCTCTTCGAGCGCGACGAGGTGCGCAGCCGATTCCTGGAGGGGAACGAGGGCGCCCAGCTGGCGATCCTGGAAGAAATCCTGCGCCTCGAGCCGGTTGCCGGCATGGTCTACCGCAAGGCCGCCGAGGACATGCCACGAAGCGAGGCGGGACCCTTGGCGGCGGGGCGCCGGTTCGCGATCGACATTCGCGCCGCCAACAGCGACGAGGCCGCGGTCGGCCCATGCCCGCACGCGCTGGACCCCGAACGCGCCGGCCAGGGCAAGGCCGGCGGCCACCTGAGCTTCGGCGACGGGCCACACCGCTGTCCGGGCGCCCCGGTCGCCTTGCAGGAGACCCGGATCTTCCTGGACCGCCTGCTGCGGCTTCCGGGGGTCGCCCTCGAACGCGCGCCCGACATGTACTGGAACGCGACGTTGATGAGCTACGAGCTGCGCAACGCGGTGGTGACCTGCGAGCGGCCGGCCCCCTTGGAACGGTAAGGCAGATCGCGCGGGAAGGCGGCGAACAGCGCCCGGAACCGCGCGAGGCTGGCGTCATGGTCCTCCAGCACCACGTTCAGGCGGTTCGCGCGCCGGGCGGGCGCTATCGGCGTGACGGCGCCTCGATATGCGCTACCGTGGCCGTTCCACGGCGCCGGGGGTGATCAGCGATGAGTGAACCTGCCCTGGCGCGTGGGTTGCGGACGGCCCTGTTGTGCCTGGCGATCACCGGGCTGACCGGATGCCAACCGGCGCCGCGCGCGCCCAGGGCGATGAGTGGCGCGGACTGGGCCTACCCGTTCAGCCCACCCGCGCCGAACCCGCCCGCGCCGCTGGACAAGGTGACGCGCCTCAGGGTGGAGGGCTCGGACGTGACCTATACGGCGCCCGAACTCCGGAACCTGTTCGCCGCCCCGGACTGGCGCCCCCAGGACCATCCGGCCATGCCGCCCGTGGTCGCCGGCGGACGCCGGCCGGAGGTCATGGCGTGTGGCTATTGCCATCTGCCGAGCGGCGACGGCAGGCCCGAGAACGCCGCGCTCGCCGGGCTGCCGCGCGACTACATCGTCGAACAGATGCGCGACTTCCGCAGCGGCGCGCGCCACTCCAGCATCGCCGGGCGGGGGCCCACAATGGCCATGGCGAAGCTCGGCAAGGCCGCGACCGACGCCGACATAGCCGCCGCCGCCGATTATTTCTCGACGCTCACGCACCGCAGCTTCACCCGTGTCGTGGAGAGCGATCAGGTTCCCCGGACCGTGACCAAGGGCTGGCTCTATTCGCGCGATCCGGGTGGCGGCAGCGAGCCGATCGGGGCGCGCATCATCGAGATTCCCGAGGATTTCGCGCGGTTCGAGAAGCGCGATCCAGCGACGTCCTATGTCGCCTATGTTCCCACCGGCGCGATCGCCCGGGGGGCCGCGCTCGCCAGGACCTGGGGCGGCGGGAAGCAGGCCTGCGGCCTTTGCCATGGCTCCGGGTTCAAGGGGGTCGGCCCCGCGCCGCCGCTGGCGGGCCGCTCGCCCACCTATATCGTGCGCCAGCTCAACGACTTCCGGACCGGCGCCCGAAGCGGCCCGGGCGGCGCGGTCATGAAGGCGGTCGTGGCCTCGATGCTCAACGAGGACATGATCGCGCTGGCCGCCTTCATGGGATCACGCGAGCCCTGACGGGGCCGTGGCGCGAACCGTCCGCAGGGTTTCGACACGGCCCGCCTTGCATCGCGCGCTGGGGGCTGTAAGGCACGCCGCCCATGAGAGCCCCCATCCTCGCCCTGAAGACCGTCCGGCTGGCCGACGGCCCGCTGATGCTGTTCGACGGCGTGGACATCGCGCTGGACGCCCGCGTGCGCGCCTGCCTGGTGGGGCGCAACGGGGCGGGCAAGTCGACGCTGCTGCGCATCCTGGCCGGCCAGGTCGAGCCAGACGCCGGCGAGCGCAACCTGGCGGCCGGCACGACCATCGCCTTCGTGCCGCAGGAGCCGGAGATCACCGGCGCGACCCTGCTCGACCATGCCACCGCTGGTGGCGCGCCGGACTATCGGGCGGAGGCGGCGCTGACCGACTTCGGCCTCGATCCGGCCAAGCCCGCGACGGGACTGTCCGGCGGGGAGATCCGGCGCGTGGCGCTGGCCCGCGCCTTCGCCGAGGAGCCGGACGTCCTGCTGCTCGACGAGCCCACCAACCACCTGGACATCCTGGCCATCGAGACGCTGGAGGAGGAGATCGCCCAGTCGAAGGCCGCCACCCTGATCGTCAGCCACGACCGGGCGTTCCTGGAGCGGGTGACCAAACGGTCTTTCTGGCTGGAATACCGGCAGGTTCGGCGCCTGGACCAGGGGTTCGCCCACTTCGACGAATGGGCCGAGAAGATCGCCAACCAGGAGGCCGAGGAGGCCAGGCGCCTCGACCGCTTCATCCAGCGCGAGGCCCACTGGATGGCGCGCGGGGTCACGGCGCGCCGCGCTCGCAACGAGGGGCGCAAGCGCCGGCTGGAGTCGCTGCGCCAAGAGAAGGCCGACCGGCTGAAGGACACCCGGAAGGACCTCAACATGGGGATCGCCAGCTCGGGCGTCTCCGGCAAGCGGGTGGTCGAGGCCAAGGGAGTCTGCAAGGCGTTCGGCGCGCGGGTGCTGCTGAAGGACTTCTCGACCCGCATCCTGCGCGGCGACCGGGTGGCGATCGTGGGGCCGAACGGGGCCGGCAAGACGACGCTGGTCAAGGTGCTGCTGGGCCAGATCCCGGCCGACGCGGGCGAGGTGAAGCTCGGGACCAACCTGGAGATCAGCTACATCGACCAGGCGCGCGGCGCGCTGTCGCCGGAGATGACGCTGCGCGAAGTGCTGCTGCCGGCCGGCGGCGACCAGGTGCTGGTGCGCGGCGAACCCCGCCACGTGGTCTCCTACGCCAAGGACTTCCTGTTCACCGAGGCGCAACTGCGCCAGCCGGTGCGCAGCCTGTCGGGGGGCGAGCGCAACCGCCTCTTGCTGGCGCGCGCGCTGGCGAACCCGGCCAACGTCATGGTGCTGGACGAGCCCACCAACGACCTCGACATGGACACGCTGGACCTGCTGGAGGACCTGCTGGCGGACTATGAGGGCACCCTGATCCTGGTCAGCCACGACCGCGACTTCATCGACCGGCTGGCGACCTCGACCATCGGGCTGGACGGGGCGGGCCGGACGGTGGAGACGCCGGGCGGCTGGCGCGACTTCATCTCGCAGAACCCAGGGTTCTTCGCCCGCCTGCCGGTGGCGGCGTTCGATGCGCCGAAGGCCGTTGCGGCGCCGGCCCAGAAACCCGCCCCGGCGAAAGCCGGCAAGCTCAGCTACAAGGACCAGCGGCGCCTGGAAGAACTGGAGACGCTGATCGCCGACGGGCCCGGCCGGATCGCCGCCCTGGAGGCCAGCCTCGCCGATCCCGGCCTCTATGGACGCGACCCGGCGCGGTTCCAGGCGCTCACCCGAGACCTCGACGCCCTGCGCGGCCAGGTGGCGGCGGGCGAGGAGGAGTGGTTGGCGCTGGAGGAAAGGCGCGAGGCGCTGGGGGCCGGGCGCTGAGCCCGCACGCATTCCTGTGGATGAGCACAAGTTGCTGATCTTGCGATGGAACGCCCCCGAATTCTCGGGTTTTGCACCGGCCGCGCACCGGGTTACGCACCGTCCCCATCGGCCCCGCGCCGAACGCCGCTTGCGGGCGCCGGGGATCGGTAGCACGCTCCTATTGCCGAGAGGGACTGCGGCGCGGAGCAAGGCGAGGCCGGCAACGGCGGACCCGGACCTCAAGCGGGCACGAAGCTTCCCGAATGACCGATCCGGGGCGACCTGGACACGGGCTTCGAGCGGCGCCGGACGCGACGGAAAACCAGCGGGGCGACCCGCGAACCGAAGTCGCCGACGACCTTGGGCACAGATCCCCCAACGGGTCTGGATGAGAGGGCGGAGCCTCGGGTGACCGAAGCGCCGCCCTCTTGCTATGAGCGGTCTACAACCAGGGGCGGCTTCCAACGGCGGCGATGTCGGCTTACCTTCCAGGCCTTGTTCCGGGGGGTTCCATGAAAGCGTTGCGTAGTCTCGTCGTCGCTCTGGCCGTATTGGTGGCGGCCTGCTCGCCAGGCAAGGCGGACAAGGCCACCCCGTCCGGCCCCCAACGCACCGTCATCCGTTTCGCCACCGACTGGCGCGCCCAGGCCGAACACGGCGGCTTCTACGAGGCGCTGGCCAATGGCGAGTACGCCAAGCGCGGCCTCGATGTGCGGATCATCCAGGGCGGCCCGGGCGTGAACGTGCCGCAACTGCTGGCCGCCGGTTCGGCGGACCTCGGGATCGGCTCCAACGCCTTCGTGGTGATGAACCTGGCCCAGGAGGGCGTGCCGGTGAAGGCGGTCTCGGCCACCTTCCAGAAGGACCCGCAGGTGCTGATCGCCCATCCGGGCACCGGCGTGGACATGCTGGCTGACCTGAAGGGCCACCCGATCCTGCTGGGCGACGCCTCGATCACCGCCTTCTGGGTGTGGCTGAAGGCCAAGTACGGCTTCACCGACGCCCAGGTCCGCAAATACACCTTCAACAACGGCCCGTTCCTGGCCGACAGGCGCTCAGCCCAGCAGGGCTATGTGACCAGCGAGCCCTACACCATCGAGAAGCAGGCGGGGTTCAAGCCCGTGGTGTTCCTGCTGGCCGACAACGGCTACCCCGGCTACGCCACCATGATCCTCGCGCCCGACAAGCTGATCGACAACCAGCCGGGGGCCGTGAAGGCCTTCATCCAGGCCACCGCCCAGGGCTGGAAGGATTACCTGCACGGCGACCCCCGGCCCGCCGACGCGCTGATCAAGAAGGACAATCCCGAAATGACCCAGGACGTCCTCGACCAGGCCCGGGAGAAGCTGAAGGGCTACGCCATCGTCGACGGCGGCGACGCCACCTCGGGCGGGGTCGGGACCATGACCGACGCCCGCTGGAAGACCTTCTTCGACATGGCCTCGAGCCAGGGCGTCTATCCGAAGACGCTGGACTACCGGAAGGCCTACACGCTGCAGTTCCTGACGCAGTGACGTCGGCGGCCCGCGCGGGAGGCAAACCTTGATCGCGGCGCTCAGGGACGTGGGCGTCGACTATCCGCGTGGACCGGCGCTGGGGCCGTTCAGCCTAGCGGTCGGCGAGGGGGAGATCGTGGCGCTTGTCGGGCCGTCGGGGTGCGGCAAGTCGACGGCGATGCGGCTCCTGGCCGGCCTGGAGGCGCCGACGCGGGGCCAGGTGGTCCGGGCGCCGGGCCGCGGCGAGACGGCGGTGGTGTTCCAGGCGCCGACGCTGGCGCCGTGGCTGACGGCGCGCGCCAACGCCGCGCTGCCGCTGGAGCTGGCCGGGACGAGCCGCGCGGAGGCTGCCCGGCGCGCCGACCTGGCGCTGGCCCGCGTGGGCCTGGCCGGGACCGAGGGGGCGCGGCCGGCGCAGCTGTCGGGCGGCATGGCCATGCGGGTCTCGCTGGCGCGCGCGCTGACCACCGAGCCGAAGCTGCTCCTGCTGGACGAACCCTTCGCGGCGCTGGACGAGATCACGCGGCGCGCGCTGGCCGACGACGTGCTGCGGCTCTGGGCCGACACCCGGCCCGCCATCGTCTTCGTGACGCACAATGTCGAGGAGGCGGTCTACATGGCCTCCCGCGTGGTGGTGATGACCCGGGGCCCGGGCCGCACCGCCGGCGAGGTCGCCGTGGACGGACCCCTGCCCCGGCCGCCGGGCTTCCGCACCACCGAGGGCTTCCGGGCCTGCGTCGAGACCGTGTCCCAGGCGCTCGCGCAGGGCATGTCCCAGGGCCTGGCGGCGTGAGGCGCCTGGCGAACTGGGCGGCGCCGCTCGCGCTGATCGTCCTGCTGCTGGGCGGGTGGGAGTTCGCCTGCCGGGTGCTGGGCGTCCCCGAATATTTCCTGCCGGGGCCCCGCGCCATCGGGCTGGCGCTGGCCGCCGACTGGTCCTCCCTGCTGGTGTCGGCCTGGAACACCCTCGCCATGGCGCTGATCGCGCTGGCCGTGGCGAGCGTTCTGGGCCAGGCCACGGCGCTGGTGGTGGCGCTCTCGCCGATCCTGGAGCGGGCCGTGCGGCCGCTGGCGGTGGTGCTGCAGGTCACGCCGGTGGTGGCCATCGCGCCGCTGGTGCTGATCTGGGCCGGCCTCGACCATCCGGGGAGAGCGATCGTGGCGCTGGCCGCGGTGGTGGCGTTCTTCCCGATCTTCTCCGGCGCGGTAACCGGGCTGAAGGCCGCGGATCCCGACCTGGAGCGGCTGTTCGACCTCTATGGCGCGACCCGGGTGCAGCGGCTGCTACGGCTTCGGCTGCCCTCGGCCGTGCCGTTCCTGCTGGAGGGCCACAAGGTGGCGGCGGGCCTGGCGGTGATCGGGGCGGTGGTGGCCGAGTTCGTGGCCGGATCCGGCGGCGCCCAGGGCCTCGCGTGGCGCATCCTGGAAGCCGGCAACCGCCTGCAGACGGCCAAGATGTTCGCGGCGCTGGTGGTGCTGGGGGTAATGGGCGCGGTGCTGCACGCGCTGCTGGAGGCCGCCGAGCGGACCGGCCTCAGGTGGTGGCGCGGGCGTTAGACCGCCGTGCGCGGTATGGCGGGGCCGGCCTTGAGGCGGTTCAGCGCCTCCGTCGCGACGATGCTCAGGGAGCGCAGGCCCTCCTCGCCGAAGACGTCGAGGGCGGCGTCGAGGGCGGTGACGGCGGCGGCGCGCTGGCCGCGGTCCTTGCCGGTGATGTCGATGCGGGCCTCGTAGAGGCGGGCCAGGTGCAGCTGGGCCAACGCCCAGGCCACGGGATCGCGGCTGGCGCGCAGGTTGGAGAGCTCGATCTTCATGGCCGCTTCGGCCGCGTCCAGCACACCCAGGTCGCCGGTCAGTTCGGCGGAACGCGCCAGGCACATGGCCCGCTCGCCGGCCGCCAGGCCGCGCAGGGGCGAGGCGGAAGCCTCCTTCAGCACCAGGCTGGCCCGGTCGTAGCAGGTGACGGCCTGCTCATAGGCGCGTTCATCGGCGCTGGCCTCGCCCAGCGCCTGCAGGGCGTGGGCCAGCGCGATCTGGGTGCGGGCCCAGTCCAGCGGGCTGTGGTCGCGGGTCAGGTGGTCGAGCGCCCCGGCCAGGGTGGTGGCCCCGGCGGCGACCGAGTCGATGTCGCCAGCGGCCTCGCCCCAAAGCGCCAGCGCCTGGCCGCGCAGGATCTCGGCGCGCGCCCAGGTCAGCGGCTCATAGGCCGAGTCCAGGCGGCGCGCGGCGGCGGTGGCGTCGTTGAGGGCGATGGTCAGCAGGGCCTCGTCGCCCAGCCGGGCGCCCCAGCCGCACAAGAGGTCGGCGCGGGCGAGCCTGGCCTCGGCGGCCAGCGGCCGGGCGGCGGCGGTGCGGCGGGTGAGCGCGTCGAGCGCCGCGATCGGCGCGTTGAAGCGGGCGGCGGCGCGGCGCGCGGTGGCGGCGTCGCCCGCCGCGAGGCTCTGGCGGCCCTCGATGACCGCCAGGCCGATGTCGGCCAGCGGCGCGGTCAGTCCGCCACGGGCGGCGCCACGGGCTTCCAGGAAGGCGGTCTCGGCGGCGGCGTTGAGGCCAGGATCGCCGAACAGCTCGGCGCCCAGCAATGCGCAGACGCCCTGTTCGCAGCGGGCGCGCGCCCAGCGCTCCGAACTCCGGTCGGGATCGAAGCCGGCGGCGGCGGCCTCGGCGGTGGCGGCGGCCTTGCGCAGCGCCACCGCGTCGCCCGAACGGCGTGCGACCTCGCGCCAGACGATGGCGGCGTCGAGCCGGCGCTGCGGCTTGTCCTTGACGCTGATCCGGCCGGCGGCGACGTCGGCGGCGCGGGCTTCCTGTTGCAGGAGATTAAGGTCGAGAAGTTCGAGCAGGGCGGCGTCGCCGCCCGTCAGGCCGTCGGAGAACGGCTTCATCCGCTCGCCTGCGATCCGCTTCATGAGCTCTCGACCAAACTCGAACATCACGCCGCTCCGGGCCGGCGGCCGTCCCGCGATGAGACGGCGACCTCGCGCCTTTACGCAGAAGAGCAAAGCCGGAGCCGCAGACTTTAACAAGTGGTTAACTTTCCCCGCATGGTTAACGGAAGCTTGCCGTCCACAAGTAAAGCGCTGAGGAATCACAGGTTCCCGTCCAACCAGTTCCTGCCGCCGCTCAGGTGAAAATCGCGGCCTGTTCATCCGTGCTCAGCACGCGCCACGCTCCCGGCTCCAGATCGGCCGGGAGCGAGAGGCCGCCGATGCGGTCGCGATGCAGCGCGGTGACGTGGTTGCCGACCGCGGCGAACATGCGGCGGACCTGGTGGTAGCGGCCCTCGGTGATGGTCAGGTTGGCGGTCCTGGGGCCGGTGGGTTCTAGGATGGCGGGGGCGAGCGGGTCCTTCTCGCCCTCCAGGACCAGGGTCCCGGCGGCGAACAGCTCCGCCTCGTGGCCCTCCAGCGAGCGGTCGAGGGTCGCCTGGTAGCGCTTGGCGATGTTGCTCCGGGGCGAAATCACCCTGTGCAGGAAGGGGCCGTCGTCGGTGATCAGCAGGAGGCCCGAGGTCTCCTTGTCGAGGCGGCCGATGCTGGAGAGCGCCGGAATGCGGGCCCGCCAGCGCGCCGGCAGCAGTTCGTAGACGCTGCGCCCCGCCTCGCGGTGGGAACAGACGACGCCCAGCGGCTTGTGCATCAGGAGGGTCAGCGGCGCGGGCGGATCGACCGGCTGGCCGGCGATGGTCAGGCGCCGGGGCAGGTCCGCCGCCACGGGGATCTTCGCGCCGGCGTCCTTGAGGGTCGCGCCGTCGAGCACCACCCGGCCGCCCGCGACCAGCGCGGTCACCTCGCGCCGGGAGCCGTAGCCGAGGTTGGCCAGCAGCCGATCGAGCCGGGCCATCGGAGCCTTAGCCGGAGGGGCCGTCACTTGCGGGCCTCGAAGATCTTGTAGCCGCCGGCATCGGCCCGGACCTCGACCGTGGCGAAGGCGGCGGTGAGCGCGGCTTCGTAGGGCAGGTGGCGGTTGGCGACGATCCAGCAGGTCCCGCCGCGATGCAGCGCCTGGGCGGCGTTCTGGATGAAGGCGACGCCCAGGGCGCGGTCCTCGGAGCCGCCGTCGTGGAACGGCGGGTTCATGACCACGAAGTCGAGGCTGGCGATGTCGTCGTCGCGCACCCGGGCGTCGGCCCAGACCACGCGGACACGCGGGTCGTCCAGATTGTGCTGGGCGCAGGCCACGGCGCGCCGGTCGATATCGACACAGGTGAACGCCGTGACCGCGGGCGAGGCCAGGACCTTGGCCGCGAGGACCCCGACACCGCAGCCGAGGTCGGCCCCCTTGCCGGCGAGCTTCGGGATGAGCGCCAGGAGCCGCGCACTGCCCGGGTCGACGCGGTCCCAGCTGAACACGCCAGGTTGCGACCAGAGGCCGAGCGCAGAGACGATGCGCGGGGCGCCGGCCGCGATGGCCTGGGCGAGGCCCGTGGGCGCCTCGGGGCGCTGGGCGCGGCAGAAGCGGTGGTGCTTGCGGGCGTCCTCGGAGACCGTGCAGCCGAAGCCTTCGAGCGCCTTCCTCAGGCGCGCGCCGCCCTTGTCCTTGGGCGCGAAGGCGGTGATGGCGCCGCCGGGCTTCAGGGCCCGGAGCGCCTGGGCGAGGACGAAGTCGCGCTCAAGCGTGCCTGGCGGGGCCAGGATGACCGCCTCGTCGAGGCTTGCGTCCGGAAGCGCCGCGAGGTCCTCGGAGCCGACGATGAGTGGCGAGACCTGGCGGGCGCCCTTGGGGACCTCGACCAGGCCGGGCGCGGGGGCGCCGTAGAGGACGGCGGCCGGCGCCATGGGCCCTACGCCCGTTCCTTGGCGCGCTCGAAGCGGACCTTCGGATAGCGCTCCATGGCGTAGTTGATGTCCCAGGCCGACTTGGCGAGGTAGACGGGCTGGTCGTCGATATCGACGCCCATGGCCGAGCGGTGCTTGGACTGGAAGTCCTCCAAGTCGGCCCTGTCGCCGCTGATCCAGCGGGCCTCGCCGAACGGGCTCTGCTCGAAGATCACCTCGAGCTGGTATTCGTTGGCCAGCCGGTCGGCCATCACCTCGAACTGCAGCGGCCCCACCGCGCCGACGATGAAGTCGGCCCCCATGGTCGGGCGGAACAGCTGGGTCACGCCCTCCTCGGCCAGGCCCTGCAGGGCCTTGGTCAGGTGCTTGGCCTTCAGCGGATCCTTGACGCGGACCCGCTGCAGGATCTCGGGCGCGAAGTTGGGAAGGCCCGCGAACCGGAGCGTCCCGGTCTCCGAGAGGCTGTCGCCGACCCGAAGGACGCCGTGATTGGGGATGCCGATGACGTCGCCGGCGTAGGCTTCCTCGGCCAGCTCCCGGTCGGAGGCGAAGAACATGATCGGCGCGTTCACCGAAAGCTGCTTGCCGGTGTTCTGGACCTTCAGCTTCATGCCGCGCTCGAATTCGCCCGAGGTCAGCCTAAGGAAGGCGATCCGGTCGCGGTGGTTGGGGTCCATGTTGGCCTGGACCTTGAAGACGAAGCCCGAGACCTCGCGGTCGCCCGGCGCCACATGGATCGCCTCGCCGCCCCGGGTGGCGGCCACGGTCTTGGGCGGCGGGGCGTAGGCGCCGATCCCCTCCAGCAGTTCGTCGACGCCGAAGTGGCGCAGCGCCGAGCCGAAGAACACGGGCGTCATGTGGCCTTCCAGGAAGGCCTGCGGATCGAAGGGCTTGGAGGCCTGCGCCATCAGCTCGGCGTTTTCCGCCAGCTCCTCCTGCTCGTCCGGCTCCAGGTAGCTGACCACCGCATTGCCCTTGAAGGGGATCGACTGCGGGTGGCCGTCCTCGTTGCCCGGACCGCCGTGGCCCTTGCGGGCGAAGGGGATGAAGCGGTCGCGGCGCAGGTCGAGCATGCCGCGGAAGCGGTTGCCGGAGCCGGCCGGCCAGTAGAGCGGGGCCGGATCGAGGGCCAGTTTGGAGGCAATCTCGTCCAGCAGCGCGAAGGGGTCCTGCGCCTCGCGGTCCATCTTGTTGATGAAGGTGACGATGGGGATGTCGCGCAGGCGGCAGACCTCGAACAGCTTCAGCGTCTGGGGTTCGATGCCCTTGGCGGCGTCCAGCACCATGACGGCGGCGTCGGCGGCCGTCAGCGTGCGGTAGGTGTCCTCCGAGAAGTCCTCGTGGCCCGGCGTGTCCAGCAGGTTGAACATCAGCCCCTGGTGGTCGAACGTCATGACGCTGGCCGAGACCGAGATGCCGCGCTCGCGCTCGATCTTCATCCAGTCGGACCGCGTGCGGCGGTTCTCGCCGCGCGCCCGCACGGCGCCGGCCGCCCGGATCGCGCCCCCGGCCAGCAGCAGGTTCTCGGTCAGGGTGGTCTTGCCGGCGTCCGGATGGGAGATGATCGCGAAGGTGCGCCGACGGGCGGCCTCGGCGGCGGGAGAGGAGCTCATGGGCGCGGCAGGTAGCGCGCCCGGCCGTCTTTCGCAAATTTGCCGCGCTCAGACGCGCCCTGCGGGGCTCAGGCCGCGAGCCTGCGCCAGATCTGCTTGTCGGCGGAGACCGCGTCCAGCTTGCCGGCCTGGTGGCGGGTGAAGAGGTCGGCCATCACCTCGAACTGGGCGCTGACGAAGCGCGCCGTCACCTCGTCGGCCTTGCATTCCACGGAGGGGGCCACGAAGAGCGCGGCGTTGATCATCGGCGCCTTGACCGAGATCAGGGCCGCGAGCCGGAGCGCCTCGTCGGGTTTGGTGCGCTGCAGGAGCGGCTCGCGGGCGTAGGATTTCTGCCCGGCCCGGACGATCTCCGGCAGCGACAGCTGCATGAACGTCCGCCCGCTCAGCTCGGCTTCCATGGCCTCGCCATCGATGCGGAAGACGACGTCGTTGAGAAGGAACAACATGGGAAAGCCGGACGCCTACTGAACCTGACGGCGCTTATCGCACGCCAGGCTTTCGGCTCGGTTCACGAAGGCGGTTAATCTGTTAGCCCTTTTCCACGGTCTCGGTGAGGAAGTGGCGGCCGTGGCGGTCGTCGATCTCCACCACCCAGAGGTCGCGGTCGATGCGCAGCGCGCGGTCGATATAGGCGTCGAGCTCGGCTTCCTGTTCGCTGGGGTGCGGCTGCATCCAGATCCGCTCGCCATCCATCCGGGTGGCCTCGGCGTAGAGCCGCGCGGTGCGGGCCTCGCGGTTCAGCACCTTGACCAGCACGGCGCCGGCGCGCGCGTCGCCCTTGCGCGCCACGACCCCGAAGGCGCCGCCCATTTCGGCCCGGCGGATGAGGGCGCTTACCCAGATGTCGGTGGAGAGCAGCATAAGCCGCAGAACATGCGGCGCCGATAACGAGTTTGAAAGGCTGACGCGCTAGCTTGGCCGCAAGGTCATAAGACCCGACAACAAAAAGCAGAATGCCTTGACGAGCTCGCGCAGAAAAGCGTGGCCGGCGTCTCGATGGATGGGGGTTTGGATCGCGGCCCTGGCGGCGGTTCCCGGCCTGGCGCGAAGCCAGCCGGAAGACCTGTTCTACGAACGTACGGTGATGACGGCGGCCGACGCCCGCTGTGGCCTGTTCGCGCCCGCGATCGGGGCCGCGCTGGCCGCCTCGACGGCCCAGGCGCGCGGCGCCGCCTTGCGGGCCGGACGCCCAGAGGCCGATCTGCGCGCTCTGGAACGGACGGCGCGGGCCAAGGTCGCCGCGGTCAGTTGCGCCTCGCCCGACATCGCGCTGGCCGCCGGCCGCGTGAAGACCGCCTTCTCAGGCTTCGCCCGGATCACGCGGCTGACCTATCCCGGGGACGTGGCGCCCTGGCTGGCCGACCGCGAGGGGCGGGTGAGCAGCTGGCGGCTGATCCAGGAAACCCGCTTCGGCGCGGACCGGATGGCCTTCGGCCTGGCCGGACGCGACGCGCCGGCCGCCGCGCTGATCGCGGTGGGGCGGTTCGCCGACGGCCAGGAGCCCTACGCCGCGCGCCTGCTGTTCCGCGACACCGGACGCTCATCGCAAGCCTATCTGGACCGCTGGGGCGCGGGCTCCACGGCGGGCCTGCCGCTCGATCGGCGGATGCCGCCGCGCGGCGCGTTGAAGGCCTATGCCGCGCAGGCCCGCAGCCCGGCCGGCGAGGACCTGCTGCCCAAGGGGGTCAAGGCCGGCTGGGCGTTCCGCTTCCCCGAGGCCGCCCAGCGCGAGCTGGCCGGCCTCGACCCGCGCGAGGCAGTGGCGGTGGAGTTCCTGTTCCAGGGCGACGTGACGCGCCGGGCCTATGTGGAAGTCGGCGATTTCGCCGCCGGCCGCGCCTTCCTGCAGATGGCGAGCCGCTAGGCCTCGCGCATCGCTTCGGCCTCGGCCGCTCGGCGCAACACGGGCATGCGGACGGTGACGACAGCGCCTTCGCCCAGCGTGCTCTCGATGGTCATCTCGCCGCCGTGCAGGCGGGCGAAGGCGCGCACCAGGGACAGGCCCAGGCCCGACCCGGCCTGCCGCTGGTCGGCGTCGCCGGCCTGCTCGAAGGGGCGGCCCAGGCGCACCAGGTCCTCGGGCGCGATGCCGACGCCGGTGTCGGCCACCACGATCTCCAGCATCTTGCCAGACGCGCGGGCCGAAATCGTCACCGCGCCCCCGCGAGGCGTGAACTTGAGCGCGTTGGACAGCAGGTTGAGCGCGATCTGCTTGACCGCCCGGCGATCGGCCTCGGCCTCGAGGGGCTCGGGCGGCAGGGCGCCGCGCAGCTGGATGCCGGCGCGGTCGGCCTGGCCGCGCATCAGCCGCAGGACCGCGGTGATCGCCTCGCGGGCGTCGAAGTCCTCGCGGGCCAGCTCGAAGCGCTCGGCCTCGATCTTCGACATGTCGAGGACGTCGTTGATCAGCTCAAGCAGGTGGGCGCCGCTTTCGTGGATCAGCTCGGCGTATTCGGCGTAGCGGTCCGACATGGCCCCGAACAGGCGCTGCCGCATGATGTCGGAGAAGCCCATGATGGCGTTGAGCGGGGTGCGCAGCTCGTGGCTCATATTGGCCAGGAAGCGCGACTTGCCGGCGTTCTGCTGCTCGGCGGAATCGCGCGCCTGCTCCAGCTCGGTCTCGCGGTCGCGCTGGCCGCGGGCGTCGCGGAGCGCGGCGATCAGCCGGTGCGAGCTCAGCCCGCGCAGGGTCAGCACCGACCAGCCCCGCGAGTCGCTGGCCGGCGCCAACTCGATCTCGGCCGAACCTATGCTGGCGGCCCGGCGCAGCGCCTCCTCCAGGCGCGGGCGGTCGTCGGGCGCGACCAGGTCGGCGAGATCGCGATGGGCGAGGTCGCGGGAGCCAAGGCCGCCCGGGCCCTCGCCGAACGCCTCGATGACGCGGCCGCCGATGGTCAGGGTCATGAGCAGCTGCGGCTGGCGCTCCAGGGTCTCGCGCAGGTCCAGCTCGATATCGCGGGCCTGGCCGAGCGCGCCCCGCACCCTGCCCTGCAGGGCGACAAGGCCGGCGGACAGGCCCGCAGCCACGCCGCCCAGCGCGAGCAGGCTCATCCATACCGAAAGCGCCTCGACGGGCTTCGGGAGGGGCAGCAGCAGCGACCCCAGGGCGGTGAGCGCCGCGGCGGCGACGCCGGCCCCGGCGCCCAGCGCCAGCAGGCGGGGCCGGCCGAAGGCGGCGGCGGCCGCGAGCGGAGCCAGGCACCAGGCGGCCAACGGTCCGGCCACGCCGCCGGTCATCAGGCTGGCGGCCGCGCCGGCGAAGGCCCAGATCAGGATGGCGATGACGGCGGCGGTCTCCCCGCCAAGCGCGGCCAGGAGCGCGCCGAACAGGCCCGGCGCCACGCCGATCGCCAGCGCCGCCATCTCGGGCCCGGGCTCGAAGCCGCCCGGCCAGAGCATGGCTGCGCCCGCCACGGCCGCCGTCGCGGCCCAGGCCAGGTGCCAGCCCACCACGAACCGCCGCACCCCCGCAGGCGCATAGCCGTGGCCGCCACGTCCACTGGGAGTGGTCGGTGTCAAACCATAATCCGTGTACCGCCCGAACAAGCGGGGAGTTTAGCCCTCCCGGAGACGCGGCGTAAGGCTTCTCCCCCTCAGGGCGAAGCTTCAACTTCCAGGGGAAACGAATTCGTAAGCGGGCCAGGCGCAAACTGCCTGTCCTAGAAGCGAAGGCGCGCGGCCCTTTCATGTCCCAGGCGGCCTTTCCCGCGACGATCTCTCCGCCGCCACGCCGCGAAAAGCGCCCGCGCAAGCGCGTCACGCGAGCCGATGTGCTGGAGGAGCGGAAGCGTTCGTTCCTTCGGCTGGTCAGCCACGAACTGCGCACGCCGCTCAACTCGATCCTCGGCTTCTCGCAGATCCTGGCCGGCGAGCTCTACGGCCCGCTGGGTTCGCCGCAATACCGCGAATACGCCGAGATCATCCGGGGCAGCGGCCAGAAGCTGCTGAAGCTGGTCAACCAGGTCCTGGAGATCGCCCGGCTGGAGACCCAGGCCCATGCGTTCGAGTCCAGCCCCGAGCCGCTGGAAGCCGCCATCGACGAGGTGGTGGGCGCCATGGGCGAGGACCTGGCCGCGCGGGGCGTGACGGTGCGCATCCTGGGCCGCGGGCGGATGCCCCTGGTGATGGCCGACGCCTGGGGCCTGCGCACCGTGTTGGCCAACCTGCTGCAGAACGCCCTGGTGTTCTCGCCGGAGGGCGGCGAGGTTCGGGTGCGCGCCAACGTCCAGGGCGCCAGCGTCGAGGTGTCCATCGAGGACGACGGCGAGGGTGTCGATGCGGCCGAGCTGCCCAGGCTGCTGCTGCCCTTCGAGCAGGGCGAGAACGCGCTCGTCCGGCGCGCCGAGGGCGCCGGCCTAGGCCTGCCGATCTGCGACCTCACCTGCCGGGCCATGGGCGGGCGCCTGAAGCTGAGTTCGCCGCCCGGCCAGGGGCTGACGGCGCGCGTGCGGCTGAAACGCGGCTGAGCCGGCGGTTGCGCAACCGGGCGGCCGCGCTTAAGTCGCCGCCATGGCCGCCATCGACGCAGAATTGCAGGACCTGGCCGCCGAGTTCGACCTCCTGGGCGACTGGGAGGAACGCTACCGCTACGTCATCGACCTCGGCCGCGACCTGGCCCCCCTGACCGACGCCGAACGCTCCGACGCCAACAAGGTGCGCGGCTGCGCGAGCCAGGTCTGGCTGGTGACCGAGCCGCAAGGCGACGGGACCCTGCGTTTCCGCGGCGACTCCGACGCCCATATCGTGCGCGGCCTTATCGCGATCCTTCTGCGGCTCTATTCCGGCCATCCGCCGGCCGAGATCCTCGCCTTCGACATCAAGGCCGCCTTCGACACGCTTGGCCTGTCCGGCGCGCTGTCGGCGCAGCGCTCCAACGGCCTGGCCGCCATGGCCACCCGGATCCGCAAGGACGCTGAGCGGGTGTTGGGCTAAGCCGCGCGGATGCCGCTCGACTGGCGGTTGACGCCGACGACGGCGTCAAATCCCAGGATCATGTCGACCTCGCGCCCGTCGGCCGACAGCGGCAGGCGCAGCCAGAGGATCGAAAGATGCGAGGCGCCGCGCCAGGCGAGGTTGTGCATGCCCACGGCCGGCTTCTTGTCGGCCACCACCTTGCCGAGTTCGACCCGCCAGTAGTCGGCCGCGGCGGTGTTGTAGATTTCCGCCAGGCTGCGTCCGGTGATTTCCCGGCCGTAGACGCCATAGAGGCCGGTGCCGGCGAGGCGCACCCGGAAATCGACCGGCTGATGGCTTACGTCGATGAGGCTGACGGTGGGCAGCAGGCGCTTGATATGGGCCGGATCGAGATCCCGACGGCAAGGCAGCCGAGCTCCGGCCTTCCTGGAGGCCCAGTAGGCGAAGAGCTCCTCATGCGCGCGGGCGGCCGCGGCAGGGGCCCCAATCTGCGCCGACATGTGCAGAAGCCCTACCAACTCGTTGGATTCATTTGCGAATCAGTTATCGCCGATGTGGCGAATCTGCGGCAAGCGGAAAAGGGTTAACGAGAGACGATTGTCTGGAGACGTGTCGATCATGACGACGCGCCCAAGCCCGCGGGCCGGACCCCACAAACGGAAACGCCCGCCAAGCGGCGGGCGTCCCGAGATCGTTGGCCGCGGCGGAGCCCGGGGCCCGCCGCCTCGAAAGATCAGCGCTTCTTGCGCGGAGCCTGACGGCCGCCCTGGCCCAGGCCCATCTGCTTGGCGAGGTCCGAGCGCGCCTTGGCGTAGTTGGGGGCGACCATCGGATAGTCCTTGGGCAGGCCCCACTTCGCCCGGTATTCCTCCGGGCTCATGTTGTACTTGGTGCGCAGGTGCCGCTTCAGCGACTTGAACTTGCGGCCATCCTCAAGGCAGATGAGGAAGTCCGGCGTGATCGAACGGCGGATCGGCACCGCCGGCTCCTTCGGCGCGGCTTCCGCGGCCTCGGCGCCCGACGAAATGCCCGCCAGGGCGCGATGGACGCTCTGGATCAGGCTGGGCAGGTCAGCCGCCGTCACGGAGTTGTTGCCCACATAGGCGGATACAATGTCCGCGGTCATCTCGATGACTTCTGACTTCTCATCCATTCTTGTCATTCCATAGGAACCGCGCCGAACACGGACGCTGAAGTGATTCACAACATCAATAGCGAGGTCATTATACGGGACTCTCCGACCGCACAAGCACTCAAGAGCACCTGACGATCAGGAAATGCGCCGAATTAAGGTGGATTGCAGGTTTGACCTAAATTGATACATGGATTTGGGCCGAGTAAGAGAACCTCGCTCTACCTGAGCGGCATGGCAGCGCGCGGCGGCGCCTCAAGCTATAGAAATTCCGGCGCTTTCCAGTGCGGCCAGATATCCGGAAGGTCGCGCGAGACACGGTCGGGATACTTCGCGGGCCGCTTCTCCAGGAACGCGCCAACGCCTTCGTGGGCGTCGCCCGAAGCGCCGCGCGCCTGCATGCCCCGGCTGTCGGCGCGGTGGGCTTCCATGGGATGGGCGGCCCCGGCCATCCGCCAGATGAGCTGGCGGGTGAGCGCCACCGAAACGGGCGCGGTGTTGTCGGCGATCTCGCGCGCCAGGGCGCGGGCCGCCGGCAGCAGGTCGCCCGGCGCATGGACCGAATGCACGAGGCCACGGTCGAGGGCCTCTTGGGCGGGAAAGACGCGGCCCGTGAAACACCACTCGAGCGCCGTCTGCGGGCCGACCAGATGGGGCAGGAACCAGGACGACGCCGCGTCCGGGCTGACGCCGCGCCGGGCGAAGACAAACCCATAGCGCGCCTCCGCCGAGGCCAAGCGGATGTCCATCGCCAGTTGCATGGTGGCGCCGACGCCCACCGCGGGCCCGTTGCATGCGGCGATCACCGGCTTGAGGCTGTCGAAGAGGCGCAGCGTGAGGAGCCCGCCGCCGTCCCGCTGCGTCCCGTCGGCCGCGCGCACCGCCATGGCTTCCAGCCCACGGGCGTCGAAGTCGAAAGTCGCGGGCCCCGCCGACAAATCCGCGCCCGCGCAGAAGGCCCGCCCCGCCCCGGTGACGATCACGCAGCGCACGGCGTCATCGGCGTCCGTGGCGTCGATGGCGGCGATCATGTCGTTCATCATCCGGGCGTTGAAGGCGTTCAGCTTGTCCGGCCGGTTGAGGGTGATGGTGGCGATGCCCGCCTCCACCGAATAGAGCAGGGTCTGGTAGGTCGGCTGGGCCATCGTGTTCTCCGCGTTTCGCCCATTCCGCAGTCCCTGGGCGACGGGACGTCAAGTCCGCGATCGCGCCGGGCGCCCTGTCTCCGGCCGCTTCGCGAGGGCGGCAAGGCCTGATAGAGGTCTGCCAAACGCGCCGCGAACAACGAGGAAGCCAACGATGAACCCCGTCGAAATCAAGGACCTGCCTGGACTGATCGGCACGGAGGTGGGCGTTTCCGACTGGCTGCTGGTCGACCAGGACCGGGTCAACAAGTTCGCCGAGGCCACCGGCGACTTCCAGTGGATCCACGTGGACGTGGAGCGCGCCACCCGCGAGATCGGCGGGACCATCGCCCACGGCTACCTGACGCTGTCGCTGGTCCCGTTCCTGGGCCAGGGCATGCTGCCGGTGAACGGCGTCGCCCGGGCCCTCAACTACGGCTCCGACAAGGTGCGCTTCCTGAACATGGTCCGGGTCGGCAAGCGCGTGCGCCTGCGCCAGAAGCTGATCGGCGCCGAGCCCAAGTCCGGCGGCATGCAGGTGAAGAACGAGTGCACCATCGAGATCGAGGGCGAGGCCAAGCCGGCCTGCGTGGCCGAGACGATCTCGGTCCTCTACGGGGCCTGACCGGTGTTGTGCTCCCCCTTAGGGGGAGCTGTCAGCGAAGCTGACTGAGGGGGTTGAAGCCCGCTGACTCGGCGGATGGAACCCCCTCCGGCCCTTTGGGCCACCGCCCCCAAATCGCGCTGCGCGCCGGGGGAGGACAAGGGAGCCTCAGTCCGGCGAGGCGGCTTCTTCGGCGGAGGCGGCCTTGGCGCCGGACATCACGGTCTGGGCGGCCGTCACGGTCACCGGCGCGGCCGGGTCGCTGAGGAGCGCAAGAGTCTCGCGGATGTATTTGGCGTGGGTGACGATGCCGATCTCCAGCCGCTCGCTGTTGAGCTCGACCTGCTGGGTCAAGAGGCCCGCGATGAACTCGACGTCCTCGCCGCCCGCCGCCCCCGGCCGGCGATGAGCCTGGTCGCTCATATAGACCGGCCCGCCGGAATTCCCCGGGAACACCGAGAAATCCAGCAGGAAGGTCGGGAAGATCTTGGCCGGCGCCACGGGATAGGACGCCACCCGCCCCGAGCGCAGGATCGGGAAGCCCGCCTGGTTGGCGGCCAGGCCGCGCGGGAAGCCCAGCGCCATCATCTCGTCGCCCGCCCCCACCTGGTACTTGGTGAAGGTGTCGTCGGCGGCCAGGTAGTCCACCGGGATCGCGGCCTTGGCGAACTCCGCCGGCGCGGTGACGGTGATCGCGGCCACGTCTCGTGAAGGATGGTGGGTCCAGAGCTCGTGGCCGGCCTCGTCGCGGATCCGCAGCGGAAGCGGCGTATAGCTCCAGCTGCCGTCGGGGTTAGCGATCCGGTAGCCGATCCGGGCGTCGAGCTTGGGCATCTTCTCGAAGACGTGGTTGGCGGTGATCAGGACGGTGCGTGGCCGTCCGTCCGGGGTGGGCGCGGAAATCAGGAAGCCGGTGCCCACCGTGCGCGTGCCGTCGCCCAGCGCCTGCTCAAGCTGAACAGTAGCGTGAATCAGATCCACGGACAGGTCCATGACCATCGGAGCCCCCGACTAGCAGCCAAACCCCTCGCGTCTTCGCGCGACCTTCAATCTCGATTTCCCACAGTAGCACCAGAGTGCGAACCATTCGCCAAGATGCGTCGGCGTCGCGCCCCTGCGCTCAAGTGACGCGAAGACGGGCGATGCCGGCTTGAGCCGGGCGCCCCGGCGCCGCATCTAGCGCAGATGAGCTCACCCACGCCGCCCGTCGCCCCCAGGCATCCCCTGCGCATCGAACAGCTGGGCCGGGCGCGGGTCGACGACTACGCCTGGATGAAGGACGACAACTGGCAGCAGGTGCTTCGGGACCCCAAGGCGCTGCGGGCCGATGTGCGCGATCACCTGACCGCCGAGAACGCCTACACCAAGGCCATGCTGGCCGGGACCGAGGCGCTGCAGGCGGCGCTGTTCGCGGAGATGAAGGGCCGCATCAAGGAGGACGACAGCTCCGTCCCCTCGCCCGACGGCCCATGGGACTACTACGCCCGCTTCGACATGGGCGCCCAGCACCCGATCCATGCGCGCCGGCCGAGGGGACGGACTGACGGCGAGGAGGTGCTGCTGGACGAGGAGGCGCTGGCCAGGGGCAAGGCCTTCTTCCAGGTGGGCGCGGCCAGCCACAGCCCCGACCACGCGCTGTTCGCCTGGGCGGTCGATGAACAGGGTTCGGAATACTACACGATCCACGTGAAGGACGTGGCGAGCGGCGAGAGCCTGGGGACGCCGGTGGAGAGCGCCTATGGCGATTTCGCCTTCTCGCCGGACAGCCGGTGGCTGTTCTGGATCTGGCGCGACGAGAACGCCCGGCCCTCGAAGGTCTTCCGCCGGCCCTCGAAAGGCGGCGAGGACGTGCTGGTCTACGAGGAACTGGACGAGGGCATGTTCCTGGGGGTCGGGACGGCCTCCGACGACAGCCATATCCTGATCAACGTGGGCGACCAGGAGACGACCGAGACCTGGCTGATCCCCGCCGCCAGGCCGACCGCGGCGCCCGTGGTCGCCGAGCCGCGCGCCGTGGGCGTGAAATACAGCCTCGATCACTGGACCGACCGCTGGGTGATCCGCACCAACGCCGACGGGGCGGTGGACTTCAAGCTGGCGGTGTCGGAAGCCGCCCTGCCCGCCAAGGCGACCTGGCGCGACTGGATCGCCCACCAGCCCGGCCGCTACATCACCGGCTTCGCGGCCTATGCCGGCCACCTGGTGCGCGCCGAGCGGGTGGACGCGCTGGACCGGCTGGTGGTCATCGCCCGGGACGGGAGCGAGCACGAGGTGGGGTTCGACGAGGCGGCCTATGCGCTGAACCTCGAGGGCGGCTACGAATACGCCACCACCACGGCCCGATTCGTCTACCAGTCGCCGACCACGCCCCGGCAGACCTACGACTACGATCTGGCGAGCCAGGCGCGGACGCTGCGCAAGACCCAGGAGATCCCTTCGGGGCACGATCCGGCCCGCTATGTCGCGCGGCGGCTCTACGCCAAGGCGTCCGACGGCGCGGAGGTCCCGGTCACGGTCCTGATGCTGAAGGACACACCGCTCGACGGGTCGGCGCCGCTGCTGCTCTACGGCTACGGCTCCTACGGCATGGCCATGGAACCGAGCTTCTCGATCCGCAACCTCAGCCTCGTGGACCGGGGATGGATCTGGGC
>CANJXI010000029.1 GCA_947478785.1 Caulobacteraceae bacterium
CCGCGCCAGCCGACGCACCGCCGCCGCATCAAAGTCGTCCCGCAATACAATCGACCCCATCCGACCACTCCTCTCCAACAAGAAGCGTGAATCACTGTTCGGCCCTCAGGGGAATCCCCGAGTCTGCGTCAGCGGCGCTTGGTATAAGGGGGAGTAGACCATGTCCAAGACCCGAGCCGGCGCCGTCGCCATGGGGATCGCCGCGTTGCTGCTGGCCGCCAGTCCCGCCGCCGCCCAGTACGGCATGGACAAGAAGGGGCCGAAGAACGCCGCCACGCCCGAGCTTCCCCACTGCGACAAGCCGCTGGGCCGCGCCGCGGTCCAGGAGCCCGAGAACAAGTGGTGGACCGAGCTTGGCCTCTCCAACCCCGAGGCGCTGCTCAAGCTGTTCGCCGCCCGCTCCAACTGCCTGCGGATCGTCGACCGCAACGGCGGGCTGGCCATGCGCAACCAGGAGGCCGACCTCGCCGCCTCCGGCGACCTGCGCCGCGGCGCCAACATCGGCCGGGGCCAGGTGGCCGCCGCCGACTTCTTCATCGTCCCCGACATCGCCAATTCCAACTCCAACTCCGGCGGCAATGCGCTGGGCGCCGTGGCCGGCGCCTTCGGCAACCGGCTGGGCGGCTTCGGCGCGCTGGCGGGCTCGATCCGCACCAAGAAGTCCGAGGCCCAGGCGCTGATCACCCTGGTCGACGCGCGCACCACCGAGCAGCTCTATGTCGCCGAGGGCGTGTCGCAGAAGACCGACATCTCGTTCGGCGTGGGCGGCGGCGGGGGCGGCTACTCGGGCTTCGCGGCGGCGGCCGGCGGCGGCTACGCCAACACCGAGATCGGCAAGGTGATCACAGCGGCCTATTTCAACGCCTTCGTCGACCTCGTGGGCTACATGCAGCGCAGCGCGCCGACCGGCGAACAGGCGAGCCAAGCCGCCGGCATCGCCGCCTACACCGTCAAGCAGGGCCTGATCCTGCGCAAGGCCGCCACGCCGCAGTCGGCCTCGGTCCGCGACTTCAAGCCCGGCGACCTCGTCTATCCCACCGGCCAGAAGAACGGCATCTGGTGGGAAGTCGACGACGAGAACGGCAACCGCGGCTGGCTGGTCTCAACCGGTATCGGCCCGCGTCCGTAACGTTCGGCGCTTCCCTGCGCCATTCCGCCCTTGGCGGACCGCCCTGCGCGGGGCTATAGCGTCAGCCGAACCGGCCGCGCTCCTTCGGGGTGAGTCCGCGTACGGTTGCGTGTGATCTGAGAGGGGTTCGCTAGAGACATGGCCGCAGGCGTCAAGCACGACTACCACCTGGTCAACCCGAGCCCCTGGCCGCTGGTCGGCTCCATCGCCGCCACGGTCATGGCGCTGGGCGGCGTCACCTGGCTGAAGGGCATGTTCGGCCTGCCGGCGCACACCTCCTGGCTGTTCTTCGCGGGTCTGGCGGGCGTGCTCTTCACGATGGGCGTCTGGTGGCGCGACGTGACGATCGAAGCCAACCAGGGCGACCACACCCCGGTGGTCTCCATCGGCCTGCGCTACGGCATGATCCTGTTCATCGCCTCCGAAGTGATGTTCTTCGTCGCCTGGTTCTGGATGTTCTTCGAGATGGCCCTGTTCCACGGCCACCGGACGATCGGCTCCATCGAGGAGGTGCGCGGCGCCTGGGCCACCTGGCCGCCGCACGGCGTCGAGACGGTGCCGGCCTGGCAGCTGCCGTTCGTCAACACGCTCACCCTGCTGCTCTCGGGCACCACCGTCACCTGGGCCCACCACGCCCTGCAGACCGGCGACCGCAAGGGCGCCAAGTACGGCCTGATCCTGACGGTCCTGCTTGGGATCCTGTTCACGTCGATCCAGGCCTTCGAGTACCACCACATCTTCGAGCACCACTATTTCTTCGGTGGCGAGGGCGCGGAGAACTCCGGCCTCTATGGCTCGACCTTCATCATGGCCACCGGCTTCCACGGCTTCCACGTGCTGATCGGCACGATCTTCCTGACGGTCTGCCTGATCCGGCTGATCAACGGCGGGTTCACGCCGCAGAAGCACTTCGGCTTCGAGGCCGCCGCCTGGTACTGGCACTTCGTCGACGTGGTCTGGCTGTTCCTCTTCGCCTTCGTCTACGTGATCTTCGGAGCCCACGTCGGGCACTGAGCGCGTCAGCAAAAGTGGGACCCGGTTTTTGCGTTCGACGCGCTCAGAAACTTTTAGTGGGCGCGCCTTCCGGGCGGCGAACCGGGGGCCACTTCGCCTGAAGGCGCGCTGATGGCAAAGCCCAACCCTCTGCTGTCTGGGGCGGCCGGCCGCTGCCCCAACTGCGGGGAGGGCCATCTCTTCGAAGGTTTCATCCGCGTCGCGCCGGTCTGCGAGGCCTGCGGCTTCGACTTGGCCAAGGCCGATTCCGGCGACGGGCCGGCGGTCTTCGTCATCCTGATCGGCGGCTTCTTCGTGGCCTTCGGCGCGCTCTTCACCATGGTCGCCTACAACCCGCCGATCTGGCTGCTCTTGGTCATCTGGCTGCCGATGACCCTGGTGGTCTGCCTGGGCCTGCTGCGGCCGTTCAAGGGGCTGATGCTGGCCGCCCAGTTCATGAACAAGGCCTCCGAGGCCCGCCGGGACCAGCCCGTCCCATGACCACGGAATCCTGGGAGCCGCAGGTCCCGCCTGACGATCGACCGACGCCCGGCGCCAGGTTCTCCATCGGCCTGACCATCGCCACCCTGATCGCCATGGCCCTGCTGATCGGCCTGGGCGTCTGGCAACTGCATCGCCTGACGTGGAAGGAGGGCCTGCTCGCGCACATCGCGGCCCTGCAGTCGGCCAGGGCGCGCCCGATCGGGCCGGTCCTGGACGGCATCGGCGCCGCCCGCGACGCCGACTTCACCCGGGTGTCCGTCACCTGCCCGGGCCTCGCCCAGGCGCCGGCCGTCGAGCTCTACACCATCCGCGACGGCCAGACCGGCATCCGCCTGATCTCCGCCTGCCCGGTGGCGGCCGCCCGCTACCGCACCGTGCTCGTCGACCGCGGCTTCATCCCCGACACCGTCGCCGGGCGCCCGCCGGTCGACCCGTCCGCCACCACCCCGCTCGACGTGATCGGCGTGCTGCGCGTGCCCGAGCACGGCAACTTCGTCACGCCGCCCAACCGCCCCGACCGCTGGTTCACCCGCGACGCCGCCGCCATGGCCCGCGTGCTGAAGGCGCCGCAGCCCGCGCCGGTCTTCCTGATGGCCGAGACGCCGACCAATCCCGAGTGGAAGGCGCTGACCCCCCAGGCCCTGCCGCTGGAGATCCCCAACCGACACTTCGAATATGCGCTCACCTGGTTCGGCCTTGCCGCCGCCCTGGCCTGCGTCTATGCGGGCGACCTCTTCCGCAGGATCAAGGGTTAATGCGTTTCGTCTCGACGCGCGGCCAGGCGCCGGCGGTAGGTTTCGTGGACGCCGTGCTGGGCGGGCTCGCCCCCGACGGCGGCCTCTATGTGCCGCAGACCTGGCCGCAGATCTCCCGCGAGGAGATCGCCGGCTTCGCGGATATGCCCTACGCCCAGGTCGCCGCCCGGGTGATCGGCGCCTTCGCCGAGGGCGAAATCGCGCAGGACGACCTCCTGGCCATGTGCGAGCAGGCCTACGCCACCTTCAGCCACGCGGCCGTCGTGCCCCTCGTCCAGCTGCGGCCCGGCGTCTTCATAGCCGAGCTCTTCCATGGCCCGAGCTTGGCGTTCAAGGACGTCGCCATGCAGATCCTGGCGCGGCTCTACGACCACATGCTGGGCGAGCGCGGCCGCACCCAGACCATCCTCTGCGCCACCTCCGGCGACACCGGCGGGGCCGCGGTCGAGGCCTTCCGGGGCCGCCAGAACGTCAAGGTCGTGGCGCTCTTCCCCGAGGGCCGGATCTCCGAGGTGCAGCGCCGGTTCATGACCACGGCGGAGGAGGCCAATGTCGCGTGCGTGGCGGTGAAGGGCTCGTTCGACGACTGCCAGGCCATCGTCAAGCAGGCCTTCCAGGATCCGGTCCTGCGCCAGGCGGTGGACCTGTCGGGGGTCAACTCGATCAACTTCGCCCGCATCGTCGCCCAGGCGGTCTACTACTTCACCACCGCCGCCACCCTGGGCGCGCCGGCGCGCACCGTCTCCTTCTGCGTCCCCTCAGGCAACTTCGGCGACGCCTTCGCGGGCTACGTCGCCCACCGCATGGGCCTGCCCATCGGCCGGATCGTGGTCGCCACCAATTCCAACGACATCCTGGCCCGCACCTTCGAGACCGGCCGCTATGAGCGCGGGACGCTCACCCCCACCATCTCGCCCGCCATGGACATCCAGAGCGCGTCCAACTTCGAGCGGCTCTACTTCGAGGCCGGCGGCCGCGCCCCCGCCGACACCGCCCGCGCCTTCGAGGCCTTCGCGGGCGATGGCGCCATCGACGTGCCGCCCAAGGCCTTCGCCGCCATGCGCGAGCTCTTCCGGGGCGTCGCGACCGGCGAGGACGACACCCGCCGCGCCATCCTGCAGACCCTCGATGCGACCGGCCAGCTGATCGACCCGCACACCGCCGTGGCCGTTTCGGCGCTGGACCGCGTCGCCGACCTGACAGGCCCCGTTGTGGTCATGTCCACGGCGCACGCCGCGAAGTTCCCGGACGATGTGGCGGCCGCGTCAGGCGTCACGCCCGGCCTGCCGCGCGGCGGCGCCGACCTGGCGGACCGCCCCGAGCGCTTCGACCGCCTGCCCGCCGAGGCGGAGACCATCAAGGCCTACGTCCGCGCCTTCGCGGAGGGCTAGGGCCATCGCCGCGCGCCCCACGCCGACCGTGCACCGCCTGGCCAACGGCGTCCGCGTGGTCTGCGACCCGATTCCGGGGCTGGAGACCGTCGCGCTGTCGGTGGTGGCCGGGCAGGGAGCCCGTTCCGAGGACGCCGCCCACTCCGGCTGGTCGCACCTCCTGGAGCACATGGTCTTCAAGGGGGCCGGCGGCCGCTCGGCCCGCGACATCGTCGAGGTGATCGAGGCGGCCGGCGGCCAGATCAACGCCGCCACCGGCTATGAGCGCACCAGCTTCCAGGTCCGCGCGCTCAGGGGCGGCCTCGACCTGGGCTCCGCCGTGCTCGCCGACCTCGTCCAGCGCCCGACCATGGACGCCGGCGACCTCGCCCGCGAGAAGCAGGTGGTGGGCCAGGAGATCGCCGAGGCCGCCGACGCCCCCGACGACCTGGTCTTCGAACTTGCCCAGGGCGCGGCCTTCGACGGCCAGCCGCTGGGCCGCCCGATCCTCGGCACCCCCAAATCGATCAAGGCCGCCACGCCCCAGACCCTCGGCGCCTGGCGCGAGCGGCTCTACGGCCCGGCCACCCTGGTGGTCAGTGTCGCCGGCGCCGTCGATGAGGACGAACTCCTGAAGCTCGCCGAACGCGACTTCGGCCAGATGCGTGGCGAGGCCTCCGGGCCGGCCCAGCCGGCTCGGTTCGTGGGCGGCGCCCGGCCGCTCGCCAAACGGCTGGAGCAGGCCAACCTCGTGCTCCTGCTGCCGGCCGTCGGCGTCCGGGACCCGGGCTATTTCGCGCTGCGCCTGATGGCCGAGATCCTGGGCGGCGGCATGGCGTCCAGGCTCTTCCAGGAGGCCCGCGAGGTCCGTGGCCTGGCCTACGCCATCGACGCCTATTCCGAGACTTACGCCGACACCGGCGTCCTGGGCGTCTTCGCCGGCTGCGCGGCCAAGGACGCCGAGGAGCTGGCGGTGGTGGCGGCCGGCGAGATCGCCGGCATGGCCGAGGCGGTCAGCGACGCGGAACTCTCCCGCGCCAAGGCCCAGATCAAGGGCGCCATGTTCATGGGCCGCGAAGGCGCGCTGGCCCGCGCCGAACAGGCCGCCGGCCAGGTCCTGCTGTTCGGCCAGACCCTGGACCCGCTGGCCGTCGCCGCCGAAATCGACGCGGTCACGCCGGCCGACCTCGCGGCCCTGACCGGCCAGATCCTGGCCCACCGCAAGTCCGCCGTCGCGGTCCTGGGTCCCAAGCCCGCGCTCGCCGCCGCCGAAGCCTTCGACCGCGCCCTCTTCGGCTGAGCAGGAATGTTGCTCCCCCATGGGGGAGCAACGATCTTAGAGCGCGTCAGGGTGAAGTGGATACCGGTTCACCCGTCCGACGCGCTCTAAACATTTGAGATAGACCCTTTTCATCCGGTTCAAGTGATTCCACTTGAACCGGAAAGGGTCTAGCAGGCGTAGGTCGAGCGGATCATCACGCGGCGCTGGATGTAGGGGTCCCAGACCCAGCGGCGGCTTTCGCAGACCCGGGGCTCGTAGTAGCCGCCGTCATAGTAGCCGCGATCGTAATAGCCCCGGTCATAGTAGCCGCTGCCGTACGAGCTCGACCCGCGATGCCCGCCATTGCTGGCGATGGCCGCGCCCAGCGCCAGGCCGAGCGCGCCGGCGGCGATCGCCGTGCCGGTGCTGTTGCCGCCGTGGTGGCGGTAGTCGCGATAGCCGCTGTAGCTGTTGTAGCCGTGCGAGCCGCGATAATGCTGCGCCTGGGCGGGGAGCGCCGTGGCGGCGACCGCGCCGCCGAAAGTCACCGCCGCCATGGCGGCTGTCAGAGCTTTTCTCATTCCGAGCCTCCAGAATTTGGGCCAGCCGTCGGGCTGGGTCGTGGTGAACAATGTATGACCCTGACTGAACGGGCGCTGAACGGGCGGGTCAGGAAGCCGTCGCCCCCAGGCCCTCGTGTTCCAGCGCCAGCCGTACCGCGGGCCTGGCCCGCATCCGCGCGGCATAGGCCTCCAGGCCGGCCGGCAGAGGCAGCCCGTTCTTGCCCGCCCACGTCAGCATGACGAAGAGATAGGCGTCGGCGACCGACATCCCGCCCAGCAGGTAGTCGTCCTTGAGGATGTCCGCCAGGAACTGCAGGCGCTTGCCGATCTGCTCGCCCGCCTGCGCCTTCTCGGCGTCCGTGGCGCCCGGCTTGAAGAACGGCTTGAAGGCCTTGTGGATCTCCGTGGAGATGTACGCCAGCATCTCCAGCAGCCGGTAGCGCCCCATCGGCCCCGTCGGCGCCAGGGCCGGCGCCTGGTCGGCAATCCAGCTCAGGATGGCGATGTTCTCGGTCAGCACCGAACCGTCGTCGAATTCCAGCGCCGGCACATAGCCATTGGGATTGACCTTGGCGAAATCGCCGCCGTCCTCGGTGCGGTGGGTCTTGAGGTCCACCTTCACCCGGTCGAACTCCAGCCCGGCCTCATGCAGCGCGATGTGGCCGGCCAGGCTGCAGGCCCCGGGAGAGAAGTAGAGTTTCATGGCGTCGGTCCTTCATGCGGGCGTCTTGTGAAATGCCCGCCGCAAGCCCTCCGTTCCGCGCCCCCTACCGCTCCAGCATGTAGTCCCGCGTCACCGGCAGGGTCCCCACGCGCTTGGCGACCTGGATCTGGAAGATCATGTGCCCGCCATAGCGGAAGCCCAGTTCCGCGCCGGCCAGGTAGAACTCCCACATCCGCCGGAACCGCGCGTCATAGAGCGCCGGAATCTCCGGGTCGGCCAGGAAGCGGGCCCGCCAGTGCCGGATGGTCTCGGCGTAGTGCAGGCGCAGGATCTCGATGTCGGTGATCCACAGCCCGGCGTCCTCGACCGCCCGCACGATCTCCGACAGCCCAGGGATATAGCCGCCGGGGAAGATGTACTTGTTGGTGAAGGCGTTGGTCAGTCCGGGCCCGCTCATCCGCCCGATCGAGTGGATCAGCGCCACCCCGTCGTCGGCCAGCAGGCGCTTGACCGTCTGGAAATAGGTGCGGAACTGCGGCGCGCCCACATGCTCCAGCATCCCCACCGAGACGATCCGGTCGACGGGGCCGGTGACGTCGCGGTAGTCGGTGAGCTCGAAGCGCACCTTGTCGCCCAGCCCCGCCTTCGCCGTCCGCTCGCGGGCCAGCGCGATCTGTTCGGTCGATAGCGTCACCCCGGTCACGTCGGCCCCGTGTTCGGCCGCCAGCGTCATCGCCATGCCGCCCCAGCCGCTGCCGATGTCCAGCACCCGCTGGCCGGGGGCCAGCGCCAGCTTCTCGGCGATATGCGCCTTCTTGGCGACCTGGGCCTCCTCCAGCGTCATGTCGGGCCGCGCGAAATAGGCGCAGGAATACTGCATGTCGGCGTCCAGGAAGCGCCGGTAGAGGTCGTTGGACAGGTCGTAGTGGTGGGCCACGTTGCGCCGCGAGGCGGTGCGGTCGTTGAGCTGCTGCAGCCGGCGCTTGACCGCCTTGCGCGCCCGCGTCGGCCACTTGCCGCGCCCCTTGGGGGTGCGCCCGCCGCTGCGGCCGACGATCTCCAGCAGGTCCCAGATGGTCCCCTGCTCGAAGACCAGGTCCTCCTCCATATAGGCCTCGCCCAGCCCGAGGTTCGGGTTGGCCACGATGCGCGAGAGGCCGCGCGCCGAGAGGCGGCCGATCACCGGGGAGCCCGAGCCGTCGCCGGCCCGCACGGACCGGCCGCCAGGCAGGCGCAGCGTCACGTCGCCCGCCTTGATCATCCGGGCCAGGAGTTTTTCGATCATCCGTTACGCTTGCCGCTGCTCAGGGATACGGGTCCGCCGGGACAATCAGCAGTGTGGCCCGCCCGTCAAGCCCGCGCCGCCGTCCCTGCGGCGGGCTGCCGCGCACGGGTTCCCTATAATCGGCCTATACTTGACGAAGGGCCCTGGCTTGCCCTCCTTGCCGCCATCGGCCCGGAGCGTCCACGCCCTGAACGCTCAGCAGTTTGGCCCGTCTTGCTGGTCCGGATGAATCCATCCGCCCGGGAAGGATTTGGGGGAATGCCTTGAACGCCCGCAAGCCCGCGACAGGAGCTTACAAGTCCAACTGGCGCTACGCCGCGGTCCCCGGGATCGTGCTCGTCGCCGCCGGCCTGGCCGAGATACTGTTCCGCACCACCCACACCTCGCGCCTGGGGTCGGTGTTCCTGATCGCCACCCTGTTCACCTCCTACTGGCTGGGATCGGGCCCCGGCTACCTGGCCGCGGCCATGGGTTTCGTGATCTACAACATCTACCTGGTCGGTCCGCGCTTCGACCTGGCGCTGGGGGCGACGGAGTCGTTCATCGCGCTCGGGTCGTTCCTGGCGGTCGCCACCCTGATGGGCAGCCTCACCGGGCGCGTGCGCGACGAGGCCGAACGGGCCAAGACGCGGGCCAGCACCACCCAGGCCCTGCTCGACGCCACCCGCGACTTCGCCGCTTCCCCGGACGAGGATTTCATCCGCGAGCGCCTGGCCCACCACCTGGCCGCCGCCGCCAAGGGCGCCGCCGTCGTGCGCGAGGGCCACTCGCTGTTCACCAGCCCCCTGGAGCTGGCGCGGCTGGACGAACCCCTGCCCCTCGACCTCGCCTCGCACACCGTCGACGGAGAGCCGTCCGTCGCCACCACCTATGTCGACCAGTGGACGCTGCGGCCGCTCTTCGCCGACGGCTCGGCCCTGGGCCTGGCGGCGTGGCGCCCGGAGCCCGGCGCCCAGCTCGCCGCCGAGCAGCAGACCCTGCTGGAGATCCTCGCCGACGCCGGCGCCGCGGCGATCGCCCGCGTCCGGCTGGCCGCCGCCAAGGCCAACGCCGAGTCCCGCGTGCGCACCGAGGAGCTGCGCAATGCGCTGCTCTCCTCCATCTCCCACGACCTGCGCACCCCGCTCGCCGCCATCATGGCGTCGGCCTCGAGCCTGGAGGAATTCGGCGACAGCTTCGACGCGGCCACCCGGCGCGACCTCACCGCCACCATCCAGGAAGAGGCCGAGCGGCTGAACGCCTTCGTGGCCAACTTCCTGAACATGACCAAGATCGAGTCCGGCGCGATCGTCGTCCAGCGCACGCCGTTCAGCCTGCGCGAGGTGGTCGACCGCACCATCCGCCGCCAGGAGCTGGTCCATAAGCGCGAGGTCGTCGCCGTCCAGCCGCGCGCGGCGTTCGAGGCCTCCGGCGACCCGGTGCTGTTCGAGCAGGCGCTGTCCAACGTGGTGGAGAACGCCATCCGCTACTCCCCGCCCGGCGCCCCCGTGCAGATCGCCTGCTCGCGTGAGGAGGGCCGGGCCGTGGTGCGGGTCACCGACAGCGGCGGTGGCGTTCCGCCGCGCGAACTGGCGCGGATCTTCGACAAGTTCTATCGCTCTTCGGGTGTGACCTCGGCCGGCACGGGCCTGGGTCTTTCGATCACCAGGGGATTCATGGAAGCGATGGGCGGCGAGGTCACGGCGGAAAATCGCACAGGTCCGGGCGGCGGCCTGGCGGTCACCCTGAAGCTGGCGGTCGCCGAGTGATCGCCGATACCGGGCGGCTTCTGCTTGTCGATGACGAGCCGCAGATCCTGCGCGCGCTGACGCCGGCCCTGACCGCCGCCGGCTACACCGTCGAGACCGCGGCCACCGGCGAGGAAGCGCTCACCTGCATGGCGGGAGAGCCCTGCGACGTGGTGATCCTCGACCTCGGCCTGCCCGACATGGACGGCAAGGACGTCATCCAGCGCATCCGCGAGTGGTCCGAGGCGCCGATCATCGTGCTCTCGGCCCGCGACCTGGAGACCGAGAAGATCGCCGCCCTCGACCTGGGCGCCGACGATTTCGTCAACAAGCCGGTGGGCGTGGGCGAGCTCCTGGCCCGCGTGCGCGCCACGCTCAGGGGCCGCGAGCGGCGCTTCTCCTCGCAGCCCAGCTTCCACTTCGGCGACCTGAAGATCAGCTTCCCGACCCGCCGCGTCGAGGTGCTGGGCGAGGAGGTCCGCCTGACCCCCCGCGAATACGACCTCCTGCGCACGCTCGCCCGCCACGCCGGCCGGGTGGTCACCCACCGTCAGGTGATCACCGCCGTCTGGGGCCCCGCCGCCAACGTTGACGCCCAGTTCGTCCGCGTCCTGGTCGCCCAGCTGCGCCAGAAGCTCGAGGCCGAGCCCTCGTCGCCCAAGATCGTGCTCACCGAACCCGGCGTCGGCTACCGCCTGAAAGCCGACGACGACGCCTAGGTCTCTCCTCTCCCCCGGCGAAGCCGAGAGGGAGAGGGCAGGGTGAGGGCGGCTGGGCTATTCAAATCACGCGAGATCGGGGCGAGGGCCCGTCGGGGTTCGCGGACCCGGTTGGGCCGGTGCGCGGAAGATTGACTCGCGAGCGATGGCGTCCGAAGCTCGGAATTAAGACAAACATGCGCGAATACTGGCTTCGATATTTCCAATCGGAACAGTGTATAGCGCCGAGAAAAGACAATAGGGCGGCATGACAATCAGGATCGGTCGGAGGTCGTTGCTGATCATGGGAGTATCTTCCATTGCCGGCGGGACGGTTCTCGGCGCCGGGGCCGCCGACGCCGCCCGGGGCGGGTCGCCGACGGTCAAGATCACAGGTCCGATCACCTCCGGCAGCCGTGGAAACGCCTTCGGCGCCGCCACCATGGACCTGGCCAGCGAGGGCTATGAGGAGGCCGAGTACTTCCTTGAAGGCGAGGCCCGCGCCTACGAGCCGGCGCCTGGAACCCTGCTTGGAAAGGATGGTCGATGGACGCTGCGCCCTGCCGGCGCGGCGCCGTTCAAGACCCGTATCCTGGTGGCCCGGCCCAAGCGGGCGGCCGACTTCAGCGGCAATGTGATCCTGCGCTGGCAGAACGTGTCGGCGGGGTTCGAGATCAGCCCTCTGCTGCGGCGTGACCTGAAGACGGGCGACGCCTACGTGGCGGTTTCGGCGCAGAGGGTCAGCCTGGACGGCTACCCTGGGGCGGAGCGGTTTGCGATGCGCGGCTGGGACCCGGCCCGCTACGGCGGCCTGCATCACCCCGGCGACGACTTCTCCTACGACATCTACACCCAGGCGGCGCGCGGCGTCGGTCCCGATCGCGGCCGGCTCGCGGTGGATCCCATGGCGGGCCTGAAGGTCAAACGGGTCTTCGCGATGGGCGGATCGCAATCCGCGATCCGGCTCACCTCCTACCTCAACGGGGTGCAGCCGCTCGAACACGCACTGCATGGCGCTCAGATCAGCGTCGGATTCGGATCCGCCGCGCCGATAACGTCCAGGCCGGGCGATCCTCCGATGCAGCGTTTCCAATCGAGGATCCGCGACGACCTGGGCATTCCGGTGATGCTGCTCACCACCGAAACGGAGGCCGAGGGTCTCTATCCCATGCGCCAGCCGGACACGGCCTTCTTCCGGACCTGGGAGATCGCCGGCGCGGCCCATGCCGGCTCCTCGGGCGGCCGCGGCGAGATCGTCGCCCTGTTCAAGCGGGACGGGATGCCCATGGTTCCGGGCCTGGACGGGAAGAACGAAGGGCCGGGCCCCCAGCCGAATTCACTGAGCTTCGCGCCCGTTGTCGCGGCGTCCTGGGCATATCTGAAACGCTGGGCGGACGGCGGGCCGCCGCCGCCGAGTTTCCCGCTGATCGAATTCTCGGGCGATCCGCCGCATATCGTCCGCGACGAGCATGGCAATGCGCGAGGCGGCCTGCGCATGCCGGAGCTTGAGGCGCCGACGGCGACCTACCGCGGGATGAACGAGACGCCCGGGGGGAGCGGCCTCGGGGGCACCACGACGCCGTTCCCGCCGGAAGAGCTTCGACGGCTTTATCGCAACCGGGCCGACTACCTCGCCAAGTATGGCGCGGCGGTCCAGCGCGGTGTCGAAGCGGGTTACATCCTCAAGCAGGACGCCCCGGACATGATCGCCGCCGCCGACGAGAAGTGGGGTCCCCTGATCGGCCAATAGCGATCGCCAGGTCGCGAAACCTCGGGGGCCATGGCTTCCGTTGTCTGGAGGCTGTCAGGGACCAGATCGCCGGCCTTTTTGCGCTTCCTTCCCCCTCGATGGGGGAAGGTCAGGATGGGGGTGAGCGCAGGACGTGGAAGTCCGGATCAAGGTCGGCGCCGAGCCGGCGTTCTCGGCGTCAGCTCAGCGGCCACACCCCATCCCAACCCTTCCCCATCGAGGGGTAGGGCTCTTGGTTCAGAATCTTGGAGGCCAGTTCGAAGGTGGAACTGACGACCTCGGGTCCCTGACAGCCCCTAAGCCGCCGCCCACCCCCGCCGACGGCGCAGCATCGCCCCCAGCCCGCCGAAGCCCAGGAGCATCAGCGCCCAGCCGGCGGGTTCCGGCGCCGCCGCGCCCGTGGCGGGGCTGAACAGGGTGTAGGTGATGCCCGAATAGTCCAGGCTCGCCGTCTGGCCGCCCAGGCCCACCACCGTGAAACTGGAGAACACGCTGTCGAAGGTGATCGGCCCGTTGTCGGGCGGGAAGAAGGTCACGCTGTTGTTCAGCTGGGCGAGGGTGAGCGAACCGCCGGGGCGGACGGCGACCGGCAGGCCGCCCAGGAAGAGGGACGTCGTGCCCGAGGTTTCGGTGTCGACGTCCGGGAACCCGTCGCCGCCGGTGAAGAAGCCGAACGAGGTCAGCTGCACCGAGCCCGGGATGGTGAAGGCCTGGTCCAGCGTGATCGTCGCGTTGATCACGTCGCCCTCCGCCACGGTGATCGCCGACAGCGCGTCCAGGCCGCTCAGCGACAGCACCCACTGGTCGTAGTGCGTGGCCCCGATCTCCTGGAAGGAGTAGCTGCCGTTGGCGACGATCCCGGTCAGGTCGAGGTCGAACACCGCCGCCCGCGCTCCCCGGGCCCAGAGCGCGCAGCACGCCGCGGCGACGATCAGGGGCTTCGACAGGCGCTTGGACAACATGACGCATTCCTCGGGCGTTGAACGGGCGGCCATCGTCGGCCCGCGGCCGCCCGCCCGCCACCTCCCGGAATCGGGAGGGCGCGCGCGCCATCTGTCCACCGGCGCGCTGGGGAGCTAGACTGTGGGCACGGAATCCACGGGGGTGGTGATGGCGCGATTTTCGGCCGCATGGAGGGTGAGGGCGCGGTGACCGCCCTCGCGCCGCCCCTTCGAGACCTGGGCGCGCCCGCGCGGCCGGCCGACGCCGGGCGGGCGCTGTTCTGGCGGCTGATCGTCATCTACCACCTGGCCTCGTTCGTCGCCGTGGCGGTGACCCTGCTGCTCGCGGTCCTGGGCATCGAGTTCACCGGCCCGCAGTGGCTGGCCTTCGCTATCGGCGTGCCTTGCGGCGTCGCCGTCTACACCTCCGTGGACGTGGTGGTGATCCGCCATCACCTGAAGCCGCTGGCCCCGGTGCTGAGCGCGCTGGACCGTGGCGAGCGGCCTTCCGACGAGGCGCTGGGCGCGGCCCTGGTCCGCGCGCTCAACCTGCCGCAGTTCTCGGCCGTCCGCGTGGTCGCGCTGCACGGGCCGATGGCGACGATCCTCCTGGTCATCGTGACCTACCTGATGAACGGGCTCGGGCACGTGGGCGTCCAGCCCTGGCAGCGGGTGGCGCTGGCCGCGACGATCTTCTTCTTCGCGACCCCGGCCCACGCGATCTTCGAGTATTTCGCCGTCAGCCGCGACATCGAGCCGATCGTCCGGCGCCTGGCCCGCGCCCTGGGCGGACCGGTCTCGCCCGAGCAGCAGGCCAAGCTGATCTCGGTGCCGCTGCGCAACAAGCTCCTGTTCCTGGCGGTCTTCGTCTGCGCCCTGCCGCTGATCTTCTTCGCCGCCTCCTTCCTCTTCAAGTTCGACCGCCTGGTCGCCAAGAGCGGCATGGCCATCCCGCCGGCCGACATCCGCTCGCTCTACATCTGGACGGTGGGCGTCGTGGGCGTCTGCATCCTGGGGGCGGTGTCCATGGCGGTGCTGACCTCGCGCGAGGTGTCCCGCGCCGCCGCCAAGGTGATCGGGGCCATGCGCACGGTGGAGAGCGGCCGGCTGGAGGACGCCGAGCTGGAGGTGGTCACCACCGACGAATACGCCGACATCAACCGCGGCTTCGGCCTGATGCTGGACAGCCTGCGCCAGGAGCAGCAGATCCTCGAGGTCACCCAGGACCTGGCCGGCGAACTCCTGCTGGAGGTGCTGATCGCCCGGATCATGACCGCCACCACCCAGCTGCTCAACGCCGAGCGGGCCTCGCTGTTCGTCTATGACGAGAAGGTCGACGAGCTGTTCACCCTCTACGCCGACGGGGTCGAGAGCCGCCAGATCCACGTGCCCACCAACCGCGGCATCGCCGGGGCGGTGTTCACCACCGGCCACATCGAGAACATCACCGATCCCTACGCCGACGAGCGCTTCAACAAGGAGGTCGACCACGCCACGGGCTTCACCACCCGCTCGATCCTTTGCGTGCCGATCACCAACAAGGCCGGCGCCCGCATCGGGGTGGCCCAGGCGCTGAACAAGCGGGGCGGGGTGTTCTCGACCAAGGACGAGGCCCGACTCAAGGCCTTCGCCGCCCAGGTGGCCGTCAGCCTGGAGAACGCCAAGCTCTTCGACGACGTGCTCAACATGAAGAACTACAACGAGAGCATCCTGAAGAGCACCTCCAACGGCATCGTCACCCTCGACGTCGAGGGCCAGGTGGTCACCGCCAACGACGCGGCCGAGGCGATGCTGGGCATGGGCCGCGCCGCGATGATCGACCGCAACGCCGGCGAGCTGTTCACCGGGGCCAACGCCTGGATCGCCGACAACCTCGCCAAGACCCAGATGACCGGCGAGACGGCGCTGGCCATCGACACCGAGCTTGCCCGCGGCGACGGCGGGACCTCCACCGTCAACCTCACCGCCATGCCGCTGATCGACGCCACCGAGGCCCAGATCGGCTCCATGCTGGTGCTTGAGGACATCACCGAGGAGAAGCGCGTCCGCTCCACCATGAGCCGCTACATGTCCAAGGAGGTGGCCGACCAGCTGCTGACGGCGGGCGAGCTGGAGCTGTCCGGCAAGGAGCAGAAGATCACGGTGATGTTCTCCGACATCCGCCGCTTCACCTCCATCGCCGAGGCGCTGGGCCCGCGCGAGAGCGTCTCGCTGCTCAACGAGTATTTCACCGAGATGGTCGACGTGATCTTCCAGCACGGCGGCATCCTCGACAAATATATCGGCGACGGGATCATGGCCCTGTTCGGCGCGCCGCTGGTCGGCCCCAACGACGCCGACAACGCGCTGGCCGTGGCCGACGGCATGATGCACCGGCTGGCCGAGCTCAACGCCCGCCGCGTGGGCGTGGGCCAGGAGGCGCTGGACATCGGCATCGGGCTCTCGACCGGCCCCACCGTCATCGGCAACATCGGCTCGATCCGGCGCATGGAATACACCGTCATCGGCGACAGCGTGAACCTGGCCTCGCGGCTCGAGGGCGCGTCGAAGCAGTACAAGGCGAAGATCCTGCTCTCCGAGATGACCGTCCGCGACCTGAAGCGCGAGGCGACCCTGCGCGAGCTCGACCTGATCCGGGTCAAGGGCAAGGACCGCCCGGTGGCGGTCTACGAATCCCTGGGCTACCGCGCGGGCGAGCCCGCGCTGGCCGGCCTGCTCGAACTGCACGCCGCCGGCATCACCGCCTACCGCGCCCGCGACTGGGCCGCCGCCGGCCACGCCTTCCGGGGCGCGCTCGAACTCTATCCCGACGACGGTCCGGCCGGCGTCTACGCCGAACGCTGCGCCCTGCTGGCCAGGACCCCGCCCGCCCCCGACTGGGACGGCGTCTGGACGCTGACGGAAAAGTAGGCGGGGGGGGCGAGGCCGCCGAGAATAAATCCGCGGCCTCTGCAATCATGGCGAGAATCCCCGACGCGGGCGGGGCTCTTTCAGAATACCCATTGAATCGAACGCCAATTGTGTTCGTGCTTGATGTTTAGGAACATGTTCCGAACACTATTGATCATGTGGTTGAGTTAACCTTAAATAAATCGTAGGTTGTATCGCAACATAACTAGCCTCACCGAGTTTTGGTATCCGAAAGGAGCCATAACAATGCGTGGCTTTCATGTTCTATTTGCTGAAGATAACTTCCTTCTGAACCTCGATATCGCCGAATCTCTCCAGGAGCACGGCTTCGATGTCGAGGCGGTCTACTGTGGCGCGGCGGCCTATGAGGCGATCGGCAAGTCCCGCGGGCTTTGCGCCCTGGTCACCGACATCGACCTGGGGGTCGGGCCCAACGGCTTCGACGTCGCCCGCCGGGCGCGGGCCGCCTATCCGGACCTGCCGGTGGTGTTCATCTCCGGCGAGATGCGCGGCCGCCACCTGGACGCCGGCATCGCGGGCGCGGTGTTCATTCCCAAGCCGTTGCGCCCGGCCGACATCGCCCGGGCCCTGGAGCAGGTGACCCACCTCGCGGCGGCCGCCTGAGCCAGGCGCCGTCGCCGTCCCCCTGGCCCGTCCTTCCCCTCGTCCTCGGCCTGCTCGGCTTCTGCCTGGCCGCCATCATCGCCACCTGGGTGTGACGGCGGCGGCGGTCAGTCGTGCAGGCTCCCCAGCCAGTCCTCGACCACGGCGTTGAACTCGGCCGGCCGCTCCTGGTGCAGCCAGTGGCCCGACCCCGGCCAGGCGAAGGCCCGCGAGCGGGGATCGGCGAACAGCGCGCGCTCCACGTCCACCCGGTCCTCCGCCGCATAGACCGTCAGCACCGGGCAGGCCCTGCGCCGCAGGTAGGGCTCCGACGCCGAGCGCGCCGTCAGCCCGCCGCTGTTGGCCATCGACTGGTAGAGCACGTGCCCGGGCACGCCCGCGATGCGCCGCATGTGCCAGGCCTTCAGCTGCGGCGGGGAGGCCGCCGTATAGCTGCGGCCGAGGATCGCCTGGGCGGTCTCGACGGGATTGGCCTTCAGCGCCTCCAGCATCCCCTGGACCCCGGCGTAGACCTCATCGGGTACCAGGTAGCTTGGGTCGACGCAGACCACGGCGCTGACCAGTTCGGGGTGTTCCACCGCCAGGGCGCTGACCACGCCGCCGCCCATCGAATGGCCCACCGCCACCACCGGCCCGACCCCCAGCCGGCCCAGCAGGGCGGCGAGGTCGGCGGCGTATGTCTTGGCCTCGTACCCGCCCTCCGGCGCGCTGGAGCGCCCGTGGCCGCGCAGGTCGACGGCGATCACCCGGTGGGCGCGGGTGAAATGCGCCAGCTGGTGCATCCAGTCGTGGGAGTCGCAGGAGTAGCCGTGCACGAACAGCATGGCCGGCTCGCCCGCCCCTTCGTCGGTGTAGAACAGCTCAGCATCGTCCAGCTTCGCGAACGCCATCCTAGAGCCCGAACACCCGCTTGGTGTTCCCGGCCAGGATCAGCTGCTTCTGTTCCCGGCTCAGCCGCTCGGTGGCGATGATGTCGTCGCGGACCACGGCGTTCTTCACGAAGGCCCGCTCGTTGGGCTTCAGCTGCGAATAGTATTGGCTGCCATAGACGATCCGTTCGGCCCCGAACTGCCGCGCCAGCTCGATCGCCAGGTCGGTGTGGAAGCAGGACGCGGTGTCGAACAGCACATTGGGCGCCACGTCGGCGATGAAGAAGCACTCCTGCATCCCGTCGAAGGTGAAGAACGGCTCCAGCGCCACGATGGTCTCCCCCGGGAACGCGCGGGCCACCTTGCCCAGCCGCCACAGCGCCTCGTGCAGCACCACGTTCGACGTGTGGATCAGCGGCACCATCTTCAGGTCGAACATCTTCTCGAGGATCTTCATCATCCACGGGCTGTCGATGGTCACGCCCTGGAACTCGGTGTGGAAGCTGACGCCCTTCAGGCCCAGCTCCTGGTGGATCCGCACCACCTCCTGCACCGCGGCCGCCTGGTCCAGCGGCTCGATCACGCCGACCGCCACCGGGAACCGGCCGGGCGTGGCGTCGCGGTAGGCCGCGATGGCGTCGTTCTCCGCCGCCGTCGAGGCGACGCCCGCCGAGCGGTTGTAGTTGTGCCCGGGGATCGCCACCGTCGCGCCGATCCCGGCCCGGTCCATGAACTTCAGCCGCGCCGCCAGCTCCTGGGCGTTGGCGCCGGACACCACCGCGCCCTCGGTCGCGAAGCCGTGCGCGTCGGCGGTCGAGCCCATGTGCTGGTGGATGTCGAAGATCTCGTAGCCGTGCGCCTCGCCCATGGCGTCCTCCCGTTCGGTCGTTGCGGCTATCAACCGTCCCCGCCCGGCCTTGTCCACCCGGCGGCTCTGGATTTGTCTCGCCCAGGACGCGATGATGGCTAGAGTTCGCCAAGAGGTTGGATTCGAAAGGCCGGGCCGATCATGGGGTACTGGGTCGCGATAGCCCTGGGCGCGCTCTGCATCCTGGCCGGCATCGCCTTCATCGCCAGGGGCGTCGGCGGCGCGGCCTCCGAGGGCTCGGCCAAGTTCTTCGGCGTCGAATTCAAGATGGCCAGCGTCGGCCAGGGCTCGATCATCGCGCTCCTGGGCGTCGTCCTGGTGCTCTCCGGCGCCCACGGCCTGCCGGGCCAGAACCCGACGCCAGGGCCTGGCCCGACCCCCACGCCCACGCCGTCCCCGACACCCACGCCGACGCCATCCCCCGCGCCGCTCGACAACCCGGCGCCCACGCCGGCGCCGACACCCGCCCCGGCCCCCGCGCCGCTGGCGTCAGCCCCGGCCGGCTCGGAATGCAACCCCGGCGACCAGCCCTGCATCGAGTCGGAGGGCGAGGCCCGCAAGGCGCTCGCCGCCCTCGACGCCAACCGGCCCGACTATCTGTGGGACGCCTCGACCAGCGACTGGATGAAGGCCAAGACCACCAAGGAGGCCTTCATCGCCTCCTACGCGGGCGTCGGCCCCATGCTGGCCACGGGCGTCGCCAGCCGCGTGCCGCTGCGGCAAGGCCTCATGGTCGATCCGCCGTCCGGCCTGACCTACTACAACCGCTTCTACCTGGTGACGCTGAGGAACGGGTTCCGGCTCTACGAGAACCTGGCGATGATGAAGGAGGGCGACCGCTACAAGGTCACCGGCCTCAACACCGCCCCCTACGTCGGCAACTGAGGCTCGGCCCCTCAGATCGTCATCCCCGGGCTTGTCCCGGGGACCCAGACACGCGGAGGCTTCAGAGAACGCCCCGGCGGTCGGCGCATCTGGGTGGCCGGGACAAGCCCGGCCATGACGGTTGAGATGACGGGCGTCCCGTCAAGCCGCGCCGAGCGCCGCCTCGATGTCGGCCTTGGAGTGGCCGGCCAGGTCCTTTGCGAGCTCCCCCGCCAGCACCGCCGTCAACGCCTTGTGGTAGTGCTTGCGCAGCTCCCCCAGCGCGCGCGGCGCGGCGATCACCACCAGCGACGAGATCTTCCCGTCCAGCACCTGACTGTTCAGCCAGGCCGCCGAGGCCGCCGCGTGGCCGTCCTCGGCCTGGGTCCGGTCGTCGGGGTTGGCCGCGCTCGAATGGTGCGACCCGCCCGCGTTCGCCGCCGCCAGCTCCGGCGAGGGCAGGGGGCTCAGCGACACCTGGCCCTCATGCCCGCCGTTGCGGAACAGGGTGAGGCTCTCGCCGTCGGCCACGGCCACGGTGGCGCCATTGGGCAGGATCATGGGGCATTCCTTCTTGGTTGCTTGTGAAGGGTAACCACCCCCGCCCCCGATGAGTTGCCCCCGACCCCATCCTCATCCAGTCCTCCCCCTCCGGGGCAGGGGGACCGCGAAGCGGTGGAGGGGGCTTCCACCCAAACCCCTCAGCCCCGCTCCGCCACCGCCTCGAACCGCAACACCCCCGCCAGCCTGGGCCCCGCGCCGGCCCCCGCGTCGCTCGGATGCGCCACCCCGTCGTTCACCGGAACCTCGGCGAAGTCGAACGGGCTCACCCCCTCGATACAGGCCACGTTGACCCCGTACTGGCGCGGGTTCGAGCGCCGCTGGTGATGGGTGTAGATCCCGCACACCGCGCAGAAATAGTGTTTCGCCGTCCCGGTGTTGAACCGGTACTCGGTCAGCGCCTCCGCGCCCGAGACGATCCGCACCCCGTCCAGCTCCGCCGACACCGCCACCGCGCCGCGCATCCGGCAGAACGAACAGGTGCACCGCCTGGCCGTGGCCAGCCCGTCCGACAACGCCACCTCGAACCGCACCGCCCCGCAGTGGCACGCCGCCCGCACCACACTCCCGTCCGCCATCCGCCCCTCGTCCCTTTCCCGCCAGCGGCGAAGTCTAACGGCGCCCCGCCGCCCGGCAATCCACGACCGTCATCCCCGGGCTTGTCCCGGGGACCCAGACACGCGGGCCGCCCCCGGGAAATCCCGGGAGGTCGGCGCATCTGGGTGGCCGGGACGAGCCCGGCCATGACGAGCGAAGGGGGAGCGACGGAGCGCGGAGGTAAGGGCGTCTTTAAATCCCATGGTCAGATGCGAGCCTGCTGAGGCGGGTCCACGCTGGCGGCATACCCGAGCAGGAAGCGCCGCAGCGCCTCGTGCAGCTCCAGGACGCCGTTCAGCCGCGACGGCCCGTCGCGCAGCATCTGCAGCTGCCGCTCCGGGTCCATTTCGAAATGGTAGGTGGCGTTCCGGAACCGCCGCAGGCTCTTCCCGTGCTCGGCGATCAGCGCCTCGACCGCCGCGTCGGCCAGCTTCAGCTTGCTGAACGCCTCGGCGACCACGTAGAGCCCGCTCAGCCACGCCGACAGGTAGGCGTGATAGCGCCAGATCTCGCCATCCTCGATCACCGCCTCGATCCCGTAGGGCGGCGCGCGCAGCTCATCGACATGACAGCGCATCAGGTTCGCCGCCTGCCAATAGAGCGCCAGCCGCAGCACCGGGTCGTTCAGTGCGTTCCTGGGCATGTCGGCGGGCATCGCGGGGTGACGCTCCATGTGTGATCTCGGCGTATCCTGTCACCGCAAGGATAATTTCCTACCCAACCAACCCGTCATCCCCGGGCTTGTCCCGGGGACCCAGACACGCGGGGCGCCGCCGGGAAATCCCTGGAGGTCGGCGCATCTGGGTGGCCGGGACAAGCCCGGCCATGACGAGCGAATTGGGGCGGCGCGATGGAACGGACGCCCGCCCGGCAATCCCCCGGATTGCCGACCGTCCTTAAATCCCATGGTCAGATGCGAGCCTGCCGGGTCCGGTCAGTCAAGGTCCGGCCCCCGGCCGGCCGGCCCGCGGCGCGCCTCCGGCGCGGCCTTGAGTGACCGGACCCGGCAGGCAGACTGGCCGGCATGGGTTTAGGGCTCAGGCTGCCGAGCGGCGCAGTTTCATAAACTGTCACCATAATCCTAGATTCGTAACCCTGGTGAAAAGCCGGGCGGCGAATAGACGTTAGCCGAACCAATCCCGCCAAAATTTCCTAATTTTTCCGGGCTCTTTTGATGGCAACTTATACAGCTCCGACAAGTATTCCTCTGAAGTTTTTACGTTCCTCTTATAAATGAGAGAGAATAGAAAAAATGCACCACATATTGAAAAAACAGATATTCCTGCAATATCTACGAGTTTATCGTTGGCTGGGATTGGCTTTGTTATATCCATCCAGCCACCAATAGCTCCCGCAGATGATGCTATTAATGCCCAGAAGGCACCCTGCAGCAGGTCGCTTATTTTGTGGCGAGGCATCGTGGCTAGGAGGTGTGCGTGTTCGAAGAACAAGCGGCGTACCTTTGTTGGGTCCGCGTCGATCTCTTCGAACTCTTTGTTCTGACCAGAACCGCCTCGTTTAATGTAAAGATCAACATCACCAAGGCCTGATCCGCCAATGGCAGATATGGCAGGTTCCGGCGTCTCTTGCTCGCCCAACTCTTGCTCGACTGGTACCTCGACGAGAACGGCCCCCTCGTCAGAATTCTCGAACTCTTCGGAATTAGGGTCGGCGTTCTCTGCCACGCTACTGGTCGTTCTTCTTGCCAAGGGCCGCTAGCGCTGCCGCAAGAGCCCCCGCCCCTGCCGGCAAAGGGGGAGCCGCCCCTCCGAAGAGACCACGGTTTGGCGAGGTCATCCTGACGTCTCCAAGCGCCCCGGTAGGGATCGCTGAGGCAAATAGATTTCCGGTGGCTTGGGCCGGAAGGGAGGTCAAAATTGAAAGCGCCAGTTCCCTTGCGTCCGCTTCGGACATCACTACAGCAGATCGATAACTCGTTGCCTGACCGGAGAAGCCCTCGGCAAAAGCTATCCTAACATTTGAGCCGGCCACGACGATTTGGAACTGGTTCACAAAGGGCGCCGCAATGCGCAGCGCGGCTGAATCGTTGTCCGCCATGAAGCCCGTCTCCTTTTAGGTAAGGAGAGGAATGACTCCGAAGCCCGGCGCAGCCAAGCCTCACATTCAGCTGTGGGTCACGCGAGTCTATAGTTCCCATGTAGGTCTTGGATCAAAAAGGGAACATCCGGCACTGACATTCGCCCCGATTCCCGCTAACTCACCAAGGTGACCGCCACCCCACCCACCCTCGCCCTGGCCCCGGCCCTCGTCGTCCTCCCCGGCCCCCGCGCCGCCGTGGCCGACGCCACGTCCGCGCAGCCCCTCCGCGCCCCCGACGCCCGCGACCTCTTCGAACACCAGCCCGTCCTCGTCGCCCATGCCGCCATGACGGCGCGGCGCCTCGGCCTCAATCCGCTGCCCCGCACGCCCCGCATCTTCGACGCGCTGGAGCTCTTCGCCTTCGTCCGCCCGGCCCGCTTCTGCGCCCCCTCCGCCGCCGGCCTCGCCCAGGCGCTGGGGCTGGTCGAACCCAAGGGCGCCCAGGCGCAGGCCGCCGCCCTGCGCGACGTCTGCAACGCCCTGCTCGCCGAACTGGCCGCCACGCCCGAGCCCTCCCGCGAGGAGGCCCTGGCCATCGCCGAGACCCTGGCGCGCGGCGGCTGGGCCTGGGGCGTGGCGGTGATCGGCGCCCTGCGCTCCGCCCCCGTCGGCAACGCCTTCCGCACCTCGGGCCTCGACGCCTGGACCCGGCTCCTCGAATGGGAGGCCGAGGCGCCCCCCGGCGAGGCGGGCTCCAAGCCCGTCGCCCCGGAGGCCGCCGCCCAGCGGCTGAAGGCGCTGCTGGCCCAGTCCGGCCTCGACGAGGCCCGCCCCACCCAGGCCGAATACGCCGCCGAGGCCGCCTTCGCCTTCCAGCCCCGCGAGCGGGAGGGCGAGCCCCGGATGATGCTGGCCGAGGCCGGCACCGGCGTCGGCAAGACGCTCGCCTACCTCGCCCCCGCATCGCTCTGGGCCGAGGCCAACGGCCCGGCCGTCTGGATCTCCACCTACACCCGCGCGCTGCAGCGCCAGATCGAGCGCGAGAGCCACGCCATCTATCCCGACCCCGTGGTGCGGGCGAAGAAGGCCGTGGTCCGCAAGGGCCGCGAGAACTACCTGTGCCTGCTGAACTTCCAGGAACAGGTGAATTCGGCCCAGCTCGGCCAGGGCGACCTGGTGGGCCTCGGGCTGGCCGCCCGCTGGGTGCGCGCCACCCGCGACGGCGACATGACCGGCGGCGACTTCCCGGCCTGGCTGCCGACCCTGTTCGCGATCCAGCCGTCCGCCCAGGCCAGCCCCGCCAACCTGGTCGACCGCCGGGGCGAATGCATCCACGCCGGCTGCCAGCACTACCGCACCTGTTTCGTGGAGAAGGCGATCCGGGGCTCGCGCCGCGCCGACATCGTCATCGCCAACCATGCGCTCGTGCTGACCCAGGCCGCCTTTGATGGGGCCCGCGCCGCGCGGGGGTCCAAGGCCGACGGCGAGACCACCCAGCTCAAGCGCATCGTCTTCGACGAGGGCCACCACCTGTTCGACGCGGCGGATTCCGCCTTCGCCGCCGCGCTGTCCGGCGCCGAGGCCGCGGAACTGCGCCGCTGGATCCGCGGGCCCGAGGGTCGTGGCCGGCGGGGCAGGGGGCTCGAGGCCCGACTGATGGAAGTCCTGGGCGACCACGACGAGGCGAAATCCGCCCTCATCGAGGCGACCCATGCCGCCGCCGCCCTGCCGGGCGAAGGCTGGTCGGGCCGCATCGCGCCCCCGGGCGGCGAGGTGAACCCCTCGGGCCCCGTCGAGCACTTCCTGGTCGCCGTGATGGAGCAGCTGCGCGCGCGGGCCGCGCCCTCCGAGGTCGGCATGGAATGCGCCGCCCGTCCCGCGCTCGACCTGGTGCGCGAGACCGCGCGGGCCGCCGCCCAGGCGCTGGCCCGCGTCGAGGCCCCGCTGGTGGCGCTGGCCCGCCAGCTCGAGGACGTGCTCGACGCCGAGGCGGGCCTCCTCGGCCCCTCGGAACGCGCCCGCATAGAAGGCGCCCTGCGCGGCCTCGACCGCCGCGCCCGCATGACGCTCCCCGCCTGGCGCTCCATGCTGCGGGCCATCGACGAGGCGGCCGAGGACGACCCCGACTTCGTCGACTGGTTCGACGCCACCTTCCTCTACGGCCGGGTGGTCGACGCCGCCTGCCGCCGCCACTGGGTCGACCCCACCGAGCCCCTGACCAACGCCGTCATCGCGCCCGCCCACGGCGTCCTGGTCACCTCCGCGACGCTGGCCGACCCGACGCTGGACGACCCCTTCGCGCTCGCCGAGATGCGCACCGGCGCGGCCCGCCTGCCGGACCGGCCCAAGACCCTGAAGCTCGCCTCGCCCTTCGATTACGCCTCCCAGGCCAGGGCCTTCGTGGTCACCGATGTGGGTAGAGACGACCCGCGCCAGGTGGCCGCCGCCATGCGCGAGCTGTTCCTGGCGGCCGGCGGCGGCGGGCTTGGCCTGTTCACCGCCATCCGCCGGTTGCGCGCCGTGCATGAGCGCATCGCCGCCCCTCTGGCCGACAAGGGCATCGCGCTTTACGCCCAGCACGTGGACGGGCTGGAGGCCGGCGCGCTCGTCGACATCTTCCGCGCCGAGATGGACGCCTGCCTGCTCGGCACGGATGCCGTGCGGGACGGGGTGGACGTACCCGGACGATCCCTGCGCCTGCTGGTCTTCGACCGCATCCCCTGGCCGCGCCCCGACATCCTGCACAAGGCCCGCCGCGTGCGTTTCGGGGGCAAGGGCTACGACGACGCCGTCGCCCGCGGCCGCATCGCCCAGGCCTTCGGCCGCCTGATCCGCCGGGCCGACGACAAGGGCTGCTTCGTCATGCTCGACCCCTCGTCCCCCACCCGCCTGTTCTCCAGCCTCCCCGAAGGCGTCACCCTCCAGCGCGTCAGCCTCGTCGAAGCCATCGAAGGCGTCACCGAATTCCTCAGCTGACTCCCTTTCCCCTCGATGGGGAAAGGGCCGGGGATTGGGGTGTGCGCGCTGGCGATGGGGCGATGGTTCCGTTCGACGCCGACGCCAAACCGCGCCGGTCGTCAGCTCAGCAGTCACACCCCATCCCAACCCTTCCCCATCGAGGGGAAGGGCTTCCGGACGGAACGCTCCGGCCCCTCATCGGTTAAGCTCCGACAAGGCTTTTTAAAAAGCTCCGGAGAAATCCCATGGACGCTCCCACCTCCACCCATGACCTGATCATGTCCAGCCGGGTCACCGGCACGCCGGTGTTCAACCGGGCCGGCGACCGGATCGGCCACATCGACGACCTTTCCGTGAACAAGGTCTCCGGCCAGGTGGCCTACGCGATCATCTCGTTCGGCGGCTTCCTCGGCGTCGGCAAGCAGATGCACCCGGTGCCCTGGTCGGTGCTCGACTACGACACCTCGAAGGGCGGCTACGTCGTTCCGATGGACAAGGCGGAGCTGGAAAAGGCCCCGTCGCTTGGCCCCGAGGACCTGGAGAAGCTCGGCGCCGGCGATGTCGCCTGGCGCGACACCATGCTCGCCTACTACACCCCCTTCGGCATGACGCCGTTCTAGGGCGGTCGCGACCCCAATCCGCTCTTCCCCGCTTTCGCGGGGATGAGCGGATGTGATTCCGAATTGTTCCCCTATTGTTCCCTGCATTCCGGTTGTGCTAAGGCTCGGCTTCGCAACCGCAGGGAGCCCCGATGCGCCTGTTCCTCACCCTCGCCGCGGCCCTGGCCGTCCTGCTCGCCCCGCCGCCCGCCCTGGCGGCCGCCAAGGACGCGGTGCTGAACAAGGAGGGCTTCTGGGGGATCGACGTCGACGGCGACGCCTGCGCCGCCAGCATGACGCTGCAGGGCGGGACGATCTTTCTGCTGCGCGCCCAGGAGGGCCGGGTCACCTTCGGCCTGTTCTCCCGGAAGCCCATCGCCTGGGGCAAGGCCGGGCGGATCGAGACCGAGGCCTACGGCTTCGACTTCGCCCCGAGCTACGGGGAGGAGGCTTCCACGCTCTTCTACAACGGCGACTTCGATGCCCGCGCGCTCGCCGCGCTCCGGCTCGCCCGCCAGGCGCGGATCCTGATCGACGGCCGGCCGGTCGCGGCGATGACCCTGGAAGGCACCGGCTTCGAGGGCGCGCTGGACGGGGTGATCGCCTGTTCCAGGGGCCAGGCCGGCTGGTGGGGCGCGGGCTACAGGCCCGGCGCCCCGCCCGACGCTGCGGCCGGAGCCGGCGCCGGCCTGACCGGCGAGGCGGCGGACCGCCCCGCCATGAACAAGCAAGGCTACTGGGCGCTGGAGGCGGGGGACGGATACTATTGCGTCGCCACCGCGCGGGTCGGCGAGGATCGCGTGCTCCAGATCGTGGCCAATGGCGACGATGTCGGTTTCGCGGTCGGCGGCGAAGGCAAGCTGCCCCGCGGCCGCGCCGGCAAGGCGGAGACCGACGCCTACGCCTTCGCGTTCACGCCGAGGTTCGACGGCGACGACCTGATGACCACGGTCCGGCCGATCGACAGCCAGGCGCTCGACGCCCTGCGCCGCGCCAAGCGGCTTCGCCTCACGGTCGACGGCCGCGAACTGATGGACGCCGACCTCGAGGACACCGGTTTCCCCGAACTCCTGGACTCCGCGCTCGCCTGCTCCGCCGGCAAGCCCGGCTGGTGGGGCGAGGGCGCCAAGGCCCGCTGAGCCACGGGTCGGCGCCTCTGGCCTTCAAGTCAAAAAATTCATATAAAACAAATAGTTAGTTTTCTAAACGGGGGCTGTCTCTCCGATGTCTTATATTAAGCCGCCGCCCGCTCGAAGATGTCCGCCGGCCACGGCGAGGCGTAGGGAGTGACGCCCAGCCTGGCGCGGACCTCGTCCACCGGCCGGTCCCAGAGCTTGGGCCAGTTGACGCCCATCAGCGGCGGCGCCGTGCGCCCGTGGGCCCAGGCGCTGAGGATGGTGTCGAGCAGCAGCGGCCCGCCCTCCGGGGCCTCGTAGGCCACCCTGGCCAGCGTCAGGCCCAGGAACATCGCCGCGTGGTGGCTTCCGGACTGGGCGAGCTGGAAGCCCATCGCCGCCACCTCGTGCAGCTTGGTGGCCTGGTAGCCGGCGACCAGCCTGCGCGCCTCGCCGGCCAGCACCTCGGGATCGCCGCCCAGCGCGCCCAGCGCCGCGCCGAGCGAGCGGGCCAGGGCCTGCGGCGTGAACGCCTGGGCGCGGCTTTCCGCAACCCCCGGATAGGCCCGCGCCGCCGCCGTCGCCCGCGCCGCCGCCCGCGGCGAGACCAGGCCCTCCAGGTCGGCGGTCCTGGGCGCGGCCTTCGCCGTCCCCAGACCGCCCGGCTCGGCCAGCAGCGCCCAGAAGGCCTGCCAGAACACCGCCGGGATCGGCTCGTCCGGGCTCTGGACGACACGGATATGCGGCCCGCCCACCGCCGCGCCCAGCCAGCCCTCGGCGGCGGCGTCGTAGGTTCCCGCCGCCCGCTCCGGGGCCGCGGCCGCCGCATGTAGCAGGAGCGCCGCCAGCGCCTTCAGGTCGGCGGCGTCGGGGCGGGCCTTCAGCCGGGCGGCCAGCGCCCTGGCCGCCGCGTCCTCCGCGCCGGCCTGCGCCAGCGCCGCGAAACCGGCCCGGTCCTCCTCGACGTTCATGATGCTTGCTGATGCCCCTTACGGTTGTAGTGGACACCGGTCACATTGCGGCTTTGTGTCGGGCTTGGCCATTTGCCCGCCGGCTCCCGCCACGTTAGGGAGCGGCCATGAAAACTCTGGGCCTCGTCGGCTTCGGGCAGTTCGGCCAGCTCGCGGCCAGCCTGTTGAAGACCCACTTCGATATCCTGGTCACCGATGTGGCCGCCGACGCCCGCGCCCGGGCCGAGGCCGCCGGCGTGGCCTTCGGCGCGCTCGAGGATGTCGCCGCGCGTGACGTAGTCGTCGTCGCCGTCCCGATCGTGGTCATGCGTCAGGTCTTCGCCGCCATCGCCCCGCACCTGCGCCCCGGCGCCCTGGTGGTCGATGTGGGCTCGGTGAAGATGCTGCCGAGCCAATGGATGGTCGAACTCCTGCCCGACCACGTCGACCTGGTCGCCACCCACCCGCTGTTCGGCCCGCAGAGCGCCAAGACGGGGCTGCAGGGCCTGCGCTTCGTGGTCTGCCCGATCCGCGGCGAACGCCACGAGCGGGTCGCCGCCCTCGGCCGCGCCATGGGCCTGACGGTCACCGTCACCAGCGCCGAGGAGCACGACCGGGAAATGGCCTACGTCCAGGCGCTCACCCACCTGATCGGCCGCTCGCTCGTCAGCCTGGGCATCCCCGACGAGCAGCTGAAGACCGCCTCCTACCAGCACCTTCTGGAGCTCTGTTCGCTGATCGGCGCCGACACCTTCGAGCTGTTCGCCGCCATCCAGACCCAGAACCCCTTCGCCGCCGAGGTGGTCGAGGCCTTCGTCAGTCAGGCGCGCAGCCTGCTGGACCAGGTCGCCGACAGGCGTTAGCCGCGCATGAAGTCGGCCAGCGCCTCGATCAGGGCCCGGTTGTGCTCTTCCAGCCCGATGGTGAAGCGCAAGTGGTCGGGCAGGCCGTAGACGGCCGTGCTGCGCACCAGGAGACCCCGCGTGGCCAGGAACGCCTCGGCCTCCAGCGCGGTCTTGCCGGGCTTCTGCGGGAAGCCCACCAGCAGGAAGTTGGTGGCCGACGGTCCCACCGGCTCCAGGCCCATGCCGCCCAGCTGCTGCGCGAGCCATGGCCGCCACTGCTCGGTCAGCGCCACCGAGGCCCGCTGGAACGCCTCGTCCCCCAGCGCCGCGACCGCCGCCAGCTGCCCCGGGATCGAGGTGTTGAACGGCGCGCGGATCCGATCGTAGGCCGCCACGATGTCGTCGGGCGCATAGCCCCAGCCGATCCTGAGCGCCGCCAGCCCGTAGAGCTTGGAGAAGGTGTGGGTCACCACGACGTTCTGTGAACGTCGGGCGAGCTCCAGGCCGTCGTTGAAGCCCGGATCGACCGCGAACTCCCCGTAGGCGCCGTCCAGTACCAGGATCACGCTGGGCGGCAGCGCCCGGTGCAGGCGCTCCACCTCCGAAAACGGGATCCAGGTGCCGGTGGGGTTTCCGGGATTGGCCAGGAACACCAGCCGGGTCCGCTCGTCGACGCACTTCAGGAGCTCGTCCACGTCGATCCGGTAGCCCGGCTCATGGGCCATCCGCACCTCGGCCTGGCAGGCGCGCGCGCCGATGGCGAAGGCCGCGAAGCCGTATTCGCCCTGCACGATGTTGTCGCCGGGCTCCAGATAGGCATGGTTGAGGATCTGGAACACCTCGTCGGAGCCGCAGCCGAAGATCAGCCGCTCGGGCTCCAGGCCGAACCGCTCGGCGAGCGCGGCCCGCACGATGTTGGCGCGCGGATCGGGATACATCTGCAGGCTGGCCCCGGCGCCGGCGTAGGCCGCCTGCGCTTTCGGGCTGGAGCCCAGCGCGTTCTCGTTGGCCGACAGCTTGACCGGGTTGGCGATCCCCTCGACCTTGGCCTTGCCCGGCACATAGGGGTGGATGTCCAGGATGCCCGGCTTGGGGATCGGCCGTGCGCCGGCGGCGCGGGCATCGGGAGGGGCGGTCTCGGACATGGAAACGCGGGCGTTGTGAAGGCGGGAGGGCTTGCCTCTTACACGTCCAGCGGCGCGGGCGCAGCCCCGATCACGCCGGTCAGCCGGCCAGGCGCGCGGGCGAGCCTCGGATCGTCGGCCTGGTAGTAGCCTGCCAGGACGAACAGCTTCAGGCCGCCGGAGTCCACCAAGAGGGTCGCGGCGACGCCGTCCCGGCTCATGGTCTCCTCGATGCTGGGCGCCGACTGGGCGGCGTCGGTGACCCAGAAGGTGCGGTCGTCGCCGGTGGGCTCGACCGCGATCTCGGCCACGGCCAGGGCGGCCATCGGACCCCATGCGGCGAGACAGGGCAGGGCGGCGAACACCCGAAGCTTCGGATCGGCCAGCAGCCGGCCCCACCAGGCGCTGTCAGGCGCTAGCGCGCAGATGGCGACGCCGCCCGGGGTCTTGGCCGCGGCGATGGCCTCCTCCGGCTTGGCCACATGCCGCATCGGCGGGGCCGAGCCGAAACGCAGCCGTGCAAGCTCGCCGGCCCGCGCCGGGTCCCGCCCGCCCCAGACCGTCAGGTGGAAGGGCCCCTGCAGGGCCAGGCTCTCACCGATCAGTTCGCGCCAGATCCGCACCACCAGGCTTGTGCTCGCGGCCTTGCGCGGCATGCCAAGCAGCTTGCGGAGGAGTTGCGCTTCGCGCCCGGGTCTGAGGCCGAAACCGCCAGGGTCCCCCGCCGCCGCCTTGGCCGCCGCCACGGCGTGGGCCAGCGCCGAGCGCTCGTCGATCAGCGGCAGCAAGGCCGCGTCGATGGCGTCCAGCCGCTTGCGGACCTCGTACAGCGTCGGCGGCTTAGGCGTGTCCTGGGCCATTTTCCCCCCGAAAACGAAGGATCGCGACCTAAGTCATTGCGGCGGCGGGCGCAATAGGACCGGCTATCGCAATAAAGTTGCGTCCGAAACCAGCCGCCTCGGCGTCAGGCCGCGGCCGCTTCCTGATCCTCGCCCAGCGCATGCTGCAGGGCGGCCAGAAGGTGCTCGGGCTTCATCGGCTTTTCCACCACGCCGTTCATGCCGGCGGCGAGGTAGCCCTCGGCGTCTTCCGGCTCGGCGTTGGCGGTCAGCGCGATGATCGGCACCCGGGACACCGGCCCGGGCAGGGCGCGGATCGCCCGGGTGGCGGCGACGCCGTCCATCACCGGCATCTTGATGTCCATGAGGATCAGGTCGAAGCGGCCGCCCTTGGCGAACTCGACCGCCTCGGCCCCGTCGTTGGCCGACTCGCAGGTGCAGTCGAACATCTCGCAAAGCGCCTGGGCGACCATCCGGTTGGTGGCGTTGTCGTCGACCACGAGCACATGGGCCGAACGTTCCGGCTCCTCGGCCTCGACGGCGCCTTCAACGACCGCCGGTAGAAGGAATTCGAACACCACGGTCTCGGCCGCGCCGGCGTTGCCTTCGTCGCGAAGGGTCCCGCCAAGGTCGCGGACGATACGCCTGGCCATCATGGCGCCGATCGCCACGTCGAGGCCAAAACGCGAATCCAGGTCCCGCACGCGGGCCTCCATGTCCTTGGCGCTCCAGGCGGCGTCGCGGGCGCCGCGCACCCGCCCTTCCAGGCGCACGCCCTCGGCGCAGGTGACGGCGCGCAGGCTGGCCTCGACGCCGCCCCGGCGCATCCCGGCCACCGCCTCGCCCACGAAGCCGTCGAAAATCTGCTGCAGGCGGGGCCCGTCGCCCATGGCGCGGGCTTCCGGATCCCCGTCGTAGGAGACCAGCAGGGTGACCCCGCTCATGGCCGCGGCTGGCTGCCAGCGGGCCTGGACCTCGTCCACCAGCTCGCGAAGCTGCAGCGGCGTTGGCGCGATGGTCAGACCCTCGGTGGTCACGGCGCGCAGGTCGAGCGCCGCGTCCAGCAGGCGGCGCACGCCCTCGGCGGCTTCCGCGACGCCGCTGACGCAGGCCTGCGCATCCGGCGAGAGCCGTTGCCGCACCAGCTGCTCGGTCAGCGCCAGCACGCCGTCCATCCGCTCACGGATGTCGGCGGTCACGCGCTCGAAGAAGAATTCTGGCAGGGACATGAACGGCCTGGCTTGCCTAACAATCGAGCGGACCATGCCAGCAAGCGCTTGCGGATAGGTTAAGTCGGCGAAAGCCTTGTTGGCGGGCGCGACACGGCCGACTTCCGAATTGGCGCCCGAAAGGGCATATGACCGCCCATGACCGAAGCCTCCGGCGCCCTTGTGCTGTTCTCCGGCGGACAGGATTCCACCGCCTGCCTAGCGTGGGCGCTTGACCGCCACGCCCGTGTCGAGACCGTGGGCTTCGACTACGGCCAGCGCCACGGGGTGGAGATGCAGGCCCGCCAGGTGGTCCGCGCGGCGATCACCGCGCGCTTCCCGCAATGGGCCGATCGGCTGGGCGAGGACCACGTTATCGACATCCGCGGCTTCGGCGCGGTCGCCGATACTGCCTTGACCTCGGAGCGCGCCTTCGAGCTGAGCGAAAAGGGTCTGCCCAACACCTACGTCCCCGGCCGGAACCTGGTCTTCCTGACCTACGCCGCCGCCCTGGCCGATCGGCGTGGGCTCGCGGCCCTGGTCGGCGGCATGTGCGAGACCGACTTCTCGGGCTACCCCGACTGCCGGCGCGAGGCCATCGATGCGCTCGAGGCGGCGCTCAACCTCGGCATGGCCCAGACCTTCACCATCGAAACCCCGCTCATGCGGCTGACCAAGGCCGACACCTGGGCGTTGGCCAAGGGGTTGGGCGGCGAGGCGCTGGTGGCCATCACCGTGGAAGACAGCCACACCTGCTACCGCGGCGAACGCGATGCCCGGCACCCCTGGGGCTACGGCTGCGGGATCTGTCCGGCGTGCGAACTCAGGGCGCGGGGCTGGGAGGGCTGGGTCGCGCAGGGCCGCCCGGCGCTGAGGCCATGAGCTACGCCGTCAAGGAGATCTTCCTGACCCTGCAGGGCGAGGGTGGGCAGGCCGGCCGGCCTGCAGTGTTCTGCCGCTTCGCCGGCTGCAACCTCTGGTCCGGCCGGGAACAGGATCGCGCCCAGGCCGTCTGCACCTTCTGCGACACCGACTTCGTGGGGATGGACGGGCCGGGCGGCGGGCGCTTCGCCACCGCCCAGGATCTCGCCGCCGCCGTGGAAGCGGCCTGGGAGGGCGGCCCCAACGGGCGCCTCGTGGTGCTGACCGGCGGGGAACCGCTGCTGCAACTCGACGCTCCCTTGATCGCGGCGCTTCATGCCCGAGGCTTCTCGCTCGCGCTGGAGACAAACGGGACGCTTCCCGTCCCGCCGGGCGTCGACTGGATCTGCGTCAGCCCCAAGGCTAACGCGCCGCTCGCCCAGACGTCCGGACAGGAGCTGAAGCTGGTCTTCCCCCAGGCCGGCGTCGATCCGGCGCGCTTCGAGGCTCTGGATTTCGAGCGCTTCGCGCTGCAGCCGATGGATGGGCCGGTCCGGGAACAGAACACCCGCGCCGCCATCGCCTATTGCCTTGCCCATCCCCGCTGGCGTTTAAGCGTCCAGACCCACAAGTACCTCGGCATCGCCTGAGCCCGCAGCCTCGGCGCAAGATCACATGAGCTCCGCTATTTTCGAGATCACCAAGGCCTGCGGCTTTGACGCCGCGCACCACCTGACGGAGGGCCCGCCAGGCCCCTACACGCGCTTGCACGGCCACTCCTTCCGCGTCGAGGCGACGGTGCGCGGCGAGGCGGTCGGACCGATCGGCTGGGTCGCCGACCTGGGCGACCTCGATCGGGCCTTGCGCGCGGTGGCTGCCGAGCTCGACCATGGCTTGCTCAACGACAAGCCTGGCCTGGCCAGCCCGACGCTCGAGCACATCTGCGGTTATTTCGCGGAGCGCCTGAAACGGGAGTTCCCCGGCTTGGTGCGGATCGTAGTGTCGCGGCCGACGGTCAACGAGAGCTGCGCGCTGCGCCTGACCTAGATTTCCTGGGTCTCGGTTTTCGCCGCCTTGTTGGGATCCCCCTCGCGCCGCCAGGGCCCCTTCCAGCGAGGATCGTTGCGCCGCCGGCGGTCGGGGCCGAAGTATCCGGGCGAGCGCACATAGGGCCGCGGGTGGTCGATCACCTTCCAGACGCGCTCGATCACGCCCCTGGCCGTGAGCGGCTTGGCGAGGAATTCATCGACGCCGGCGTCGCGCGCCTCGTGCACCCGCACCAGCGTCGAGTGGCCGGTGATCATGATCACGGGAATCATCGGGTTCTGGCTGTCGGGGGAGTTGCGCAGGAGTTTGACGAAATCTATGCCGTCCAGCGGCCGCATCGCCAGGTCGGTCATCACGATATGGATCTCGTGGTTCCGGAGCTTTTGCAGGCCCTCGGCCCCGTCAGTCGCCTCATGGATGTGCCGCACGCCGATGGCGCGGAGAATCTCGGTCAACAGCACCCGCATGTGGTGATTGTCGTCGACCAGCAGGATTCTGAGGAGGTCGTAGCGCAAGGGCCGTCCGTGGTTGCTGCCGTGGCCGTTTCCGCCCATCGCCAGACTGCTAGCCGTGGCCGCTCGCGGCGCTCGATGTTCGGCTGAGCTAACATAGGTCAGCGCCCATGTACAGCACCTAAGATGCTGTGTTAGTTAGACAATCTATCCGTGCAAATACCCAAGTTTCTAACGATTTCGCCGTTATGCAATCCGGGCTGAATCAACGGCCGGTCTGCCCTCTGTGGCGGAGCATCGCGTCGGCCAGCACGCAGGCGACCATTGCTTCCACGACCGGGACGGCGCGCAGGCCGACGCAGGGGTCGTGGCGGCCTTTGGTCCGCAGATCGATCTCCTCGCCGGCTTCGTTCAGGCTCCGCCGTAGGGTGAGGATCGAGGATGTCGGCTTGAAGGCCACCCGCGCGGTGATCGGCTGGCCGGTGGAGATGCCGCCCATCACGCCACCGGCCTGGTTCGACAGGAACACCGGGCCGTCGTTCCCGGCCCGCATCTCGTCGGCGTTGTCTTCGCCCGAGAGCGCGGCCGCCGCGAACCCCGCGCCGATCTCCACGCCCTTGGCGGCGTTGATCGACATCAGGGCGCCGGCCAGTTCGGCGTCCAGCTTGCCATAGATCGGCGCGCCCCAGCCCGCGGGCGCGCCCAGCGCCTCCACCGCCACTATGGCGCCGGTCGAGGAGCCGGACTTGCGGATCGTTTCCAGGTGCTCCTCCCAGACCGGGACCATCTCAGGGTCTGGGCACCAGAAGGGATTGTTCTCGGTCTGGGTCCAGTCGATCCGGCGGGGATCGACCGCATGGGGGCCGATCTGCACCACGGCGCCGCGAATCTGCACGCCCCCGATGATCTTTCGCGCAATGGCGCCGGCCGCGACGCGGGCGGCCGTCTCGCGGGCCGATTGTCGCCCACCGCCACGATAGTCGCGCACGCCATACTTTGCGGAATAGGCGTAGTCGGCATGGCCGGGCCGGAACGCGGTGGCGATCTCGGAATAGTCGCGGCTGCGCTGGTCGACGTTCTCGATCATCAGCGAGATCGGCGTGCCCGTGGTGACTTGGCCGTCCGTCCGCTCGTCCTGGAAGACCCCGGACAGGATTTTGACCGCGTCCGGCTCCTGGCGCTGGGTGACGTACTTGCCCTGGCCTGGGCGGCGCTTCTCCAGCCATTGCTGGATGTCCGCCTCGGTCAGCGGAATCCCCGGCGGGCAGCCGTCGACGACACAGCCCAGTGCCGGCCCGTGGCTCTCGCCCCAGGTGGTCACGCGCAACAGGTGGCCGAACGTATTATGCGACATGGCGGGGCTTCTAGCGGAACCGGGCGCGGGTCACAAACTCAAGCGGCCCAGGCGGCGGCGAAGCGGCGAAGGAGGGTGCGGGCGGCCGAATCGGCCTCGCCCCGGTGGGCGGCCAGACGGATGAAGAGGTCACCCTGGCGGTGTGTTCCGCGGGCGGGCAGGCCCTGGCCGACTACGCGCACTAGCCCGCGCTCGCCGGCCTTGCGGGTGATCCAGACGATCCGGCGGCCGATCGGCGTCTCGAGCGCGATCCGGCCGCCTTCGGCCAGCGTGCGGGTATTGACGCTCACCGTGATCCAGAGGTCGTCGCCGCGCACCAGCATGGCGGGCGCGCCCGCGATGGCGACATAGAGGTGGGCGCCAGCCGCCCGGACGAGATCGCCTGGGCGCAGGCCGCCAGGCAGGCGCAGGCGGATCAGGCGCCCGTCGCGCAGGCGGTGGTCTGCCGCGCCGCCCTGGAGCGCGATGAGCGGGCTGATGGTCAGGATGTCGGGGGCGGCGTTCGGCGCTGGGGGTTGGAAGAAACGTTCGTGCGGTGGCGGCTGGGCCTGCAGGCGATGGTAGGCGTCGACCACCTGGCGGAACTGTTCGCCACCGCCACCCGCGAGGTCGGGGTGGGCGCGCTTGGCGGCCTCGCGGAAGGCCCGGCGCAGTTCGCCGGCGGTCGCGGTCGGTCCCACGCCCAGCACCTGGCGGGCGAGGGAAAGGGTGATCGGGGGATCGGACGTCATCGGGGGAGTGGACTCCCAACATCCTCAAGGCCGCGTTAACCCTCGCTCGCGCCACGGCGCTCGCCTATATGCCGCAGGCGATGACCGACAAGACGCTCATTCCGCCGTCCCCCAGCGAGGACGATTACGTCCGCCAGGTGGCGAGCGCGCCCTTGCCGCCGCCGCTCAGCGAGGAGGATCCGTTCGCGCTCTTCCAGGACTGGCTGGGTGAGGCGCTCGCGAAAGAGCCGAATGACGCCAACGCCATGGCGCTCGCCACGGTGGACCAGGCCGGGCTGCCCGACGCGCGGATGGTGCTCCTGAAGGACGCCGACCCGAGCGGCTTCGTCTTCTATTCCAACATCGAAAGCGCCAAGGGCCGGGAGCTCGCGGCCAATCCGAAGGCGGCGCTGCTGTTCCACTGGAAGTCGCTGCGGCGCCAGGTGCGGGTGCGCGGGTCCGTGGCGGGGGTGAGCGAGGCGGAAGCGGACGCCTACTGGGCGACGCGCGCCCGGCCCGCGCAACTCGGCGCCTGGGCCTCGGCGCAATCTCGGCCGTTGCCGGATCGCCTGGCTTTCGAGAAGAAGATCGCCGAATTCGGCCTGAGGTTCGGCCTGGGCAAGGTGCCGCGGCCGCCCCACTGGTCTGGGTGGCGTGTGGTCCCCGACGCCATCGAATTCTGGCGCGACCGGCCGTTTCGACTGCATGAGCGGCTGGTGTTCACGCGCTCCGGCGATGTCTGGACGACCGAGCGGCTGTTTCCTTGACCGAGCCCGTCGAGGGCGAACTCCTGGCCTGGCTGGGCGGGCGCTGCGAGCGCGTCATCGAGACGGCCTGTGCCCATGTCTTCCTGGCCGAGGGCTTGGCCTACAAGCTGAAGCGCCATGTGGACCTGGGCTATGTGGATTTCTCGACGCCCGAGCGCAGGCTCTGGGCGCTGCGGCGTGAACTGGAGTTCAACCGCACAGCCGCGCCGGACATCTACCGCGCCCTTCGCCGGATCACACGCCAGCCTGACGGCGGCCTGGCCCTCGACGGCGATGGCGAGACGGTCGAATATTTGTTGGAGATGCGCCGCTTCGACGACGGCGCGGTGCTCGCCGCCAACCCGGCGGCCATCGATGGCGGAATGGCCGAGGCGCTTGGCCGCGCCATAGCGGGCTACCACGCGGCCGCGCCGCTGAGGCCCGAAGGCGGCTGGAGCGCGCTGGCCTTTACGGTGGGCTCGAACGCCGAGCTGTTGCGCGCTCTCGCGCCACGCCTGGACGCCGATCGGATCGAGACGCTCGTGGCGCTGACGGCAGCCGAGCTTGAGCGCCAGGCGCCGCTTCTGATGGCGCGGGCCGCCAACGGCTTCGCGCGGCGCTGCCACGGCGATCTCCACCTGGGCAACATCCTGGTGGAGGACGGCCGTCCGATCCTGTTCGACTGCATCGAGTTCAACGACCTCCTGTCCGACCTCGATGTCCTCTATGACCTGGCCTTCCTGCTTATGGATCTGGACTTCCGGGGCCGGAGGGACGCGGCCGTGCGCGTGCTCTCAGCCTACCTCGACGCCGCCGCGCGAAATTTCCCCGCCGGGCTCTGGGCGGGGATGGCGGCCCTGCCCGTGATGATGTCGGTGCGGGCCGGCGTGCGCGCCCACGTCTCGGCGCACAGCGGCGAGATCGAGACCGCGCGCGCCTACCTGGAGGCCGCGATCGGCCACCTGTCGCCGCCGCCGCCGGTGCTGGTCGCGGTCGGTGGTTTCTCCGGAGCCGGCAAATCGACCTTCGCCCGCGCCGTGGCGCCTGGTCTTGGCCCGGCGCCCGGCGCCGTGGTCCTGCGCACCGACGAAGTCCGCAAGCGGCTGGCCCGCGCCGGTCCGGTGGATCGGCTGTCACGGGAAGCCTACACGGCCGAGTTCCACGACCTGGTCTATGAGGCCATGCTGGCGGACGCGCGGTCGCTGTTGACGGCGGGCCATGCGGTCGTGCTGGACGCGACCTTCACCGAACCGCGGATGCGACGCCGGGCCGAGCAACTCGCCGCCGACCTCGGTGTGGCCTTCCGCGGCGCCTGGCTGGCTGGGCCGGTGGAGGTTCTGCGGGCGCGGGTCGCGGGCCGGACCGGCGACGCCTCGGACGCCACCCTGGAGGCGCTTCAGGCGCAGATCGAACGGCACGGAGGCGACGCGGTCGATTGGCCCCAGGTCGACGCCACCGCGTCCACGGAGACCGCCGCCAGCGCCTGGCTCGCCTGACCGAACTCGCCGCGCCCGAGGGGCCGCTTTGCTTATCGGCGCTTGGGCAAGTAGCTTGTCGCGAAGCCTGCCAAAGGGCGCGTGCGGAACGTTCGGGGAGGACAGGGCCATGCTCGGCCTGATGCAGGACTGGCCGCTCACATGCGACCGGATCGTCGATCATGCGAAAACCTGGCATGGCCGGCGCGAAATCGTCAGCCGTTCCGTCGAAGGGCCGGTCGTGCGCACGACCTACGCCCAGGTCCATGAGCGCGCCAGGCGGTTGTCCAATGCGCTGAAAGGCCTGGGGATCAAGCCGGGCGACCGGGTGGCGACGCTGGCCTGGAACACCGCCCGCCATATCGAGTGCTGGTACGGCGTGATGGGCATGGGCGCCGTCTGCCACACCCTCAATCCGAGGCTTTTCGCCGAGCAGCTCTGCTACATCATCAACCACGCCGACGACCGGGTGATCTTCACCGACCTCACCTTCCTGCCGGTCCTGTTGCAGCACCGCGCCAACATGCCGGGCGTGAAGCACATCGTCGTCATGACCGACCCGGCGCACATGGACCGCGCCGCCATGCCGGGGACGCTCTGCTACGAGAGCCTGCTGGCCGAAAACAGCGCCGACTGCGTCTGGGGCGGGTTCGACGAGAACACCGCCGCGGCCCTCTGCTACACCTCCGGCACCACCGGCAACCCCAAGGGGGTTCTCTATTCCCACCGCTCGAGCTTCCTCCACACCCTGGTCACCATGGGCCGTGACGTCATGGGGATCGTGGAGGCCGACACCGTCCTGGCGGTGGTGCCGATGTTTCACGCCAACGCCTGGGGCCTGGCCTATTCCTGCGCCGCCGTGGGCGCCAAGCTGGTGATGCCCGGCCAGAAACTCGACGGCGCCTCAATCCATGAACTCCTGGAAAGCGAGGCGGTCACCTTCTCGGCCGCCGTGCCGACCGTCTGGCAGACCCTGCTGATCCACCTGCGCGAGACGGGCGGCAAGCTCACGACCCTCAAGCGCGTGGTGATCGGCGGCTCGGCCGTGCCCGAGGCCATCGTGCGGGCCTTCCGCGACGAGTTCGGCGTCACCGTCGCCCACGCCTGGGGCATGACCGAGATGTCGCCGCTGGGCACCATGGCCGCCCCCACGGCGGACATCGCCGCGATGGACCCCGAGGCGCAGTTGCGCATCGGCCTGAAACAGGGCCGTCCGCCATTGGGCGTGGAGCTGAAGCTGGTGGACGCCGCAGGCCTGCCCCTACCGCACGACGGGGCGACCTTCGGCCGGCTGCTGGTCCGGGGACCGTCCGTGGCCGGCGCCTATTTCAAGGGCGATGGCGGCGATATCCTCGACGCCGAGGGCTACTTCGACACGGGCGATATCGCCACCATCGACAGCCACGGATACATGCAGATCACCGACCGCGCCAAGGACGTGGTCAAGTCCGGCGGCGAGTGGATCTCGACCATCGAGATCGAGAACATCGCGCTTGGCCACCCCAAGGCGCTCCTGACGGCGGTGATCGGAGCGGCGCATCCCAAGTGGGACGAACGGCCGGTCCTGCTGGTCAAGCTGAAGCCCGGCGAGACGGCCGCCAAGGAAGAATTCCTGGCCTTCCTGGAGGGCAAGATCGCCAAGTGGTGGACGCCCGACGACGTGGTGTTCGTCGACGACATCCCGCTGGGCGCCACCGGCAAGATCGACAAGAAGCTGATCCGCGAGCGGATGAAGGACTACGTCCTGCCGACGGCGCGATCGGCCGCGGCGACGGGCTGATCGTCACGCACGCCACCCCGCGCATCCCCGCGCAAACGGGGACCCAGGCGTTTTTGTGTTTCCGAGGTTGAGCTTCGCAAGTCCTCGCCAGCCCAGGCTCAGCTACGAAAAAAGCCTGGGTCCCCGCTTTCGCGGGGAAGAGCGGATATTAATCAGGCCG
>CANJXI010000030.1 GCA_947478785.1 Caulobacteraceae bacterium
CCGCCGCCGCATCAAAGTCGTCCCGCAATACAATCGACCCCATCCGACCACTCCTCTCCAACAAGAAGCGTGAATCACTGTTCGGCCCTCAGGGGAATCCCCGAGTCTGCGTCAGCGGCGCTTGGTATTACCCGAACCGCAGCAGCGCCAACCCCGCCGCCCCGATCGCGATCCGCAGCCAGCCGAAGGGCGCGAAGCCCTGGCGGGTGACGATGGCCAGCATGGCGCGGATCACGGCCAGGGCCACCAGGAATGACACGACGAACCCTATGGCCACCAGGCTGAGGTTGGCCTGTCCTAGCTGCTCGCGGCTCTTCCAGGCGTCGACCGCGAAGGCGCCGGCCATGGTCGGGATCGCCAGGAAGAACGAGAACTCGGCGGCGGCGCGCTTCTCCACCCCCATCAGCATCGAGCCCACGATGGTCGCCCCGGAACGGGAGACGCCGGGGACCATGGCCAGGCATTGGAAGAAGCCGACGATCAGCGCCGTCACGAGCGGCAGCGCCATGGGGTCCTTGCGCGTCGGGGCCGGCGCCACCCGATCGATGAACAGCAGCACCACGCCCCCCGCGATCAGCGAGACGCACTGGACGCTCGGGCTGTCGAACAGCACCCGCTTGATCAGGTCGTGGAGAAGAACGCCCAGTACGGCCGCCGGCAGGAAGGCCACGACGACGCTCAGCGCGAACTTCCGCGCCCGGGGGTCCGACGGCAGCCGCAGGACCACCTTCCACAGCCGGCCGAAATAGAGCACCACCACCGCCAGGATCGCGCCCAGCTGGATCAGCACCGTGAAGGTGTCCCAGAAGCCGTCGGGCAGGCCCATGGCCTTCTTGGCCAGCAGCAGCATGCCGGTGGACGACACCGGGATGAACTCGGTCAGGCCCTCGATGACCCCCAGGATGACGGCATAGATCCAGTCCGACATGGGGCTCCCCGATTGCAGGCGCACAAAAGGCGCGGGACATGGTGAAGAAGTCGTTTATCCGAGCTCCGGCTCCGGCCCGATGTAGCGGGCGCGCGGGCGGATCAAGGTGTCGGCCTGCCCCTGTTCGATGGCGTGCGCGATCCAGCCGGCGCAGCGGGCGACGGCGAACAGCGCGAAGGGTGCGTCGGCGGGCAGCCGCAGGCTGTCGCTGGCGGCGATCAGGGCGAAATCGACGTTGGGGGCCAGCCCGGTTACCGCGCGCACCGCCGCGCTGAGGGCCGCGAGCTCGGCCGGCGGTTCGAATCGCGCCAGCAGGGCGGCGGCGCGAGGGTCGTTGTCGGCGTAGAGCTGGTGTCCGAAGCCCGGCAGCAGGCGATCCTCGACCAGCCGGTTGGCGATGGCCGCGCGCGGGCCGAGCTGGGCGGCCTCGGCGGCGAAGGTGCGCACCGCCGCCGTCGCCCCGCCGTGCCGGGGCCCCGACAGGGTAGCGAGCCCCGCCAGGGCCGAGGCCGAGAGCGACGCGCCGGTGGAGGCCGCCACCCGGGCCGCGAAGGCCGAGGCGTTGAGTTCGTGGTCGGCCACCAGCACCAGGATCCGCCGGATCAGGTCGGCGCCCGGTCCGCCGGGCCCCAGCCCCCAGGCCAGCGCCAGGCGGTTGTGGATCGGCCCGCCGCCCACCTCGCCCGCCACCGCGTCGGTCAGGACGTCCAGCAGGGTCGCGGCCTCCACCGCCAGCGCCAGGGGATGGCGGCCGCGGGCCGGCGGATCGGCGCCGGCCCGGCCGGCCAGGGCCAGGTAGGCCTGCGTGCGCATGTCCGGATGCTCGGGCGGCGCAGGCCGCTCCGAGCGCTTGAGCGCCGCGCCGTGACCGCCGCGCAGCAGGCGCGCGACCGACTCCAGGGTCTCGGTCTCAGCCAGGCCGATGGCGTCGCGGCCGCGATAGAACAGCCGTCCGCCGGCGATGGTGGTGATCGCCGAGGCCAGCACCGGCTCGCCCCAGGCGATGGCGCCGGCGGCCACGTCGGAGACCTTGCGGCTGCGCGCCTTGCGCTCGGTCAGCGCGGTGATGTCGGCGGCGCGGTAGAGGCTGCGGCGGGGATCGTGGGGGTCGGGCCTCGTCTGCACGCGGCCCCGGCTGACATAGGCGTAGAGCGTCTGGGCGCGCACCCCGAGGCGGTCCATGGCGTCCTCCGCTCCGATCCAGTCCCGCGCGATCATATATTGATTACATTGATCAAGATTGACGAGCAAAGTCTGGCGCGCTTTCTGCGTCTCGGCAAGCAACGAAATGGAGGCCGTCATGTCGGATGGATTGGAAGGCGTCGTCGCCGCTGAAACCGTCCTCTCGGAAGTGGACGCCGCCGGGCGGCTGGTGATCCGTGGGTTCTCGTTGGACGACCTCGCCGGGCGCACGGCGTTCGAGGATCTGGTCCACCTGCTGTTCGAGGGCTTCTTCCCGGACCTGCCCGCCGACCTCGGCCCGGCCCTGGGCGCCGCCCGTGCGCAGACCTTCATCCAACTGCAGGCGCTCGACACGGGGCTGCTGGACCTTTCACCGATCGAGGCGGTGCGGGCCCTGACCGCCCGGCTCCCTGACGGCGACGATCTCGCGACGGCGCTTCGGCTGATCGCGGCGCCGGCGGTGTTCACCGCCGCCGTGGTCCGCGCCCAGGCCGGCGAGGCGCCGGTTCGTCCCGATCCGACCCTCTGCCACGCGGCCGACATCCTGCGCATGATGCGCGGCCGGCCGGCCAGCGGGGACGAGGTGGAGGCGCTCGACACCTACCTGGTGACGGTGAGCGACCACGGCCTCAATGCGTCCACCTTCGCGGCCCGGGTGATCGCCTCGACGCGGGCCGGCCTGACCTCGGCGGTGCTGGGTGGGATCGGGGCGCTGAAGGGGCCGCTGCACGGCGGCGCGCCCGGCCCGGTCATCGAGATGCTGGACGAGATCGGCGAGCCCGCCAACGCGCGGGCCTGGATCGAGGGGGCGCTGGCGCGCGGCGACCGGCTGATGGGCTTCGGCCACCGGGTCTACCGCAGCCGCGATCCCCGCGCAGACGCCCTGAAGGGCGCCGTCCGCCGGCTGAACGAGGGCGCCAGCATCCGCCCCGGGCGGCTGGCCTTCGCCGAGGCGGTGGAGACCGCCGCGCTGGCCATCCTCAAGGCGCGCAAGCCCGACCGGTCGCTGCAGACCAACGTCGAGTTCTACACCGCGCTGCTGCTGGAGGCCGTGGAGTTTCCGCCCGCCGCCTTCACCTGCGTGTTCGCCATGGGCCGCGTGGCGGGCTGGATCGCCCATTCGCGCGAACAGGTGGCAGGCGGGCGCCTAATCCGTCCGCAGTCGCTCTACATCGGGCCACAACCGCGCAAGGCGGCCTGAAAACGGCTGACAACATTAGTTAACACGTGCCCCCTATGGTGACGCTCGATTGCCATCCAGAAGGAGGCGTGAGTTGTCAGAAGCACAGCGTCACTACGATCTCATCGTCATCGGCAGCGGGCCCGCCGGACGCCGCGCCGCGGTGCAGGCGGCCAAGCTCAACAAGAGCGTGCTGGTGGTCGAGCGCGGACGCCGCGTCGGCGGCGTCTCGGTGCATACCGGCACCATTCCCTCCAAGACGCTCCGCGAGACGGTGCTCCACCTGTCGGGCTGGCGCGAGCGCGGCTTCTACGGCCGCGCCTACCGGGCCAAGCGCGACATCACCGCCGAGGATCTCGGCAAGCGGCTGGCCATCACCCTCAACCATGAGGTCGAGGTCCTGGAGCACCAGTTCGCGCGCAACACGATCGACACCGCGCATGGGACGGCCCGGTTCATCGACAGCCACCGCCTGGCCGTCGAGCACGACGGCGACACCGTGACCTATTCGGCCGAGCGGTTCGTCATCGCCGTCGGCACCAAGCCCTATCGGCCGGGCCACATCGGCTTCGACGGCGTGGACATCCTGGACAGCGACGAGATCCTAGAGATCACCCGCATCCCGCGCCAGCTGGTCGTGGTCGGCGCCAGCGTCATCGGGGTGGAATACGCCTCGATCTTCTCGGCGCTGGACGTCAAGGTGACCATCGTCGAGCCGATGCCGACGCTGCTGCCCTTCATCGACCGCGAGCTCGCCGACGAGTTCGTCCACGACCTGCGCGACCGCGGCGTGTCGCTGCGGTTCGCCACCAACGTTACCTCGGCTGTGGCCGACCGGCCCGGCGCCTGCACGGTGAAGCTCTCGGATGGCCGCGAGTTGCGCTCCGACATGGTGCTGTTCTCGGCCGGCCGGCAGGGCGCGGTGGACGATCTCGGGCTGGACGCCTGCGGCCTGGCCTGCGACGAGCGCGGCCGGCTCTCGGTCGATAAGACCACCTTCCAGACCTGCGTCCCGCACATCTACGCCGCCGGCGACATCATCGGCTTCCCGAGCCTGGCCTCGACCTCGATGGAACAGGGCCGGATCGCCGCCTGCCACGCCTTCGACGCGCCGGTGCACAAGGCGCCGGAGTTCTTCCCTTACGGCATCTATTCGGTGCCCGAGATCTCGACCATCGGTATGACCGAGGAAGAGGTCCGAGAACGCGGCATTCCCTACGAGTGTGGCGTCGCCCGGTTCCGCGAGACCAGCCGCGGCCACATCATGGGCGTGGGCGCGGGCTTCATGAAGATGCTGTTCGCGCTCGAGACCCGCCGGCTGCTGGGGGTCCATATCGTCGGGGAAGGCGCCACCGAGCTGATCCATATCGGGCAGGCTGTGCTGAACCTCGAGGGCACGCTCGACTATTTCGTGGAGAACACCTTCAACTTCCCGACCCTGGCCGAGGCCTACAAAGTGGCCGCGCTGGACGCCTGGAACCGCATGCCCAAGCAGCAGCCCAGCGTCGAGGTCGCCAATCTGGCCGTCGCCCGCATAGAGCGCGCCCTGGGCGGCTAAGCACCGTCATGGCCCGGCTTGTCCGGGCCACCCATGATCTCCGCGTTGCAAGGCATGCTGTGGCGCCGCCGCGATCCTTGCTGCCCGACCAGTGTGCATGGGTCGCCCGGACAAGCCGGGCGATGACGGTCAAAAGGTGGTTGGATCACCAGCCCGCAACACCTGAGAGTCGTTAGCGCTGGCCTCGCGTCGGCGCGGGGCTTAGTTGCGCCCCATGACCGCCGCCCATGGCCTGACCCCGCAAGCCACCGCCGCCCTGACCCGGCGCGTGACCTTGATGTCCGTGACCGTGGCGGCGATCCTGGTGAGCCTGAAGGTCGCCGTCTGGCTGGCGTCCGGGTCGGTGGCGCTTCTGGCCTCGACGGCCGACTCCGCCCTCGACCTCGTCGCCTCGTTGGTCACCTTCTTCGGGGTCCGCTACGCCGCCGCCCCGCCGGACGCGAAGCATCGATATGGCCACGGCAAGGCCGAAGCCTTCGTCAGCCTGGTGCAGGCGGGCCTGGTGTTCGCCTCCGCCGCCCTCATCGCCCGCGAGGCGGTGGCCGACTTTCTCCATCCGCAGCCGCTGCGCCAGGAGGGCTGGGCGGTCGGCGTCATGGTTCTGTCCATGGTGCTCACGGCCTTCCTCATCACCGCGCAGGGCCGGGTACTGAAACAGACCAGCTCGGTGGCCGTCTCGGGCGACCGGGCGCACTACGCCGCCGACCTGGCCTCGAACGCCGCGGCCCTGGTGGGCATCGGGGCTGCGGCCTGGCTCGGCCTGGGCGGCCTCGACGCCGCCGCCGCCGTGGTGGTCGCGGGGATCCTGCTCTGGGGCGCGATCGGGGTTTTCCGCCAGGCGTCCAGCCAGCTGATGGACCGCGAGTTGCCGGACGAGGCCCGCGCGCGGATCGTCGCACTCATATCGGAGGACAGCAGGATCACCGACGTGCACCAGCTCCGGACACGGGCCGCCGGTCCCTATGTGCACATGCAGATGCACGTCGATCTCGACCCCAAGCTGTCGCTGGAATCGGCGCACGAGGTGCTGGTGGCGGCGGAGAACCGCGTGCTAGAGGCCTTCCCATCGGCGGACATCATCCTCCATGCCGACCCGCGCGGCCGCGCCGAACCGCACGGCGGCGCTTTTGCCGAGGTGCGGCACGAAGGGGCGTAGTAAACGACCCCTTAAGCGCTCAGGCGTCTCTTGAGATCCACCGATTCGGAAGGTCCCGGCGTTAAGCGGACATGAGCCTCGAACGAACCCTGCATCACTTCCCGCTCGACCCCGCCTCGCGCCAGGTTCGCCTGGCGCTGGGCGAGAAACGCCTGGCCTTCGGCGAAGTCGCCGTGCGCTATTGGGAGCGGCCGAAGGAGCTGACCGCGCTCAACGCGTCGGGCCTGATCCCGGTCCTGCTGGAGACCGCCGAGGGTGCCCAGCCCCTGGCGCTCTGCGAGAGCCGGGCGATCCTCGACCACCTGGAGGAGACCGTCCCGGAACCCCCGCTGCTCGGGCGCGATCCGGCCGAGCGGGCGGAGGCGCGGCGCCTGCTGCAATGGTTCGACCGCAAGTTCGAGTTCGAGGCCAGCGGCTACATCCTGCACGAGAAGCTGGAAAAGCGGCTCCTCGGGCTGGGCGCCCCCGATCTCACCAACCTGCGCCAGGGGCGCGACGGCCTGCGCAACCACATGTTCTACATCGACAAGCTGCTGCAGGAACGCGAGTGGCTGGCGGGACGCAGGCTGTCGCTCGCCGATTTCGCGGCCTCGGCGCACCTGTCGGTGATCGACTATTTCGGCGACGTGCCCTGGGGCGACTTCCCCGCCGTGAAGACCTGGTACATGAAGCTGAAGTCCCGGCCGTGTTTCCGGCCGCTGCTGGCGGACCGCTGGCCGGGTCTGGCGCCGGCCAAGCATTATGACGACCTCGATTTCTGAGCGGCCCGAAGACTTGATCCGCGCCGAGGCGCTCGCACTCGGCTTCGACCTCTGCCGCTTCACCCCGCTCGCCGACGCCTGGCCGGCCGGCGCCCGCCTCGAGGCGTTCGTGGCCGAGGGCCGGCACGGCGAGATGGGCTGGATTTCCGAGACCGTGGAGCGCCGCGTCCACCCTCGGGCCATGTGGGCGGACGCCCGATCGGCCATCGTGCTAGGTGTGAATTATGGGCCTGACCACGATCCCATGGCGGTGCTCGCCCAGCCCACCCGCGCCGCCATCAGCGTCTATGCCCAGGGTGATGATTATCACGAGCTGATCAAGGGCAGGCTGAAGGCGCTGGGCCGCTGGCTGCAGGGCCGGTTCGGCGGCGAACTGAAGGTCTTCGTGGACACCGCGCCGCTGCTGGAAAAACCCCTGGCCGCCCAGGCCGGGCTGGGCTGGCAGGGCAAGCACACCAACCTGGTCTCCAGGGCATTCGGCTCCTGGCTCTTCCTGGGCTCGATCCTGACCACCCTGGAGCTGGCGGCCGACGACACCGAGCGGACCACCTGCGGTGCGTGCCAGGCCTGCCTCGACATCTGCCCGACGAAGGCCTTCCCCGCGCCCTATCAGCTCGACGCCCGGCGCTGCATCTCCTACCTGACCATCGAGCTGAAGGGGCCGATCCCGCGCGAGTTCCGCCAGGCCCTGGGCAACCGCATCTACGGTTGCGACGACTGCCTGGCGGTCTGCCCCTGGAACAAGTTCGCCCAGGTCGCCGCCGAACAGAAGCTGCAAGCGCGCCAGGCCCTGAGGGCCCCGTCGCTGGCCGACCTCTCGCGCCTCGACGACCCGGCCTTCCGCGTCCTTTTCGCCAAGAGCCCGGTCAAGCGCATCGGCCGCGACCGGTTCCTGCGCAACGTCCTCTACGCCATCGGCAATTCAGGCCAGCCGGCGCTGGCGGCGGAAGCCGAACGGCTGCTGGACGATCCGTCACCCCTGGTGCGCGGCGCGGCGGTCTGGGCGCTTTCCCGCTTGCTGGATGGAGACGGCTTCGACGCTTTGCGGGCGCAGCAGGCTGAGAGGGAACCGCTGGTCCTCGAAGAGTGGTCCCACCAGGATTAGAACTCAGCTGCAGGCATGTCCTTGAGCCTCGGCAGGACCTTGTCCTTGTCCGACAGCACCGGCTCGCCGTCCAGCGGCCAGGCGATGCCCAGATCCGGGTCGTTCCAGATCAGCCCACCCTCGAGCTGCGGGGCGTAGTCGCCGTCGACCTTGTAGAAGAGCTCGGTGTCGTCGGCGATCGTCACATAGCCGTGGGCGAAGCCGCGCGGCACCCAGAGCTGCTCGCCCGCCTCGGCCGTCAGTGTCGCGCCCACCCAGCGCCCGTGGGTCGGCGAGCCCGGGCGGATGTCCACGGCCACGTCGAAGATCGCGCCCTTCAGCACGCGGACAAGCTTGCCCTGGGCGTGCGGCGCCTTCTGGAAATGCAGGCCACGCAGCGTGCCCTTCTTCGCGTTGAAGGCCTGGTTGTCCTGCACGAACTGGGTGTCGACGCCGGCCGCGGCCAGTGACTTGCGGCTCCAGGTCTCGGCGAACCAGCCGCGCGCATCGCCATGCCGCTTGGGCGTGATAAGCAGGACCTCGGGCAGGTCGAGCGGTGTGATCGTGGTCATGGCGTCTCAAGGGCTGAAGGGGCAGACTTCCGGATGGCGCGTGGCGTCGCGATTGGCAACCCTCCCGGCCTGCGTATCAGCGTGGTGGTGGTGGTCTACGAGAGCGGGCCGACGCTGACGGAGTGCCTGGCCGCGCTGCGGGCCCAGGACCTCCGCGACTTCGAGACCATCCTGGTGGACAACGCCTCGTCGGGCGGCGAGGCGCAGGCCGCGGCCCAGGCCGACCCGACCCTCATCCTCCTGGAGAACGCCGCGAACCTGGGCTTCGCCGCGGCGGTGAACCAGGGCGCGGCCAGGGCGCGGGGCCAGTGGCTGGCGCTGCTCAACCCCGACGCCTTCGCCGAGCCCGCCTGGTTGGCGCGGCTGGTCGCGGCGGCTGAGTCGAACCCCCAAGTCCACGCCTTCGCTTCCCGCCAACTCCTGGCCGAAGACCCGACCCGGCTCGATGGTCTTGGCGACGTCATGGCGCTGCCGGGCTTCCCGTTCCGCGGCGGCTACACCCACCGCGATCCCGGACCCGTCGAGGCGGGCTGGGTGTTCTCGGCCTGCGGCGGGGCGATGTTGATCGAACGGGCGCTGTTCCTGGCGATCGGCGGGCTGGATGAGCGGCTGTTCTGCTATTGCGAGGACGTCGACCTGGGCTACCGCCTGCGGCTGATCGGCGAGCCCACCCTGCTGGTCCCCGACGCCGTGGTCCGCCACGTGGGCTCAGCCTCCTCGGGCGGGCGGCGTAGCGACTTTGCGGTCTTCCACGGCACCCGCAACCGCTTCTGGGTGTTCGTCAAGGACACCCCGCCGGTGCTGTTCTGGCTGACCCTGCCGCTGCACATTCTGGCGACGGTCATGCTGTTCATCACCCACGCCATGAACGGCGAGATCCGAGCCCCCATGCGCGGGCTGGCCGCCGGCCTGCGCAATATCGACGTGGCGCTGGCCGCGCGCCGCGAGGTTCAGGCGACGCGGACCGCGACCTCCTGGGACATCGCCAGCGCCATGACCTGGAACCCCTTCAACCTGTTTCTGCGGCGCCCGTTCATCCAGCGGCGGCGGACCAGGCCACGAGCCGGCGCATGAAGGCCCAGCCCCGCTCCATCTGCCGGACCTCGACATATTCGTTGGGCTGATGGGCCTGCTCGATGGAGCCCGGCCCGCAGATCACGGTGGAGAACCCGGCCTGCTGGAACTGCCCGGCCTCGGCGGCATAGGACACCGCTCGCGGCGGCCCGTTGTCGCCGGCCAGGGTGCGCACGAAGGCCTCGGCCGCGCCCTCGGGCTCCGGTGCGAAGGGCGGCGTGTTGGAGCGCTGCTCTACCGTGACGCCGGCGTCCGGCGAGCGCGCCTTCAGCGCCAGGTCCATCGCGCGGGCCTGGGCCAGGAACGGCGCCATGATCGCCGCCGGGTCGAAGCCGGGCGGACACCGCAGGTCGAACAGGAAGCTGCATTCGCGGGCCAGGATGTTGCCGGCCGTGCCGCCGCTGACGAGGCCGATGGTCAGGGTCGCGCCCTTCGGGGTGAAGGGCGAGGCCAGGTCGCCCTCGACCGCCAGCCGGTCCGACAGGGCGACCAGGGCGGCCATCAGGCGCGTCGCCTCCATGATCGCCGAGACGCCCAGGTGGGTCAGGCTCGAATGCGCCTCGTGGCCGCTGACATTAACTCGGAACGTATTGATCGACTTGTGGCCGTTAACCGCCACCATCTCGGTGGGCTCGCCGACCACCACGAAGGCCGGTTTCGGCAGTTCGCGCGCGATCACCGCGATCATCGCCGGCGCGCCCAGGCAGCCCACTTCCTCGTCATAGGAGAAGGCCAGGTGGACCGGCCTGCGCGGCCTGGCCGCGACCAGGTCCGGAACGGCGGCCAGGGCCAGCGCCAGGAACCCCTTCATGTCGCAGGTCCCGCGCCCATGGAGCCGGCCGTCCCGCTCGACCAGCGCGAAGGGATCGCTGTCCCACGCCTGGCCATCCACCGGAACCACATCGGTATGGCCCGACAGCACCACCCCGCCTTCGACCGCCGGGCCGATGGTGGCGATCAGGTTGGACTTGGTCCCCTCGGCGTTGGGGACCCGCCGGTGGGCCACCGCATGGCCGTCGAGATAGGCCTCCACCCACTCGATGAGGGCGAGGTTCGAGTGCCGCGAGGTCGTGTCGAACGCGACCAGGGTCTTCAGGATATCAAGCGCGCGGCGGACGTCGGTCATGGCGGCAGACTTAGACCCGCGGGCTTGCGGCTGAAAGGAAAGCGTTCGGCTGGCGTCGTTCGCCGGGCCGTGCCTAGATGCGCTCAAGAACAAGAGACGTCGGGGGAGGCTGTATCTTGGTCGACATCGCCCTGGAACCGGGCGCGCCCGCCGCGCCGCGGTTCGCGCCGGTGAGCGCGGCCTACGGCCGATATGCGCTGACCCTGCTGGTCGCGATCTACACGGTCAACTTCCTGGATCGCCAGATCATCACCACCATCGGTGAGAGCATCAAGACCGACCTGCGCCTGACCGACAGCCAGATGGGCGCGCTGGGCGGCATCTTCTTCGCGGCGGTCTACACCATCCTGGGCATTCCGATCGCCCGGATCGCCGACAAGGCCAACCGGCCCTGGGTGATGACAGTCTCTTTGGCGATCTGGAGCGGCTTCACGGTCATCTCAGGCCTGGCCAGGAGCTATGCGACCCTGGCCTTCGCTCGCGCGGGCGTCGGCGTCGGCGAGGCAGGCTGTTCGCCGACGGCTCATTCCCTGCTGGCCGACTACTTCCCGGCCCATAAGCGCGCCACGGCCTTGGCCATCTACTCGATGGGCATTTCCATCGGGACGCTCCTGGGCATGGCGATCGGCGGGATCGTCGCTGAGCACCATGGTTGGCGGGCCGCCTTCTTCGTGGCAGGCGCACCGGGCCTGCTGTTCGCGGTACTCGCGATCTTCACCCTGCGCGAGCCCCGCAGCCAACTCAGCCGCGACGCCCAGGCCGCCGCCAACGCAGCCAGCCACATCCCGCTGATGACGGTGTTCTCGACGCTCGAGCAGCGGCCGACCTTCTGGCTGTTTGCGATGGGCGGCGCGCTGACGGCCTTCATGACCTATGCCCATGGCCAGTTCCTCACCCCCTTCTTCCTGCGCAACCACACCCCTGAGCTGATGGTCTTGGCCGGCCAGTTCGGCATGACGCCAGCCGCCGGCAGGCCGCCGCTGGGCTTCACGAGCCTTGCGCTGGGCCTCAGCGCCGGGATCGGCGGGGCGTTCGGATCCTGGCTGGGCGGCCATCTGGCCGACCGCTGGGGCGCCAGGGACATCCGCGACTATGCGCTGTTCCCGCTGCTGACCCCGATCCTCAGCATCCCGGTGCTCTGGTACGTGGCCGGCACGGACAATGTGCCGCTGGCGCTGGTCCTTTTGCTCATCCCCAACATGAGCCTGGGCGCCTGGTGGGGGCCCGTCTACGGCGGCGTGCAGAGCCTGGCGCCGCCGGCGATGCGCGCGCTCAGCGCCGCGGTGCTACTGTTCGTGATCAACATCATCGGACTGGGCGCCGGGCCAACGTCCTTCGGCATCACTACCGACGCCATGACCAACCACTACCTGGCCGGCACCGGCCTCGACGTCGAGGCCTGCAAGCGGGCGCTGGATGCGGCCGTGGCGCCCTGCGCTGCGGCCTCCGCCCACGGCATCCGGACGACACTCTTGCTGTCCACGGCGATCCTGCCCTTCGCCATGCTGTGCTTTTTCCTGAGCCGCCGGACCATCAAGCGCGACATGGCGAACGCCGACGTCACGGCGGCGGCGGCGATGCCGACCTCGCGATTGGCGATCTACCTGTTCGTGGCTGGCGCACTCCCCGGCGTCTTCCTGGGCCACGCCTCGGTGATGTTCTTTCGCGACCCGCCGCCGATGCTGAGGGCGGTCGGATTGCTGACGGGCGGCGCCATCGGGGTCGTCCTGGCCTTCATGATCGCCAGCGCCGGGCGTCGGAAGGCGGGTTAGCGCCTAGCCCTGCTGGATCCGGCCTGGTCCGGGCAGGACGTCGATCAGCTCGATGCGGAAGATCAGCGCCGCGCCCCCGGGGATCTGGCCGCCCCCGGCGCCGTCAGAGCCGTAGCCGAGCTCCGGCGGGACATAGAGGATCCATTCGTCGCCGGGGCGCATCAGCTGCAGGGCTTCCTGCCAGCCCTTCACAAGGCCCTTGAGCGGCAGGGCGACCGGGGCTCCGCGCTCATAGGACGAGTCGAAGATCTTGCCGTCCAGCAGCTTGCCTTCGTAGTTCACCTTCACCTCGTCGGTGAGCTGCGGTTTGACGCCCGTCGCCGGCCCGGAGTGGACGATCTTGTACTGCAGGCCGGATGGCAGGGTCTGGACGCCCGCCGCCTTGGCGTTGCTCGCCATGAAGGCCGCGGCCGCCAGTCCTTGGTCGGGCGCGGGCGGCTTGTGGCAGGCCGCGAGGGACAGCGCGGCGGCGAAAATCGCGAGGATACGGATCATAAGCTTCGGCCTCTTCAGACGGCGCGGGGCGGGTAGCCCGCCGCACGCAGGGCGTCCATGATTTCCCGGGTGTGCTGGGCGTCGCGGGTCTCGATCATGATGTCGAATTCCGCGCCCTTGGCGGGGACGTCGAGGGCCAGGCGGTTGTGCGCCACCTCGATGATGTTGGCGCCCAGGTTGCCGATGATCGCCGAGACATTGCCCAGGAGACCCGGACGGTCGTCGCCGATGATCCGGAGACTGACGATCCGCTGCTCACGGACCAGTTCGCGGGTGAGGACCGACGCCAGGAGACGGGTGTCGATGTTGCCGCCAGTGATCACCAGGCCGCATTTCTTGCCCCGGAACGTCTCGGGAAAGGCCAGCAGGGCAGCCAGAGAGCCCGCGCCCGCCCCTTCGGTCACGGTCTTCTCGACATTGCAGTACAGCGCTATGGCGCGCTCGAAGAACGGCTCCTCGACCAGCAGCACGTCGTCCACCAGGGGGCGCGCCACGGAATAGCTCACGTCCCCCACCTGCTTGACCGCGATGCCCTCGGCGATGGTCGCCCCGCCGCTCGTGGCGCCGGCGTTCACGCCCCGCATGCGGGCGGTGAACGATGGATAGAGCGCGGGCTCGAGCCCGATCACCTTGATGTCCGGCTTGATGTGCTTGGCCGCCGTCGCCATGCCGGCGATCAGGCCGCCGCCGCCGATCGGCACGGGCAGGACCTCTAGCTCCGGCACGTCCTCCAGCATCTCCAGCGCCACCGTCCCCTGGCCCGCCATTACGTCCAGGTCGTTGAACGGATGGACGAAGGTCAGCTCGCGCTCGTCGCAGAGCTTCAGCGCGTGGCTGGAGGCGTCGTCATAGGTGTCGCCCTCGATGACCACCTCGGCCCCGAAGGCGCGGGTCTGCTGGACCTTCACGAAAGGGGTGTTCTTGGGCATCACGATGGTCACCGGCACGCCCAGCCGCGAGCCGTGGTAGGCCAGCCCCTGGCTGTGGTTGCCGGCCGAGGCCGCGATCACGCCGCGCTTGCGGACGTTTTCGCCAAGCTGCAGCAGCTTGTTGAGCGCGCCGCGCTCCTTGTAGGCGGCGGTGAACTGCAGGTTCTCGAACTTGACCCACACCTCGGCCCCCGTGATATCCGACAGCGTGCGGGAGAAACGGCAGGGCGTGCGCTCGATATGACCCTGCAGCCGGTCTTTGGCTGCGAGGATATCGTCGAAGGATAGGGTCATGGCGGCGCCGGGCGTTGCGGAAAAGGCGCGCAACCTAACGGCGGCTTGGGCCTGCCGCAATGCGGCGCCTAGAGAAGCTCGTCGCGGCCCGCCGCCTTGATCGCCTCCACGGCGGCGCGGACGGCTGAGGGGTCGTCCCTGCGGGTGACCAGGACGACGCCGTTCTCGACGATCACCGCCAGGTCCTCGACCCCGCTGATCACCACGGTCGGACCGTCGGTGAGGACAAGGTTGCGGCTTGTCCCGGCGCGGATCGCGGGCCCGGAGACGGCGTCGCCCGACGCGGTCTTCGCGGCGGCCGCCCACAGAGCGTCGTAGTTGCCCACGTCGCTCCAGCCGATGTCGGCCTGCACCACCACGGCCTTTTCGGTCAGCTCGAACACCGCCGTGTCGATGGCCACGGCCGGGCTGCGCAGGAAGGCCTCGCCCAGGCGCACCGTGTCGCCAACGCGCTCGGCCTGATCGGCGGCGACCGTGGCGGCGGCGGCCAGTTCGGGCGCGAGCTGGGCGGCCTCGGCCAGGAAGACGTTCGGCCGGAACAGGAACATGCCGGCGTTCCAGCTGTAATCGGGGTCGGCGACGTAGGTGATGGCGGTGGCGAGGTCCGGCTTCTCGACGAACTGGGCCACCTTGCGGAGGACACCGTCGCCCGGCTCGGCGCGGATGTAGCCGTAGCCGGTTTCCGGTCCGGTGGGCTTGATGCCGAAGATCACCAGCGCGCCGGCCTCCGCGGCGGGGGCGCCGGCCGTGATGGCGGCGTGCAGGGCCGGCACGTCGGCCACCCGGTTGTCGGCGTGCAGCAGCAGGATCAGGCTGTTGGGTTCGTCCTGCGCCGCGATCGCCGCGGCGACCGCCGAGGCGGGCCCGGTGTTGCGGCCTTCCGGCTCCAGGATGAGCGCCTTGGCTACGACACCCACGGCGGCCAACTGCTCGCGGACCAGATCGGCGTGTGCGGCGTTGCAGACCACCATGGGCGGGCCAAACAGCGCGCCCGCGACCCGGAGCGCCGTTTCCTGGATCAGGGTGTGGTGGCCGCCCAGCGTATGGAACTGTTTGGGCCTGGCCTGGCGTGAGAGCGGCCAGAGCCGCGTCCCGGCGCCCCCGGACATCAGGACGGGTGTGATCTTCCGCATGGTCTGGCTTCTAGGCCGCTTCTGACGGCGGGTCGAATTCGGCGACCAGATGGCCGGGCGCGACCTCGTTCAAGGCCGGCGGCAGGACCGGCGCCATGGGGTCGATGGGCAGGCGCGAGGGCGCGAAGCGCCAAGCGGCGCGGGGGTCCATCGGGCTGGGCGGCTCGCCCACCAGCTTCACCCGCTCGCGCGTGCGCTCGATGGTGGGGTCCGGGATCGGCGCGGCGGAGAGGAGAGCCTTGGTGTAGGGGTGCTGCGGCGCCCGGTAGATCCGGTCGCGGTCGGCGGTCTCCACCACCCGGCCCATGTAGAGCACCAGCACCCTGTGGCTGATCTCGCGGACCACCGCCAGATCGTGGCTGATGAAGATCATCGCCAGGCCCATCTCCTTCTGGAGGTTGATCAGCAGGTCGATGATCTGCGCCCGGATCGAGACATCCAGCGCCGAGACCGCCTCGTCGCAGATCACCAGGCGGGGCTTGAGGATCATCGCGCGGGCGATGCCTACCCGCTGGTTCTGGCCGCCGGAAAGCTCGTGCGGATAGCGGTTGATCAGCGCCGGATCGAGCTCGGTCCGGGCCATCATCGCGGCGACCTCGCGGTCGCGGCCAGCGCGGTCGAGGTCGGGGCGGAAGATCTGCAATGGCTCGGCGATGGAATCGCCGATCGTCACCCTTGGGTCGAGGCTGGCCAGCGGGTCCTGGAAGACGATCTGCAGGTCCTTGCGCGCCGCCCGCAAGGCCTCGCGCTGGGCGTGAGTGATGTCGCGGCCCATCAGGGTCACGACCCCGCCGGTGGCCGGGATCAGGTTGAGGATGGCGCGCGCCAGCGTCGACTTGCCCGAGCCGCTCTCGCCGACCACGCCCAGGGTCTCGCCCTGGCGCACCTGGAAGGAGACCCCGTCCACCGCGCGGAGCTGGCGCGTTGGCGCCAGGAACCCGCCGCCGATCGGGAACCAGACCTTGACGTCGGCGCCCGACACCACGACGGGCGCGTTCGCGGCCACCGGGTCCAGCGTCGGCCGCCCGCCCCGGCCTTCGCGGTCGAGCCTCGGGATCGCCGCCAGCAGGGCCCTGGTATAGTCGGTCTGCGGATTGGCGAAGATGTCCTCGGCCGAACCCTCCTCCACATAGGCGCCGTCCTTCATCACGCAGACCCGGTCGGCCAGCCGCGCGATGACCCCCATGTCGTGGGTGACCAGCACCATGGCCGCGCCGGTCTCGCGCTGCAGCTCGGCCATCAGGTCGAGGATCTCGGCCTGGACGGTGACGTCCAGCGCCGTGGTCGGCTCGTCGGCGATCAGCAGTTCCGGCCCGCCAGCCATGGCGGCGGCGATCATCACCCGCTGGCGCATCCCGCCGGAAAGCTCATGCGGATACTGGCGCAGGCGTTGCGCCGCGTCGGGAATGCGGACCTTCTCCAGCCACAGCCTGGCGTGCGCCATGGCCTCGCGGTCGCTCATCCCCTGGTGCAGGCGCAGCGGCTCGGCGATCTGTTCGCCGATGCGTACGTGCGGCGTCAGCGCGGTCAGCGGATCCTGGAAAATCATCGTCATCTTCGAGCCGCGGATGCGGTTGAGCTCGCGGGGCGTGAGCGTCAGGAGCTCGGTCCCCGAGAACTTCGCGGAACCCGTCGCCCGCCCGTTGCGGGCCAGCAGGCCCATCACCGCCATGAAGGTCTGGCTCTTGCCCGAGCCGCTCTCGCCGACCACGCCCAGGGTCTGGCCCCGCGGAATGGCCAGGGAGACGCCCCGGACCGCCTGGATCACCCCGTCGTGCGTGTCGAAGTCGACCTTCAGGTCGTCGAGGGTCAGGACGGCGGGGACGGGTGCGGGCAAGGGCGACCTCGGGCCAACAGCTGGGCAAGGACGACCTTAGACCGCCAGTTGGACTTTTTGAAATCGCCGGGGCGGCTATAGTCGCCCTGGTGTCCGAAACCGCCGCACAATATCTGCGCCCCGCCCTCTTCCTCGACCGCGACGGGGTGCTGAACGAGGACCAGGGGTATGTCCACCGCTGGGAGGACTTCCGCTGGATCCCCGGCGCGAAGGCCAGCGTGGCGGCGTTCAACCGGGCGGGCTGGCTGGTGATCGTGGTGACCAACCAGTCAGGCGTCGGGCGCGGCTACTACACCGAGGCCGCCATGCACGCCCTGCACGCGCGGATGAGCGAAGACCTGGCCAAGGTCGGCGGCCACGTTGACGCCTTCTACCATGCCCCGGACCACCCCGACGCCGCGCTCGACGCCTACCGCCACCCCGATCCGCCCGACCGCAAGCCCAATCCCGGCATGATCCTGAAGGCGCTGGCCGACTGGCCCATCGACCGCGACCGCTCCCTGCTGATCGGCGACAAGTCCTCGGACCTGGAGGCGGCGCTGCGCGCAGGAATTCGCGGCGTGCTGTTCGAAGGCGGCGACCTGAAGGCGTTTTTGGAGGCGGAGGCCCTGTTCCCAACCTCCCGCACGGCATGAGCGCTGACGCCGCGCCGACGGACGCGATCCACCAGGCCTATGCCCTGCTGCAGCAGAAGGCCCCAGTGCAAGACATCCTCGCCCTGGTGGCCCACATCGACTCGGGCCACGGGCAGTTTGCCCAGGCCCAGTATGTGCGCGGAATCTGTGCGGCCCGGCTGGGCGACGTCCAGCGGGCCAAGGCGCTCTACATCGACGCGATCGGGCGGGGGCAGGACGGCGCAGTCTGGTTGAACCTGGCCGGCGCCGCGGCGGCGCTGGGCATGCCCGACGACGCCGTGTCGATGCTACTCGGCCTGTTGCAGCGCATGCCCACGCCGCAACTCTTTCCGTTCGCCCGGCAACTCCTTGGCGTCACGGGCTTCGCCGACAAGGCGCCCGATCCCGGGAAGGACCTGGCCTTCAGCAAGCTCGTGCTGCCAACCCTGGCGATGCTCCTGGAACGGCGCGAGATGGATGGCGCCATGGGTCTCGAGAGCTTGCTCTACGAATACTATGTGAAGCCCACCGAGACAGAGGCCCACTTCGCCTGGTGCATGGCGCAGATAGCGCCTCTGTTCACCGCCGCGGCGCACGCTTGGCGCGCTCAGCTGCCACCCCTGCCCCAGCCTGCGCTCGAGCCGCCCTACAGGATCGGCTTCTTCATCCACAACGCCACGATGCTGGCCCATATCGAAGTGCTCCTGAACACGCTGAAAGGCTACCGGAGGCTCGACGAGCAGCCCTTTGAGCCCACGGTCTACTGCTTCTCCGGCAAGAGTCCGGAGATGGAGCAGGCGCTCGCCAGGCTGGGGGTTCGGCTGGTGATGCTGAACGAGCGCTTTCCGGAGACGCGCGACTCCGCCTGGCGCCGCATGCTGCGCCTTCGCGAACTCCTCTCGGAGGAGCGCGTCCAGGAACTCGTCTGGGTCAGCCTGGTGACCATGCTGCCGCTGGCCTTCGGCCTGCGCCTTGCGCCCGTCCAGACCTGGTGGGCCATGAAGTACCGCAACTTCTCGCACCAGGACATCGACGGCTATGTCAGCGGCAGCGCGCTCACCCACTTTGGGATGCTCGCCGGGCGCATGTGGCGCATGGGCATGCTCGGCGTCGATGACTGGTACGACCCCAGCCTGGAGGACGAGGCCGCGGCGCTGAGGGTTGAACTGAGGGGCCGGGTGGTGCTGGCGACCTTTGCCCGCGAGGAAAAGATGGGTGACCCCGCTTATCTGCAGGCCCTGACGGCGATCCTCACCGCCCATCCCACTGCGGTCTTCCTGTGGGCCGGCCGGACGGAGAAGCCGGAGGTGGTGCAAGCCTTCCGCGCCGCGGGTGTCCTCGACAGGACCCGGTTCATCGGCTGGGTGAACACGCGGCTCTACGCCCAGGTCCCTGACATCTTCCTAGACAGCTTCCCGTTCCCCTGCGGCTTCACGCTTTTCCAGGCGATGGCGGCGGGAAAGGCGGCGGTGCTCTATGACTCGCCGGAGGCCGCCCAGACGGGCCTGTGGAATTTCCTGAAACCGCTTGTCGACGACGGGCAGGGGACCGTCGAGGAGCGCGCCGAACTCCAGGCCTTCATGGGCGACGAAGCAAATACCCTTATCGCCGTCGCGCGCACGCCGGACGACTACGTTCGCCACGTCGGACGCCTGATCGAGGATCCGAAAGCCCGCGCCGCCGCCGGCGAGGCGTCACGCCGCTTCATGGCGCGCTATTTGTCGGACCCATGCGCCATGGCCGCTTCCTATGCGCGCCACTTCGTCGAACTCATCGAGGAGCGCGGCTCCATCGAACGGGGGTGAGCGTGCCTTGGCCTACCCGCCGGCGAAATCCGCGGTCAGGCTCCGGGGTCGCTCAAGATAGAGATCGCGGAAGACCACCTCGCGGCTGCGGCCGCCGGCCAGCAGCCGGGCAAGATGGCGCGAGTGGGTGCCGGTGAGACCCAGCGCCACATTCCAGTAGTCATAGGGCTGGCCGACGCGCCGCGAAAACTCCTCGGCCAGGGCGATGACCGCGGATATCCGATCCGGATCGTCCAGCGTCAGGAGACTGAGCAGGATCTCGGTCGGCGCATTGCCTCCGGACCGGCCGAAGCCGCCCAGCGTGCCGTCGATGAAGGCATAACCGAGTTCAGCGGCCTGCAGACAGTTCGGGATGGCCGATTGCAAGTTGTTGTGGCCATGGAAACCACGGGCCCCGGCCCAGTTGCCGTCGAAGTGGGTCAGCGCCGCCGCTGTGCGCGCGCCGTAGAGGCAGCCGGCGGAGTCGACGTAGTAGCAGCCCGCGGTCTCGTAGGCGGCCAGGCGTTCAAGCACGCCCTCGATCTCGTCCGGCGGCCAGATCGATGTCGCCATCAGGAACGGAAAGACTTCGACCCTTCGTCCACGCAGGACCTCCATCACCTCCAGGCTCGCCTCGACCGTATTGTCCTGGATGCCGACACGGATGAACTGCGCACCGTCGGCCACGCACCGGCCGACTTCGTCCAGAGTCGCGTTGCCGGCGATCAGGAAGCAGCCGACCTTGCTCGCCCCCGCGCTCGAAAGCGCCGCCTCCAGGTATGCCCCGTCGCTCGCGCCGGCGGCCTTGCCATGGAGCCGCGCCCCGCCCAGGCCCAGCCCATGGCCGACCTCGATGTGCGAGACCCCGACCTCAGCCAAGCCCTTCGTGATCGTCCGGGTGGTGTCCAGGTCGAGCATGAAGTCGACCACATAACTCGAATCCCGAAGCGTGCAGTCGAATACTGTCGTCATGGGTCCTCAGGGAGAGGAAACACCCCGCGCCTCTCGAGACGGCGCTTGTAGGTCAATCTCAGGCCGGCACATAATGGATTCCTAACCCTCTACGCCTGCAATATGACGCATGGCTCCGCAGGTGTAGCGGGCGGATTACTCTGGACAGCGGCGATGGATATGAACGCGGACCACGCTCGCCGAGGCGTCCACGAGATCGAAGCGCCGGGCGCCATTCTCCGCGACCAGGCGGCCTATGTCGGGATGGCGGAGATGTTGCGGCAGGGACAGGTCCTGGTCAGCCGCAACGTCCTGTCGGCCGAACTGACGCGGCGGATCACCCACTATCTCGCGGGGATCGGCCGATCGTCGCTCCCCAACTGGCGCCCGATCGAGCCGGGCTGTCCCAACTTCCACCGCCTGAACTGGAACGACGAGCGGGCCTATGTGCACGCGGCCTTCCACCAGTTCTCGTTCTTCCCCTGGAACCAGGACGTCTTCGGTCTCTTCGGGATGCTGGACGACGTGTTCCGGCTACGGAACAGGCTGTGCGGGGCCGGCGAGACGGCGTTCCTTTCCGGCGATCCCTCCGAGGGCGCCGTCGCGCGGTTCTCGGCGCAGTTCTATCCCCGCGGGGGCGGACACATGGCCGGCCACATTGATCCGGCCGGCGAGTATCAACTGGTCGTGCCGACGCTGGTCATGTCGGCGCATGGAGAGGATTTCACGGACGGCGGCCTCTGGGTCGAGCTTCCCGATGGCCTGCGTCTGCAGGTCGATCCGCTGGTGGGCCCAGGCGACGTCATCTGGTTCCATCCGCAACGGCCGCACGGCGTGCAGGCGGTCGATCCTGAGGCCACGCTCGACTGGACCGCCTTCCGCGGTCGGTGGTCGGCGATCCTCGCGGTGAACGGCCTTCCCGGCAACGCCGCCCGCGCGGGTGTCGAGATCGGAGGCTAGGGCCGCCCGTGATGCTCAGCCTCGACCTCCCCAAGGCGACCCTGGTCGCCCAGCCAGTTCCCGGCGTCCCCTGGATGGCCGGCGGGCTAGGCGCGTTCTTTCCCCGCCTCACGAGCGACGGGCATCTGGAGCTGCTGGTGAGCGGCCGCGACGCGGGGGGCGAAAGCCGCATCGGGGCCATGACCTTCGAATGGGGCGACCCGCCCCGCCTGCTGCACGTCTCCGAACCGCTGCTGGACCGGGGCGCGCTGGGCGCCTTCGACATGAACGGCGCCGGCTACCCCTGGCTCGTCCAGCACGAGGGCGCACAACGGATGTTCTATGTCGGCTGGATGCGCCTGGGCGGCGGCGTCCCGTTCCGCAACCAGCTCGGCCTGGCCGAGCGCCTGGGCCACAACGGCCCCTTCCGCCGGATGTCACAGGCGAGTTGGTTTCCGGCGACGGACCGCGAACCGATCGGGACGGGATCCTGCGCCGTCGATCGTCTGCCCAGCGGGCTGTGGCGCATGCTGTACGTGAACTTCGTGGGCTGGGAGCGTCAGAGCGATAGCGTCAGCCACCGCTACAACGTGCGGCAGGCGTTCTCCGACGACGGGCTGACCTTCGACCGCGAGACGTCGAGCGTCGCCATCGAACTCGAGGGCGACGAGGTCGCCATCGGCACGCCGGCGCCGCGCTGGGTAGGCGGCGGCCAAGAGATCCTGTTCACCGCGCGCGTCCGCGACTATCGCCTCTATTCCGTCCCCGTGACCGACGATGGGGAGATCCTCAGAAGCCGCACCCGCCTGGACATCCCCGCCGGAAGCTGGGACGGGGAGATGCAGGGCTATCCCAAACTGTTGCATCGCGCCGGGCAGGACTGGCTTTTCTACTGCGGCGATGGCTATGGACGGGCGGGAATTGGCATGGTCCCCCTGCCTGCGCGCCTCTTGGCGAAGTGATCGAGCGGCTAGGGATGAACGACGAAGTTCCGCTCTTCGACAGCCACGGCGGCGCAACCCTCGACGGCGCGTGGCTCGACGGCCGCCCGGGCCAGACCTTCGCGGACCTTCGCCAGGCCATGACGGAAGCCGGCTTCATCGGCGGCCTCATCCAGGGCCTGCCCGGTGTCGGAGGCTATGATCATCGGGAATTCGCCGAGGCGACGCTCGCCTGCCAACGGCTCTGGCCGGTCGCGGCGTGGGACGGTTCCGAGGCCGAAACCACGGACACCCAAATGGCCGCCCTGAAGGCGATGGGCTTCGTCGGCGTGCACGCCCATCCCCGCGCCGCCGGCGTGGGGCCGGACGAGCCGAGGTTCCACGCCCTCCTGCGTTCGGCCGCCGCGGCGGGCCTTCCCGTGTTCTACTGCACCTACCAGTTCGCCGACGTCGACGCGGGCCTGCCGGTCGATCCGCTTCCCCACCTGGCGGCGGCGCTGCGCCAGGCGCCCGACGCCCGCCTAGTGCTCCTGCACGGCGGCACCGTCGAGGTGCTGCGCTATGCCGAGTTCACCCGCGCCAATCCGCGCGTGCTGCTCGACCTGTCCTTCACTCTGATGCGCTACGCCGGCGCCTCGATCGACGCGGATCTCGGATATATCTTCCGCACGCTGGACCGCCGCGTCTGCATCGGCACCGACGCCCCGGAATATTCACCCGCCGACGTGCGGGCCCGGTTCGAGGCGCTGACGGCGGGACTGCCCCTGAACAAGCGCCTCAACATCGCCGGCCGCAGCCTGACGCGGTTCCTGGGCCTCGACCTCTACCCGGCGGGAGAGTGACGTGGACCCGCAGGAGAAGGACGCCAACCGCCAGCGCTACGAGGTCCGCCACGCCGAGTTCGGCTACGACGAGCGCACGCTCGGCTGGACCAAGGGACGCCACAAACTGCGCTACGAAATCCTTCTGTCATCGTGGCCTGAGGCGACGCAGTCCGTGCTCGATGTCGGCTGTGGCTTCGGCGACATGGCGGCGTACTGCCACGAAAGCGGGCGCGGCCACTGGCGTTATACCGGCATCGACATCGTGCCGGCCCTGATCGCTGAGGGTCACGCTCACCATCCGGGCGTCGATCTGCGGCTGCATGATATGGACGACGCCGGGTTGCCGGACGGATACGATGTGATCGTCGCGTCCGGGGTCTTTTCGCATCGCCTGAAGGACAACATGGCCTTCATCGAACGCGCCTTCGAGCGGTTCGCAGAAGCCGCAGGGATCGGTTTCGCGGCCAACTTCATGTCGCCCGCCGCCGACGTCCGATACGATAACCTTTTCTATCCCGACCCCGGCGCGATCTTCGATATCGCCCGGCGGTACAGCAAACGCATCACCCTACGCCACGACTACATGCCCTTCGAATACACGGTGCAGGTCCATGTGGACGACGCCTTCAGCTCGGATTCCGTGGTGTTCGAGCCCTACGAGGGCTTGATCGACCGCGCCCGGTGACCGGCCGCCCCACCGTGATGGTGCTTGGCGCCGGCCGACCCATCGTCGGCTCGGTGAAGGCGCTGAAGGAATCGGGTTTCCGCTGCATCGTCGTCGACGATCTGCCACGGCCGTTCGCCTTCGACGTCGCCGATCTTGGCGTCGCCTGCGCCATCGACGACGTGGACGGGCTCGAACAGATCCTTGACCAGGTGGGTGGCGTGGACGGGGCCGTCGCGACCAACGAAGCCGGCGTCTCCTCGATCGCCGCGCTCGCCGCGCGTGGACGAATTCGCGGTGGCGCCCAGGCGACCGCCGCCCGGCTCGCCAGCAAGCTCCGCCAGCGGCAGGAGATCAATAGCCGCTGCCCTGCCTGGGAAGTGCCGTTCCGGCTCGTCGAAAGCGTCCAGGACGTCATCGCCGCCGGATCTGCGTTGGGTTGGCCGGTGATCCTGAAACCTGACGTCAGCGGCGGCGGCTCACGGGGCGTCAGTCTGGTCCAAACACCAGACGACGCTGAAAACGCGCTGGCCTTCGCGCGCGACGCGGCCGCGGGTTCGGCGGTGCTGGCGGAGCGCGCCCTCGACGGCCCGCAGTTCAGCGCCGAGGTGCTGGTCGCCGAGGGCCGGACGCAGGTGGTCGCCATTGGCCGCAAGCGAAAATCCAGGGCGCCCTACCGCGTGGATCTCGCCGTGATCTATCCCGGCCTCGAAGGCGACCTGGCCGCCGCGGCGGAGCGTATGCTGACGGATGTCGTCCAGGCCGTGGGCCTGACGGACTCGGCGGCCCACGTGGAGTTCGCCCTAACCGCCGATGGCCCACGGCCGATCGAGGTGGGCGGGCGCGTCGGCGGCGGCTTCACGTCGATGCTGGCCGCCCACGCCAGCGGCTGCGACCCCTTCGTTCAGGCCGCGCGACTGGCCTGCGGCCTGCGGGTTCAATGGCCCGATCCGACAGCCAGCTCGAAGGGCGCCGTCTATGGCTTCCTCACCTACCCGCCGGGGCAGGCGGTCGGTCATCTCATCCCGAGTCACATAGTGGACGACCCGCGCGTGCTCGACGCCTTCCTGTTCCTGCCGGCCGACGGCGTGGTGAAGCCACTTCAATGGACCTCGCAGCGCATCGGGATGATGGCGGTGACCGGCGACACGGCGGCCGACGCGCTCGCCTATTTCGACACGGTGTCGCGGGGTCTTACCGTGAAGTACGCTGACGGCCAGGCGCGCGGGCCGCTGACCGACAACGCGGAATAGACCGGCGCAGGAGTACATATGGCCGTCACCGCCAACGCATTGCCGCTGTTTGGGCGCGTCCTGCAGGTCGTGCGCAAACAGCTGCGCGCCGCAGTCGCACCGGGCGCTCCGATAAAACTCCTCTCGCTGGGCTATATCGACTTCGTGGTGTCGAAGGACGACGTGGAGCGTGTCTTCGGAGCCCAGGTGGCCGAGGTGGTCGGGATCAGGGCGGACTCGCAAACGATCGCCGCATGGCACCGTAGCCAGTCCAGCGTCATCGATGCCGACGCGCTGTTCCGCGCCCTGGGTTTCGAGCCGCATTACCTGGACATCGCCGTCATCCGCGGCGGCGAGATCGTCCAGGACCTCAACGAGCCCCTCGCGCCCGAACTCGTGGGCGCGTTCGACGTGGTGATCGATTCAGGGACGCTGGAACACTGTTTCAACATCGCCCAGGCCGTCGCCAACGTGGCCATGGCGGTGCGGGTTGGCGGGATCGTCCACCACGGCAATCCTATGGTGATGATCAACCATGGCTTCTACAATTTCTCGCCGGCCTTCTATCACGACTTCTACCGGGCCAACGGCTTCGAGATGCTGGACATGTACGCTGTGGAACAGCCGCCTGGCGAGGTCCGCCTGACCCGCCTGGATGGCGTCCAGCGCATCAAATTCCGCGATCCCATCGAGAAGATCATCCAGGTCATCGCGCGCAAGATCGAAGACACCCCGACCAGATGGCCGACCCAGACGAAATATGTCCAGAACCCGAACCTATCGGCCTAGGGATTTGGCCTTCTCGGCGTTCTCATAGAATTGTTCGATCGATTCCGGCGTCTGCTTCGCATAGCCCAGGAAGGTGCGGAGGTTGGCGCTGACTTGCGCCTCCACCTCGGGCCCCAGGAGCCGGGGATAGTCGAACCGCTGCTTCATGTAGCCGCGCACCGCGTAGGTGCTGAGCGCGTAGCGCGTGGCCGAGGTCCGGTTGTCGCCGGCGCGATGATAGCAGTGCGGATCCCAGATCAGCGCCGCGCGGGCCGGACGATCTACCCTCACCGCGTATCGCTCGAAACTCTCGGCGCTTGGGGGCGTCGAGTTTCGATGCGAGCCCGGCAGGTACCAGCTCGCCCCGTTCTCGGCGGTGAAGTCATCGATGGCCAGTGTCATCTGCAGGCCTGTGCAGATGTTCGGCAGCCACCGGCCGGAATCCACATGGACGCTCTGCGCCGGCACGGCGTCGTTGGGCGCGAGCAGCGTCGAGGAGTAGGCGTAGAGGACGCAGTCCGCCCCCAGGAAATGGCGGTAGAACCGCAGCATCTCCGGATGCTCGAGCAACTCCAGGAAGAGGCCGCCGTAGGACGCCAGTTCCATGACATGGTTCCTGGCCTTGCCGGGGAAGCGTCCGAACCTGGCTTGATCCGCCGCCAGCGCCTCGGTCAGCGCCGACTTCAGTGCGGTCGCCATCTCCGGGGTGATGAAATCGGGCACAATCGTGAACCCGAAGGCCTCGATCTCGTAGTCGTGTCTGGCGTGGTCGATCAACGTCTTCACCGTGGAGTGACTTGTCGTTCCCGCAATAACACGCCGCTCAGGCGCGCGCGTAGACGCCGGTGACCTTGTATCCCATGCCCAGGGCATGCAGGCGGTCGATGTTCAGGTCGTCCGGCTCGCTCAGGGCGGCGCCGGAGATCTCGTGGGCGACCCGCCGGATCGAATCCCACTCGAACGTCCGGATCTTGTCCATCTCGCTGATGACCGTCTCGGTCCCCAGCGCCCGGAAGCCGGCGCTGGCCAGCATGGCGTCCAGGGTCTTCGGCGTGAAGTAGGACCAGTGGCCAATATCGAACGTCGAGTTGGAAGCCCCCTCGAGGCGCACGATAAGGCTGTCGAAATTCGGCGCCTGGATGAAGAGACGGCCATCCGCGGGCAGGCGCTCGGCGACCTGATTCAGGAAATCGACAGGCCGCTCGGCGTGCTCGAGTATATCCAGCAGGCAGATGGCGTCGGGCTTCAAATCCGGCGGCAGGACATCGGGAAAGAAGCCCACCGTCACCTCATGGCCCTTGCCACGCGCCACCGCCGCGAGGTCGGGATTGGCCTCGATGCCGACGGTCTCCCAGCCGGCGTCGCGGGCGGCGTCCAGAAGCACGCCCGTGCTGCAGCCGACATCGAGCAACAGTCCGCGTCGCGGGGAGAACGAGCCTAGCCGCGCTACGAAATAGGCGGCCTTCCGCGCCTCCAGCATCGCGTAGACGGGGTTGGCCCGGATGTTCTGGTGGAAGCGTGGGACCTCGGAATTCACATACCGGTCCCGGTCCGCTTCCTGTGTCAGGACATTCTGTGAATAGGTCATGTCGCAGACGTTGCAGGTGACGATGCGCAACCCCTTGGTGAAATAGCGCAGGCGGGAGGCCGAGCGGTCCGCGCCGCACAGGACGCAGTCGCGGTCGATGGCAATGGCGCCGGCCAGCGTGCCGTCCGATTCGAGAAGCTGCGTGGCCATCTCGCCTTCGGCCCGCCGCAGTTCGACATAATCCAGTGTCATGGCCGCCCGCGCGCCCGGCGTCAGGGCGGCGTCGAAGTCATCCTTGTGCAGGGCGGCGGTCATGGCGTGCGGCGGTCGGCTCCCAGGCCACGCTATGCCACGGCGCGTCGCACCACGTCGATAACCTGGGCCACTGCCTCCGTCTTCATCTCCGACCCGAGCGGCAATCGCAGAAGTCCCTCGCCGGCGCGATCGGTGTTGGTCATCTCGCCGACCCAGCGGCCATAGCGCCGGCCCGCGGGCGCCGAATGCAGCGGCACATAGTGTGACACGCCCTGCACGCCCTCCCGCCGCATCGCCTGCAGCACGGCGGTGCGGCGCTCGGCCGAGGGCAGGCGCAGATGGTAGATGTGAGCGTTGTGGGCGCAGTCCTGCGGGATTTGCGGGGTGAGGGCCACGCCGGCTTCCTGCAGGCCGCCGAGCGACGCTTGATACTCGTCCCACAGATCCAGGCGCAGCCTGGTAATCTCCAGCGAGCGTTCCAGTTGCGCGCCCAGGAAGGCCGCGTTCAGTTCGCTGGGCAGGAATGACGAACCCACATCGACCCAGGTGTATTTGTCGATTTCGCCGCGGAAGAAGGCGGCGCGGTTAGTGCCCTTCTCCCGGATGATCTCAGCCCTTTCGCCCCATGTCTGCTGGTCGCAGACAAAGACGCCGCCCTCGCCGCAGTGAATGTTCTTGGTCTCATGGAAACTGAAGGCGGCCATGTCGCCCAACGCGCCGGCCGGCCGGCCGCGGTAGCGTGCGTGCAGGGCTTGCGCGGCGTCCTCGATCACGATCAGGCCATGAGTCTTCGCGAGCGCCATGATTGGATCCATGTCACACGGCACGCCCGCGTAATGGACGACCATGATCGCCCGCGTCCGTTCGGTGAGCGCCGGCCGGATGAGGTCCGCATCTATGTTCAGGGTGTCGGCGCGGACGTCGACGAAAACCGGCGTTGCGCCCCTCAGGACGACGGCGTTGGCCGTCGACGAGAAGGTGAAGGAGGGCATTACGACCTCGTCGCCCGGCTGGAGTTCAGCCAGGAGGGCCGCCAGTTCGAGGGCGGCCGTACCCGAAGGCGTGAGCAGGGCGTGCGCGACGCCCAGCGCGCCGCGAAGGTAGGCCTCGGCGCCGCGCGCCGCCAGATTGTCTCCGGACAACCTGCGCCGCCCGACGGCCTCGCGAAGCGCCTCCAGTTCGCCCCCGGTTCGTAAGGGCTCGACGAACGGGATCAGGATCGGTGGCGACACGGCGTTTTCGGGCGAAGTCATGCGGTGTCTGTGGAATATGCCACCTCAAACGGCAAGCCGCCTCGACACCCCGCCGTTCGTGTCGGACCCGGGGACGCGCGCATCCCTCGCCGACCGAATGCCCGCCCCGGAATGCGCCTTAAGCCTCTTTCGGAATGGGCGGTTAACCGGCAGGCTTCCATGGACGGGGCGAGCTGATGGAATTCCTTGCGGCGGAGGCCTAGCCGGCATGAGCCAACCGATGATCGTCGCCGACGGCGTGGTCTATGACTACCCCGCCTCGCGCGCCCTGCACGGGGTGTCGTTCAGCGTCGAGGCCGGCACGGTGCTGGCGCTGGTCGGCCCCAACGGCGCCGGCAAGACCACGCTGATGCGCTGTGTCGCGGCGCTCGACGCGCCCACCGAAGGGACGATCCGCGTGGACGGGCTCGACACCCAGGACGATCCGCGCGGCGTCCACGCGGCGATCGGCTATCTCCCCGACTTCTTCGGCCTCTATGACGAGCTCAGCGTCCGCCGCGCGCTCACCTACGCCGCGCGGTCGCGGGCCGTCAGCGTCGCCGACACGCCGCGCGCGGTGGAGGAGGCCGCGGCCCGGGTGCACCTTTCGGACCGGCTGGATGCCCGGGCGGGCGAACTTTCGCGGGGTTTGCGGCAGCGACTGGCCATCGCCCAGACCATCGTGCACCGGCCGCGTGTCCTGCTGCTCGACGAGCCGGCCGCCGGCCTCGATCCCGAGGCGCGCCGCAGCCTCTCCGACCTGGTGGTCAAGTTAGCGGGCGAGGGCATGACCATTGTGGTCTCTTCCCACATCCTGGCCGAACTCGAGGACTACTCCACCCGCATGCTGATGATCCGCGACGGCCAGGTGGCGGGCGGCGGCGTGGTGGCGGCGGGCGCAGGCCAAGGCCCCGACGCCAGCTTCGCCGTCAGCTTCACCAAGCCGCCCCGCGACCTGCGCAAACGGTTGACGGCGCTGGGACTGACCGTCGTTCGGCTGGACGGCGCCGAGGCGGTGATCGCGGCCGCGCCCGGGACCGCCGACGCCGAGGTCCTGACCAGCCTGGTGGCCGCCGGCCTCAAGGTCAGCGCCTTCCAGCCGGCCCGTCGCACCCTGGAAGCCGCCTATCTTTCGGAGGCCGGCCAATGAACCCGGAGTTCCAGCGCAACCTCTGGCTGGAGGCCTCGCCGCGCCGCGTGGCCTGGGCCGCGGTAACCATCGTCCTCGTCCTGTTCGCCGCGATCATGGTCGGCCGCAGCGGGACCCACCAGGCCGAGATCCTGGGCGGCGTGGGCCTGGCGATCTTCGTGGCCTGCGCGGTCCTCTGGGCCGGGCGGCTGGCCGGTGGCGCCGTCCTGGCCGAGGTGGCGGCCCGCACCTGGGATTTCCAGCGGCTGTCGGCGCTAAGCGCGTGGCAGATGACCTGGGGCAAGCTGTTCGGCGTCACCGCGCTCGCCGCCTCGGCCGGCCTCGTGGGCCTCCTCGTCTACCTGGCCGTGGGCCAGCCCCCGGACGCCGGCTGGCAGATCGCGCTCGCGCTGGGCGTGGCCGTCCTGGTGCAGGCGGGCAGCTTCATGGCCGCCCTGGTCGCCGTGCGCAAGGCGCGCGCGGAGGGCCGCCAGGCGCGAACCGGCGGCGTCCTCGGTGGGCTCTTCATGGGCTACCTGCTGCTCTCGGGCTTCATCTCGTCGCGCGCCTTCAGCGGCGGCGGAGCCCGCAACCTGCTGAACCTCTTCGGCGGGTCCGCCGACATGATCCGCTGGTGGTCGCTCCCCCTGCCGGGTGACGTCTTCCGCGCGCTCTCCGTGGCCTGCTTCGCGGGCTTTGCCCTGGCCGGCGCCTGGAGGCTGATGCGGCTGGAACTGCAGATGCGCAACGAACCGGTGGTCTGGCCGCTGTTCCTGGTCTTCCTGGCGGCCTGGGTCGCGGGCCTGCCGCAGGGCGCTCCCGGCCAGGTCAGCGCCTGGGCGGGGCTGAGCGTCGCGGGACTCGCCATGTGCCTGGCGGCCTACGCCGCGGCCTTCGTCGAACCCGCCGACCGGGTGACGCTGCGGCGGTTCGGGCGGCTGGTCTCAGGCGGCGACGCCGCGGAGGCCGCGCGGATCGCGCCGGCCGCGCTGTTCCCCCTGGCTTTCGCCGCGATCCTGACCCTCGCCTCGGTGGGCGCGCCCGACACCGGCGCTGTCCTGCGCGGCTCGGCGCTGGGCGGGACGGCGCACAGTGGCGCTCTGCTGGCGTTCCTGGTGCGCGACCTGGGCGTCATCGCGCTCTTCCGCTTCGGACCCAGGCCCCAGCGCGGCGATTTCGGCGCGGTCGTGGCGCTGGCCCTGCTCTATGGCGTGGGCGGGATCATCGGCTCGACCAGCGGCGGCGCGGCGGGCGCGGCCGTCTTCCTGCCCACCGGCGGCGCCTTCGTGGGCGTCAGCGTACTCTCGGCGCTTGCCCAGGCGGTCGTCGCCTGGATGCTCGCGGTTCGACGCATCCGCGCGCCGGAGAGCAGCGTCAGCGCCCCTCCATCCGGTCCAGCATCCGCTCCAGTGTCGTAAGCGCGTCGGCCTCACCCGGCGGTTTGTCCCAGCGGATGCGGCTGATCCGGGGGAAGCGCATGGCGACGCCGGACTTGTGGCGGGTGGAACGCTGCAGGCCCTCGAAGGCGACTTCGAAGACCAAGCCCGCGTGGGGCTCGGCGCGCACCGAGCGCACCGGCCCGAACCGCTCGATGGTGTGGTCGCGGACGAACTTGTCGATCTGCTTCAGCTCCTCGTCGGTGAAGCCGAAATAGGCCTTGCCCACCGGGGTCAGCACCCGCTTGCCGCCATCGTCCCCAGAGTCAGAGGTGGTCCATACCCCAAAGGTGTAGTCGGAATAGAAGCTCGACCGCTTCCCGTGGCCGCGCTGGGCGTACATCAGCACCGCGTCGATCAGGAACGGGTCGCGTTTCCACTTGAACCAGGGCCCCTTCGGACGGCCGGCCTCATAGACCGAGTCCCAGCGTTTCAGCATCAGGCCCTCGGCGATCTGCGGGTCGCCGGCCGGCGGAGCGGCGCGCAAAGCCGCGATCTCGGCCCAGGTCTCGAAGGGCTGGACGGGCGAAAGGTCGATGCGCGGGCTGGCTTCCCGGGCCACGAAACCTTCCAGCCGTCGGCGGCGCTCTGCGAAGGGCAGGGTCCGGGTATCCTCGGAGCCTTCTGACAGCAGGTCGTAGGCCCGGATGCCCGCCGGGAAGGCGGCCATGGTCTTGGCTTCCACGGTCTTGCGGTTCAACCGCTGCTGCAGGTCGGCGAAGGACGCGACCTTGCCCTCCCGCAGCACCAGCAGCTCCCCGTCGATCACGCCCTCCTGGTCGAGCGCGCCCACCACGTCGGGGAAGGTGGCGGAGATGTCGTCGCCGGTGCGGGTGTAGAGCCGGCGCACCCCGCCCTCGTTAACCGCCTGGACCCGGATCCCGTCCCACTTCCATTCCGCGGCGTAGTCGGCCGGATCGAGCCTGGCGAAGTCGACCGCCTCGTCGATGGCCTGGGCCAGCATGGCTGGGCGGAAGCGGCCGGGGTTGTCCGACGACGGTTTCTCCGAGCGGCCTTCCAGCCAGGCGAAGAGGTCCTCATAAGGCGGGTGCAGCGCGTGCCAGAGTTCCTCCACCTCGGCCACGGGAACGCCGCCAAGGGCGGCGGTGGCCTGTTTGGCCAGCCGCGCGGAGAGGCCCACGCGCAGGCCGCCTGTCATCAGCTTCAGCAGCGCCCACCGGCCCGTGGCGCCCAGCGCGTCCAGCCAGCCCTCGATCAGCCGCTGCACTTCGGCCCGGGTGGCGCCGCGCAGTGCGTCGACCACCTCCGAAAGCTCCGGCTCGCGGTTGGCGCCCGGGCGCGCCGGCCAGACCAGGGCCACGGTCTCGGCAAGATCCCCCACGTAGTCGTAGGACCAGCGGAAGAGCTGCGGGTCCATCCGCTCTTCCACCGCCTTGCGGATGAAGGCGGGCTTGGCGGCCTGGAAGCTGAGCTCGCCGGTCAGCGCCGCCAGCGCCCAGCCGCGGTCGGGGTCCGGCGTATCGCGCAGGTAGTCGCGCACCAGGGTCAGCTTGGCGTTGCGCGAGGCGGTCAGCGACAGGCGGTCGAGGAGTTCGGCGAAGGCGCGCATGGCTCCCTAACTAGGGACCCCAGGAGCGGGCTCCAAATCGTCGGAAAAAGGCTGGACCGTTTCTTTCCCCGCGCGCGATGGATAACGGTCGGGGAAACAGGGGGAAACCAGCGCATGGCGCATTCGGAAGGACGGCCCGAGGGCGTCGCGGTGATCACCGGCGCCGCGTCGGGGATGGGCGAGGCCTCCGCGCGCCTGATGGGTCAGGCCGGCTGGCCCCTGTTGCTCTGCGACCTCGACGGCGGACGTCTGGCGACGACCGCCGAACGGCTGCGGGGAGGCGGGGCGGTCGAGACCCTGGCGGGAGATATCGCCGGCGCGGCCTTTCCGGGCAGCCTGGCGGCGGCGCTGGCCGACCGCCCGGTCGGCGCTCTGATCCATTGCGCGGCCCTGTCGCCAACCATGGCCAATCCTGACCGGATCCTGGAGGTCAACCTTGCGGCGACCATGCGGTTGGTCGACGCTGTTCGGCCGCGTATGGCGGCAGGCTCGGCGGCCGTCCTGTTCGCCTCCATCGCCGGCCACCAGATGGGCGCGGCGCTGGACGAGCCGATCTCCAAGGCGAGCACCCCGGACGCCGTGGCCTCCCTGACGGCGTATGCGTCGAACTCGGGCCTGGCCTATTCGATCTCCAAGCGTGGCGTGCATCTGCTGGTTCGGCGCGAAGCCCTGGGTTTCGGCCGCCGGGGCGCGCGGATCATCTCCTTGTCGCCGGGGATCATCGACACGCCCATGGGCCAGGCGGAACTCAAGGCGCATGCGGTGATGCAGACGATGGTCGATGGCTCGGCGCTGCCCCGACTGGCGCGGGCGGAGGAGGTGGCGGCGGTGGCCGCGTTCCTGTGCTCGCCGGCCGCCAGCTTCATCACCGGCACGGACATCCTGGTCGATGGCGGAACCATCGGCGTCATGCTGTCCGGCGCCGGCGGGAAATGACTGGACCGGTCCCGCGCGATCCGAAATGGATCGCGAAACATGTTGGGGGATGTCCATGGCGGTGACGCAACAACGGGCCGAGGGCGTCGCGGTGATCACCGGCGCCGCCTCGGGAATGGGCGAGGCCGCGGCCCGGCTCATGGCCGAGGCGGGTTGGCCGCTGCTGATCTGCGACCTCAATGTCGACGCCCTCGCGCTCGCGGCGGAGCGGCTGGGCGCATCCGGTCCGGTCGAGACCCTGGCCGGAGACATCTCAGGCACCGACTATCCTGACAGGCTCGCCGCCGCGCTGGGCGATCGTCCGGTCGGCGCCCTGATCCATTGCGCGGCGCTGTCGCCCACCATGGCGGGCCCCGAGCGTATCCTGGAGGTCAACCTGGCGGCGGTGATGCGGCTGGTGGACACTGTCCGGCCACGCATGTCGTCAGGCGCGGCGGCGGTGCTGTTCGCCTCCAAGGCCGGACACAGGCTGGGCCCCGCGCTCGACGCGCCGATCTCGCAGGCCACGACGCCGGAAGCGGTGGCGTCACTGCTGGCCCATGCGCCCGAATCCGGCGCGGCCTATGGGATCAGCAAGCGCGGCGTGCACCTTCTTGTCCGGCGCGAAGCCGGCGCGTTCGGCCGGCGCGGCGCGAGGATCGTCTCGGTTTCGCCGACCATCATCGACACGCCCATGGGACGGGCAGAAATGCAGAAGTACCCGGTGATGCAGGCGATCATCGACGGCTCGGCCCTGTCGCGGCTGGCGCAAGCAGAAGAGGTGGCGTCGGTCGCGGTCTTCCTCTGCTCGCCGGCCGCCAGCTATGTGACCGGGACCGATATCCTGGTGGATGGCGGAACGGCGGACGGAAACCTCGCGCTGGCGTCCTAGGGAGACCGCGTGGCGATCAACGCCCCCATCCTGCAGACCGTGCTCCAGACCGCGCGCCTGGTCGGCCCCCGGAGCCGCATGTTGAGTCTGGGATATTCCGACATGCTGGTGAGCGAACCCCAGCTCCAGGCGCTGTGCGGACCCGACATCCTCGAACGGATCGCGTTCCGCGAGGATTCAGCCTCGATCCTGCGCTGGCATAATGTGGCGGGCGAGGTCTCGCGGATCGCGGAGACCCGCAGCCTGTTCGAGGCGATGGGCGTCGAGACGGACTTCGTCGACATCGTCGCCTCCCGGGGCTGCGAAATCGTGATGGATCTGAACGAGCCGGCGCTGCCCGCGATGATCGGGGCCTATGACCTGATCTATGACGGCGGCACCATGGAGCATTGCTTCAACGTCGGCCAGGTGATGCGGAACATCCACGCTATGACCCGGCGGGGCGGATACATCGTGCACCTCAATCCGGTGAACTACTTCAACCACGGATTCTACAACTTCAATCCGACCTTCTATCACGACTTCTACACCCAGTCCGGCAACCGGATCGTCGGCGATTTCCATGTACTCTATGGCCCGGTGTTCGGATCAAAGGTGGCGCGGGTCCATCCGACGGCGGGCGGCGCGGAGTTGCCGGCCAAGTCCGTGGTGCTGGTGGTGGCGCAGAAGACCAGCGAAGCGGTCCCCGGCTGGCCGACCCAGACGAAATACCTGAACAACCCGAACCTGGCGGGATGACAGGGCGCCACAGTCCTCAGTCGTCGTCCTCTTCCTCATAGCCGACGAGGGCGAGCGCCCGGGCCGGGACGTCGTGCAGTTCGGCCCAGCGGGCCAGCGCCTCCTCGCGGCCATGGGTGATCCAGAGCTCGGCCGGGCGCAATTCGTCGACGGTGGCGGTCAGTTCGTCCCAGTCGGCGTGGTCGGAGATCACCAGCGGCAGCTCGACCCCGCGCTGGCGGGCCCGCGCCCGGACCTGCATCCAGCCTGACGCGAACGCCCCCACCGGATCGGCGAACCGGCGGCTCCAGCGGTCCTGCAGGGCCGACGGCGGGGCGATGACGATCTCGCCGGCGAAGTGCTCCTTCTTCGCCGCCGTGGTGGCGGGCTCCAGGGGCCCTAGGTCGACGCCGTGGCGTTCGTAGAGGGCGTTCAGCCGCTCCAGCGCGCCGTGCACATGGATCGTCCGGTCCCAGCCGGCCTCGCGCAACAGGCGGATGATCCGCTGGGCCTTGCCGAGCGCATAGGCGCCGATCAGGTGGGTGCGCTCCGGGAACTGGGCGACCGAGCGCAGCAGCCGGGCGATCTCGCCCGCGTCGTCCGGATGGCGGAACACCGGCAGGCCGAAGGTGGCCTCGGTGATGAAGACGTCGCAGGGGGTCGGTTCGAACGCCTGGCAGGTCGGATCGCGGCGGCGCTTGTAGTCGCCGGAGACCACCATGGTCAGGCCCTTCCAGCGGACGACGACCTGGGCCGAGCCCAGCACATGGCCGGCTGGGACCAGGGTGACCGACACGTCGTCACGGTCCACCGCCTCGCCATAGGGCGCGGCCTGCCGCGACTCGGCGAAACCCTGGCCGTAGCGCTCGCCCATGATGTCGAGCGTCTGGGGCGTGGCCAGCACTGCGCCGTGGCCGGCGCGGGCGTGGTCGGCGTGGCCGTGGGTGATCACCGCGCGGGCCACCGGCCGGATAGGATCGATGAAGAAGTCGCCGGGGGCGCAGTAGAGGCCCTCGGGCCGCGGGCAGAGCAGGTCCTGGGGGCGGATCATGGCAGTCATATAAGCGCGGCGGCGGCCTGCGCGATCCCGGCGGCCGCTATCTGAGCGCGGCCTTCTCGCGGGCGATCTGGTCCAGCGCCGCCTGCGCCTTGGCTGCCGCCGGCGTGTCGCCCTTCTTCCGTGCGACGATAAGCTGTTCGGTGGCCTCCATCTCGCGGACCGGCAACAAGTGGCTGTTGTCGGCGCGCTTGAAGGGCAGGGTCTGGATGCGCGCCAGGATGGCCCGTTGGCGGACGGCGTCGGCGCTGTCGCCCACGCCGTAGTTGAACATGAAGGCCGCGATCCTGGCCTTCAGCTTCGGATCGAGGTCCTTGCGCCAGATCAGCGGATCCTCGGGGATGCGCGGCGAGCGCCAGATGATCTCGACGGACTTCAGGGTGCGCCGGGCGATGTCGGTGTCCAGCATCGCCATCCGGTCCATCGAGGCGGTGTTGTTGGTGGAGGCCGCCAGCATGCCGGCCCCCACGGCGATCAGGTTGGCTTCGTGGTTCGCCGATTTCACCGTGCGGAAGCATTCGGCCGGGTCGATGCCGCGCGGCGCGAAGAGATAGGTCATGGGCGCCAGGGTGCCCGACGTGGACTTCGCGTCGCCCATGCCGAAGTCGATGGTCTTGTCGCACTTGAGCAGCTTGTCGAGGGTCAGGCCCGACCCTCGCCTGACGATGATCACGCCCTCGTAGCCGTCGACTCCGGAGGGGTTAACCGAGCGGGCGAAGACCTCGCCGCCGGACCGCCGCACCGCCTCCAGGCCCGACTGGTTGGTGAACCAGCCGAGGTCCGTCTGCCTGAAGCGCATGGCCTCGATCAAGCCGGTGTAGTTGGTCCCGTAGAAGGCGTTGACCTTCAGGCCCAGCGCCTTGGCCATGTCGTCGAGGAAGGGCTGCCAGTCGGCCTGCGCCGACTGCTGGCTCTCGGCGGAGAGGATCGAGAAGTTGAGTTCCGACCTGGCGGCCGGCGCCGCCGCGGGACGGGCGCAGGCGGCGAGCGCGAGGAGCGCCAGGAGCGGGACGAGACGTCGGATCATGCCGCCAGCATAGCCCAGGTTCGTGACGGTCCGGCAAAACTCCGCTTGAGCCCATGGACCCGGGACGCTACCGCCAGCGCCATGTTGACCGGACTTTCCCATCAGGCGCGCGACGCCAAGAGCTGGCCGTTCGAGCAGGCCAGGCTCCTGCTCCAGCGGATCACCCGCCTGCGCCTGACGGACGCCGAGCGCGATCTGGCGGCGACGCTGTTCGCGCAAGGCAAGTTTTTCGAGGCTGTTCAGACGCTGCCCGCGCTGAAGAAGCCGGTCGTCTTCCAATGCGGCTACGGCGCGTCCGGCCTGCCGCACATGGGCACTTTCGGCGAGGTCGCGCGGCCGACCATGGTGCGCACCGCCTTCCGCGCGCTCACCGAGGACGCGATCCCGACGAAGCTGATCGTCTTCTCCGACGACATGGACGGGTTCCGGAAGATCCCCGACAACGTCCCCAACCGCGAGCTGCTGGAGCTGGACCGGGACAAGCCGGTCACCTCGGTGCGCGATCCGTTCGGCGAGCACGAGAGCTTCGGCGCCCACAACAACGCCCGCCTGCGCGCCTTCCTCGACGGGTTCGGCTTCGACTATACCTTCATGAGCTCGACCGAGACCTACAAGTCGGGCGGCCTCGACGCGGTGCTGCTGCGCATCCTGGAGCGGTTCGACGCCGTCCAGGCGATCATGCTGCCGACGCTGGGCGAGGAGCGGCGGGCCACCTATTCGCCGTTCCTGCCGATCAGCCCGAAATCAGGCCGGGTGCTGCAGGCGCCGACCCTGGAGCGCAACGTCGAGAAGGGCACGATCACCTTCGCCGACGAGGACGGGACAATCACAGAACTGCCAGTCACCGGCGGGCATGTGAAGCTGCAGTGGCGCCCCGACTGGGCGGCCCGCTGGACGGCGCTGGAGGTCGACTTCGAGGCCTCGGGCAAGGACCTGATCGACTCGGTGCGGGTCTCGAACCGGATCGTGAAGGCGCTGGGCGGGGAGCCGCCGGAGGCCTTCCACTTCGAGCTGTTCATGGACGAGAACAACCAGAAGATCTCCAAGTCAAAGGGCAACGGCCTGACCATGGAGGAGTGGCTGCGCTACGGCACGCCGCAGAGCCTGGCCTACTACATGTACCAGTCGCCGAAGTCGGCCAAGCGGCTCTATTTCGACGTGATCCCCAAGGCCACGGACGAATACCTCCAGCAGCTCGACGCCTTCAACCGCGCCCGGGCGGCCGGCGAGAACGGGCCGGCGATCGACAACCCGGCCTGGCACGTCCACCAGGGCGCCCCGCCCGAGCGCGGCTCGCCGGTGAGCTTCAGCCTGCTGCTCAACCTGGTCTCGGCGGCCGATGCGTCCACCAAGGATATCCTGTGGGGGTTCCTGGAGCGCTATATCCCGGGCGCGACGCCGGCCAGCGAGCCGCTGCTCGACCAGCTCGCCGGATACGCCATCAACTACTACGAGGACTTCGTGAAGCCCGCGAAGGTCTTCCGCGCGCCGGACGACCGCGAGCGGGGGGCCATGGAAGCGCTCGTCGCCAAGCTGCAGGCGCTTGCGCCCGGCGCCGACGCCGAGGCGATCCAGAACGAGGTCTTCGAGGTCGGCAAGGATGCCGGGTTCGAGCCGCTGCGCGCCTGGTTCGGGGCGCTGTATGAAGTGCTGCTGGGACAGAGCCAGGGGCCGCGGTTCGGCTCGTTCGTGGCGATCTTCGGGATAGAGCGGACCGTCAAGCTGATCGAGCGCGCGCTGGCGGGGGAGCTGGTCGCGGCCTTGTAGGCAATGCGTCGGAGCGCGCCTTCTCCCCTTGTGGGAGAAGGTGTCAGCGCAGCTGACGGATGAGGGGTTTTGCTCCGCTCTCCGTGCGATCTGTGAGGAGGGTTCAAACCACGGAAGACACGGAAAGCGCACGGAGACGACCAGCGTCTTCCGTGTTTTCCGCTATTCGTCCTGTTTCGCGGCGGTGGATGGGGCGTGCGACCCCTCATCCGAGCCGCATTCGCGGCCCACCTTCTCCCACAAGGGGAGAAGGGACTTCAGGCGGAGCTGTTCCAGTAGTCGTCGGCGAGGACCGGGTCTGGCGCTGCGGCGTCCTCCGCGGGCGCTTGCCTGCCGAGGCCGATGGACTTGCGGATGCGTTCGACCTGGGCGTCGAGGGGTTCGGTGGTGAAGCTGTCGACGAGTTCCTCGTCGTCGAGGCTTTCGCCGACGGCCATTTCCCAAGCCTCGGCTTCGTCGCC
>CANJXI010000031.1 GCA_947478785.1 Caulobacteraceae bacterium
ACCACGTCTTCAAGGACTACGACGCCATCCTCGACGCCGTCTGCGACGCCTGGAACCGCCTCATCGCCGAGCCAGACCGCATCCAATCCCTCGGCGCACGGACATGGGCCTGCTGCGGTGACGTTTAAGGGCGGTTGGTATAAGCCGCCACCCCAATCGCCTTCAGCATCTCCCCTCGTTCCGGCTCGCCCCCTGCCCGGTAGGCTGCTGCATTGCGTTGCCTCCCCCGCGCCCAGTAGCCCAGCACCTTGGCCAGGTTGGCGGGGCGGCGGAGCCAGGCCTGGGGGTCTTCCAGCATGTGGAAACCGCGCAGGGCCGCGCGCAACAGGTCCACGTCCGAGCGGATGGCGACAGCCACGGCGTCCTCCATGAACCGCTTCTTGAGTTGGCTCTTCAGCCCCGGCTGACTGCCCGGCGTCATCACCGCGCGCGCCCGTTCCGTGGCGTCCCGGTCGGCCTCGCACATGACGTCGTAATAGGGCCGCAGCTCGCGGTCGGTGGCCGCCTGATAGAGCAGCACCCGGGCGGCCGGCTCGGGGCTGGCTTCCAGCGCGTCACGCAGGAGGTGGGCGCCCACGGCGGCGAACGAACAGCCCCGACCGTAGAGCGGGTTGCTCATCACCAGGCTGTCGCCGACCGCGAAGAAGCCCAGCGCCGCAGGCCGGCTCCCGGTCTCCATCGTTCGCCAGCGGCTGGTGAGGTCGCCCATGCCGAAGACGCGGCTGATCGGCTGGGCGGTCGCCGGATCGATCCACGGGGCCAGCCCCGGAAGCTGCCCGCAGATGGCGTCGAACACTGCTGGATCGACCACGCGGGTGCGCAGTTCCGCCTCGATCTCCGGCACGCAAAGCGTGATGGAGAAACAGCCGTTGTCGGCCGGGAAGACGCCGAACTTCAGATATTCCAGGTCGCCGGTCAGCGGGGCGGCCGTCCGTGGCGGCTCGTCCACGCCCAGGTTCAGCCGATAGTGGCGGGTGAAGTAAAGAATCCCGCAGGCCTGCCGCTCCTCCCTGACCATCGCGCCGGCGGCCCCGAGCTGTTCGATGCAGTCCGAGGTGCGGCCGCCTGCGTCGACGACCACATCGGCGGCGAGCGTGTGTCGACCCCCGTCGTCCTCGACCACCACACCGTTGACGGTGGGAATGTCGCCCGGCGTGATGGCGAGTTCGCGCACGAACACGCCCGAGCGGATCGTCACCTTCGGCTGGCGCTCCACATAGCGGCGCATCACCAGCTCCAGGGTCGTGCGCCGGCTGGTCAGGATCGCCAGGTCCTGGTCCACGGGCGCGGGGACGTAATCGCGCCGATGGATCGCGGTCAGCCCGTCCTCGAAGGCCAGATCTCGGCAGCCGGCGGCCATCAGATCGGCCAGCAGTTGCGGATGCTCGTCGCGGATGATCAGGCGAAGGCGCGCCAGGAAGGCGTGGCTGTGCCGCAGATGTCCGACGCCGCGCCGGCTCCAGTCCGTGAAGGCCGCCTCGGCCCCGCCGTCGGGCGGCGGCGGATCACGTTCCAGCAGGGTGACCGCGCGGCCGGTGGGGGCCAGCGCCAGCGCGGTCCAGAGCCCGGCCATGCCCGCCCCGATCACCAGCACCCGCTCGGCCATGGCCCTAGCTCGGCCGCTTGAGGTCGCCCGCCTTGGCCCGGGTGATCGCCGCCTGCAGGGCCGGGATGTCGGCCCCCGGGATCACCGTGTCGCCGATGATGAAGGCCGGCGTGCCCTCGATGTTGAGCGCCGAGGCGAGCGCGCGGGTGTCCAGCAGCTGCCGGGCGATCTCCGGCCGGTCGGCGGCCTTGCGGACGGCGGCGGGGTCGAGGCCGACGGCGGTCATGTGGCGGTCCAGCGCCGGCTCGTCCAACGCCTTCTCGGCCATCCACAGGTTGTAGAGCGCCAGACCCTTGGCCTTGCCGGCCGGCGTGAGCGCGATCTTGGCGGCGGTGTCGGACACCTCGCCGAAGATCGGGAATTCCTTGAACACGAACCGGACGTCCGGGTTGTCGGCGATCAGCTTGACCACCTCGGGCGCGGCGGCCTTGCAGTAGCCGCAGCGGTAATCGAAGAACTCCACCACCGTGACCTTGCCGCCCGGATTGGCCACGAAGTCGCGCGCGTCGCGCTCGAGCTGGCCCCGGTGCTTGGCGACCAGGTCGGTGGAGGCCTTGGCGGCGGCGGCCCGGTCGTTCTCGGCCAGCTTGACGGCGGCCTCCCGGATCACCTCTGGATGGGCCATCAGATAGGCGTGCACCTTCTTGCCGAAGGCCGCGTCGTCGGCCTTCTGGCAGCCGGTGAGGGCGATGGCGGCGGCGAGGCCCGCGAGGGCGCGAAATTTGGGGTTCATCCCAGCCAGATAAGCCGCCCGAGCGGTTTTGCGAAGGCCTAGCGGATCTGCCCGCCCATGATCGAGCCCTCGCGGGCCAGGTCCTTGAGGTCGTCCTTGGACGGTTTGGAGACCAGCACGATGTCGGTGGCGCGGCGCCATTCCGGGGTGTTCTTTGGGAGCTTCTCGCGGGCCCGCATGGCGAAGACCCGGGCCTGGCTCACGTCGCCGACGTTGAAATTGTATTCGGCGGTCGCCAGCCTCGCCATGCCGTCGTCGCCGCGCCGGTCGTAAGCCTCGGCCAGGAGGCGCCAGGCCACGGCGTTCTCGTCGTCCTGCGAGAGCGCCTTCTTCAGCTCGCCGATGCCCTCGTCGATCTTGGGCTTCTCGTCCAGCGCGATCAGCGTCTGGCCGAGATTGATGTGCAGCAGGGGCGCGTCCGGCTTCAGCGCCACGGACTTGCGCTGCGGCCCCTCGGCCTCCTTGGTACGGCCGTACTCGAACAGGATCTGGCCCTTCAGCTCCCAGAGGTACGGATTGTTCGGCTGCTCGGCCAGCAGCGCGTCCACCAGCTTCAGCGCCTTGTCCGGCTCCTTGAGCTGGTAGTAGGCGATCGCGCGGGCGTAGCGGGCCGGATAGCCCTTGTCGGTCTCCTTGTACTTCACGATGGCGACCTGCGGATTGATGAAGCCGTCCAGCTTGGCCTTCATCACCTCGTGCTCGGCCATGGCCTCGGGCGAATCGACCTCGTTGAAGTGGGGCAGGGCGGCGACCCGGGTCTGCAACGCCTCGATCCGGTCGGACGACAGCGGGTGGTCGATGAAATACTTGTACCGGCGGGCCTCCTGGAAGACCTCCTGGTAGCGGAAGTTGTCGAAGAATTCGGCGAGGCCCCTGGCCGACAGCCCGGCCTTGTCCAGCAGGGTGGCGCCCGCCTGGTCGGCGCGGGCTTCCTGCTCGCGGCTGTAGCCGGCGGAGCCCAGGGCGCCGAAATAGGGCGCGCTGACGATCAGGCCGCTGGCGGCGTCGGCGGAGCCCGCCATGGCCGCCAGCACGCCCAGGCCCATGGTCAGCAGGAACGGCACCATGCCGGCCTTGCTCATCTCGCCCGAGCGGGCGCTGTGGCCGGCGGCCAAGTGGCCGACCTCGTGGCCCATCACGCCCTGCAACTCGTTGGGGTTCTTGGTCTCCAGGATCAGGCCGGTGAACACCGCCATCACCTTGGGGCCTGCGAAGGCGTTCAGCTCCTTCGACCCGATCAGCAGGATCTGCACGCTCTTGGGATCGAAGCCGCCGGCCCGGAAGATCGGGTCGGCGTCCTTGTGCAGGATTTCCTCGATCTCGGTGTCCCGGATCAGCGACAGCGCTTCCTGCGCCGCCGCCACCGCCGGGCTGAGCGCCATCCCCGCGGCCAGGACCGCCGAGAGCGCTATGCGGGAGATCGACCGGGCAGGGGAAGCCATGCGCTACTCTCTAAGACGTTCCCCGAGCCCTGGCCGAACCTAGCGCGTCACCCGCGTCGCCACCAGCCTTTGCGCGGGGCCGGCGGCGGCGTCGAGATCTCGGCCGGGTCGGGCGCGCGCGGCGCGGGGGCCAAGACGGGTTCCGGCGCGGCGACCGGCTCGGCCGCGAAGACCGGTTCCGGCGCGGGCGCCGGCTCAGGCGCGGATTCCACCGTCACGGCCTCGGCGACGGCGGCCTTGGGCTTGGCGCGGCTGCGCGGCTTCTTGGCCGGCGGCGCGTCGTTGGCGGGCTCCGGCGCCGCGGCAACCTCGGGTGCGACCAACTCAACAGGCTCCGGCGGGGCGGGGGCCACGGCTTCCGCCACGGCCGGCGCTTCCGCTGCCTCGGCGGCTTCGCTCACCCGGCCACGGCCGCGGCCACGACCCCGGGCGCGCTTGGGCCGGTCTTCCTGGGCGGGCAATTCGACCCAGATGTCCTCGTCGCCGCTTGCGGCGCGGGGCGCGGAAACGGCCGGGGCGGGGACCGAGGCTTCGGCCGCCTGGGCCTGACGCGGCGCCGGGCGCTCGTCATTGGCCGGGCCGGTGTCCTTCTTCAGGTCGTCGGCGGGGTCGTACCAGACGAACGGATCGTCGCCGTAGGGCACCCAGGGGCGGGTCCAGGCGAAGACGTCGGTGGGACGGGTCTCGTCGCGCATCCGCCGGCCGCCCCTGCGGCCCCGGCGGCGGCGGCGGCCCGCGCCGCCATCCTCGTCGCCGTCGTCGCGCGGGGCGGAGTCCGGCCTGGGCGTCGCCGTGGCGGTCGCGTCGCGGGCTTCGCGCGGCTCGCCGTCGCGGCGTCCACGCCGGCGCCGGCGGCGTCCCCGCCGCTGGCCGTCCTCGTCGGTTCCGCCCTCGGCGTCCTCGCGGGGCGCGCCGCGGCCCTGGACGCGCGGCTCGTCGTCGTCGGTGTCCTCGCGCTCGATGGCCGCTTCGTCTTCCTCGTCTTCCTCGTCCTCGTCGTCCTCCACGGCCTCGTCGTCATAGTCGTCGTCGACCATCGGCTCGTAGGCGGCGGAGGGGGCGACCACCGCGGCGTGCTCGGCGCGGGTCTCCATGGAGGTCCGCTCGATGCCCACGTCGCCCGTGGACATCTCGTCGTCGATGACGATCGTCACGAACAGGCCCAGCGTGGCGTGCAGCCGCGCCAGGTGCTGGCGCTTCTCGTTCAGGATGTAGAGCCCCACCGCGCGGGGAACCTTCAGGTTGGCCTCGCCGCCGCCCTTCAGGGCTTCCAGCTCCAGGGTCCGGAGCGCGGCCAGCGCGCTGGATTCCACCGAGCGCACCCGGCCCGACCCCTGGCAGTGCTCGCAGACGTGGGTGGTGCCTTCCAGCACGCCGGTGCGGCGGCGCTGGCGGCTGATCTCCATCAGGCCGAACGGGCTGATCTTGCCCATCTGCACGCGGGCGCGGTCGTCCTTCAGGCAGTCCTTGAGCTTCTTCTCGACGGCCCGGTTGTTCTTCGACTCGTCCATGTCGATGAAGTCGATGACGATCAGGCCGGCCAGGTCGCGCAGGCGCAGCTGCCGGGCGGCTTCCTCGGCCGCCTCCATGTTGGTCTTCAGCGCCGTGGCCTCGATGTTCCGCTCGCGCGTGGACTTGCCCGAGTTGACGTCGACGGCCACCAGGGCCTCGGTCTGGTTGATCACCAGGTATCCGCCCGAACGCAGCGGCACGGTCGGCGAATAGATCTGGCTGAGGTGGTCCTCGACCCGGTGCTTGACGAACAGCGGCGTGGGCTCGGTGTAGAGCTGCACCTTCTTGGCCTGGCTGGGCATCAGCATGCGCATGAAGTCGCGGGCTTCCTTGAAGCCGGCCGCGCCTTCCACGAACACCCCGTCGATGTCCTTGTCGTAGAGGTCGCGGATCGCCCGCTTCACGAGGTCCTCTTCCTCGTAGATCAGCGCCGGCGCGATCGAGTGCAGCGTCGTCTCGCGGATGTTCTCCCACAGGCGCAGCAGATAGTCGTAGTCGCGCTTCAGCTCGGCCTTGGTGCGCTTGGCGCCGGCTGTCCGCACGATCAGGCCCATGCCCTGCGGCACGTCCAGGCTCTGGACGATGCCCTTCAGGCGCTTGCGGTCGGTGGCGGTGTCGATCTTGCGCGAAATGCCGCCCCCCCTGGCGGTGTTCGGCATCAACACACCGTAGCGGCCGGCCAGCGACAGGTAGGTGGTCAGCGCCGCCCCCTTGTTGCCGCGCTCTTCCTTGACGACCTGCACCAGCATGATCTGCCGGCGGCGGATCACTTCCTGGATCTTGTACTTGCGCATCAGCCGCCGGCGGCGGCGCGCGACCTCTTCCTCCATGACGTCGTCGTCGTCCTCGGAGGCGGCTTCGTGCTCCTCGTCGTCGCCGTCCTCGGAGGGCTCGGAGGCCGCCTGCGCGCCACGGCGCCCGCGCGGCTCGTGGTGGTCGTCCTCCTCTTCCTCCTGCTCGCGCATCAGCGCTTCGCGGTCGGCCAGGGGGATCTGGTAGTAGTCGGGGTGGATCTCGTTGAAGGCGAGGAAGCCATGGCGGTTGCCGCCATACTCGATGAACGCCGCCTGCAGCGACGGCTCGACGCGCGTCACCTTGGCCAGGTAGATATTGCCTCTGAGCTGCTTGCGGTTGGAGCTCTCGAAATCAAATTCTTCGACGCGGGCTCCGTCGACCACCACCACACGCGTCTCTTCGGCGTGGGCTGCGTCGATCAACATATTCTTGGACATCAGGTGAATCTCCGCGGCGCGCGCTGGGGTCTAGGCCCAGGCGCAGCCGGTGCATGGGATGGACGCGCGCGCCGGCCGACAGGACGCCGCGGACGGCGTCTCGGGGGGCTTGAGGCCAGATGGCTTGAGCAGCGCTGCCCATCGGGTGTGTTCCTATGCGCGCCGGATTGGCGCGTAATCGGATGATGCGTCGCTCGCCGGGAATTCGGTCAGCTGACGCGGGCTGTGGTTCGCGCGGATCCTGGCCCTGCTGAAACGGCGGTGGCCTGGCGCGCGGCGGGACTTTGCAACACGGCGCCGCAAAAGGAAAGCCGAACCGGAGCGCCCCGCGACGAATATGGCATGGGAAACATCCGGTTAACGGTTTGTGTACCCGCTGCCCGCGTATATGGCTCTTCGATCGGCGAATCCCAATGGGATCAAAGCGAGACGTGGTGATGCGGGCCGGAGTTGGGCGAGTTCTTCTGCGGACCAGGGGCAGGGCGTTCATCGCCTGTGCCGCCGTGGCCCTGGGCCTGGCGGCCGTCGCCGTCGGCCATGCCGCGACCACCGCCGCCGGCCTCCTGAAGGTCCGCCTGGGCGGCGACGCCCAGCAGACCCGAATCGTCATGGACCTGGACCAGGCCGCCAGCGGCAGGCTGGTCGCCGACGGGACCACGGACGGCCGCGCCGTCGTTGTCCTGGCCGGAACCTCGGCCCAGGGCGACCTCCAGGGCGTGGGCCAGGGCCTCGTCAAGACCTGGATCGTCGACCAGACCACCGCCGGCGCCCGCCTGCGGATGGATCTCGCGCCCGGCGCCAAGATCCGCCGCCGCTTCCTGCTGCCCCCCGCCGACGGCGTGGACCACTACCGCTACGTCGTCGACGTGATCGCCGGCCCGCCGGCCGGGGCGACTCCCGCCGTGGCGACGCTGACCAGCGCGACCCCGGCGCTGGCGCTCAAGCTGCGGCCCGAGATCGTGCCGGCCCGCAACGCCGCCCTGACGCTCAAGAAGGTCATCGTCATCGACGCCGGCCACGGCGGCAATGATCCCGGCGCGCGCGGCGCGATGGGCTTCGAGAAGGACGTCAACCTGGCCGCCGCCCGCGCGCTGAAGGCCCGGCTGGAGCGTTCGGGCCGCTACCACGTCGTGCTGACCCGCGAGGCCGACATCTATGTGCCGCTGGAGACCCGCGTGCGCATCGCCCAGCGCGCCGAGGCCGACCTGTTCATCTCGCTGCATTCCGACTCCGGGCCGGACGCCAGCCTGCGCGGGGCCAGCGTCTACACGCTCTCCGACAAGGCCTCGGGCCGCGCCAGCCGCTTCGTCAGCCGCGACGACTGGTTCATGAAGGCCAGCCTCACCGGCGACCGCGGCGTCAGCGACATCCTCTTCGACCTGACCCAGCGGGCCACCAAGAACCGTTCTGCCAGCTTCGCCCAGACCCTGGTCACCCACATCGAGGGCCGCGCGCCCCTGCTGCGCCGCAGCCAGCGCGACGCGGGCTTCATGGTCCTGCTGGCCCCCGACGTGCCGGCCGTCCTCCTGGAGATGGGCTTCGTCAGCAACCCCGACGACGAGGCCCTGCTGCGCGATCCCCAGCAACAGGCCCGCCTGATGGGCGCCGTCGCCGATTCCATCGACGACTACTTCAACCAGACGACCCGGATGGCGTCGCGGTAGCGGGCGGTGCTGAAGTTCGTTAAGCCTCGCGAAAGCGAACTTCCCTGAAGCACCGGTCGGACCGCCGCCACCGCTGCATCGCGGATCTCGAGGTTGATCTCAAACGGCGGATTGGTGGCGGCTACGTCTAGCTTTCACCCCTCGCGACGCCCATCGTTCGCTCGCGATCCGCGTCAGAATCGTGGACAGTCCGCCGCAACCAAGGGAGGACGAACAGTGACCGATCGACTTAAGGAGCGCGTGGCGCTGGTGACGGGGGCCGGCAACGGCATCGGCAAGGCCATCGCCTTGCAACTGGCGTCCGAGGGAGCGTCCGTCGTCGTCAACGACCTGGGCACCAACGTGGAAGGCGAGGGCCAGGACACCTCGGCCGCCGACGGGACGGTCGCCCAGATCCTCGCCGCCGGCGGCAAGGCGGTCGCCAGTTACGATTCCATCGCCGAGTCCGGCGGCTGCAAGCGCGCCGTGGCCAAGGCGGTCGAGGCCTTTGGGGTCTGCGACATCCTCGTCGCCAACGCCGGCGCCCTGTCGCGGACCGCCAGCCTCGGCCTGCGCAGTGGTGACGAGGACTGGCAGCGCCTGCTGGACCTTTATCTCGGGCAGAAGTTCTGGCTGGCGCGCGAAGCGCTGCCCGCGATGCTGGAGCGCGGCTGGGGACGGGTGATCTTCGCCACGTCCGAGATCGCCCGGGGGACGCAAAAAAATCCGCTGGGCGCGGTCGTGCTAGCCGGCGGGGTCGCGATGATGCGCGACCTGGCCTCGACCCATGCCGGCAGCGGCGTGACCTTCAACGCCTACGCGCCGGGGGCCGCCACCCGCACCTACGACCATTACATGGCACAGCACCGGGCCGGCCTGATCGCCGCCGGCATGACCCAGGAGCAACTGGACCAGCAACGCCAGGCCGGGCCGGAGTTCATCTCGCCGATGGTCACCTGGCTGTGCACCGAGGCCGGCGCGCAGGTGACGGGCGAGGTGTTCGGGCTGAGCGGCGGGAACATCAGCCGCTGGAACCGGCTCGAGGACGCCGCCAGCCTGGTCAAGTCCAACGCCGGCGGATCGGCGTTGTGGACACTGGAAGAGCTCGATAGCCTCGTCCCAAGGCACCTCATCCCTCGACACTAGGGAGGAGCCACGCCCGGCGCGCCTAAGTAACGGACAGGTCGCCTGCGGACGCCGGGCACAGGCCTGAACAGCCTGCGGCGGTGACCAGTCCGCGCACCTGCTCGGCGCTCGCCGACGGTATAAAAACCGTCGCCTGATCGTCATTAAACCTTGGTTTGCGGCGCGGGGCCGACCGGGCTTCTACGACCCCCAACAAACGTTGTCGCGGCGCCAGCAAAGCATGGGCCGCGATCTTGGGGGTATCATCATGCGGCTTTCCATCTCGCCTACGCGAGCCTTCAGGCGCGCCTGGTTCGCCACCTCGGCGCTCGCTCTTTGCTTGGCGGCTTCCACCAGTGGCCATGCCCTGGCGGCGGACGCCGGAGCGGCCAGTGGACCGAAAATGGATCCTGAAAGCGCCGACTACGGCCGTCAGGTCGACGAACTCGTGGTAACCGGAAATAGTGGCGCGACCGCCGCGGCGCCGGTCAAGGCCTCGCTGGAAGCCATCGAGCCCCAGTCGATCATCGACCGCAAGTCGATCGACCAGTTCATCCCGGCGACCGCCGACTACACCCAGATCGTCAACCTCTCGCCCAGCGTGTCGGGCACGTCGTTCAACGGGCCGGGCCTGGGCGAGGCCAAGACCACGCTGCGCGGCTTCAAGGACGGCGAATACAATATCACCTACGACGGCGTCCCGTGGGGCGACGCCAACGGCCCGACCCACCACTCGACTTCATTCTTCCCCTCCTCGACCATAGGCGCGGTGGTGGTGGACCGCGGTCCCGGCGAAGCCAGCCAGCTGGGCGTCGCGAGCTTCGGCGGCTCGATAAACCTGTTTTCGCCCGAGGTCAGCGAGGATCGTGGCGGCTCGCAGTCGGTGACCGGGGGCTCCTGGAACACATTCATGTCGGTGACCAAGCTCAACACCGGCGCTATCGACTAGCTGAACGGCGCACGCGCCCTGTTCAATTTCCAGGAACTGACCACCGATGGCTACCTCAGCCACAGCGGCGCGAAAGCCTACAATCAGCTGGTCCGCGTGGTGTTTCCGCTCTGGGACACCTGGAAGCTGACCGTGCTCGGCGCCTGGAACCAGACCAAGGTCCACACCAACGACAATACTGGCGCGACGCTGACCCAGGTGGCGCTCTACGGGAAGAATTTCGGCCTGAGTAATGACCCTGCGACGCCGACCTATTACAAGTACAACCTCGTCAACAAGCACACCTATTTCAACTACGCCAAGCTGAACGGGGAGTTGACGCCGAGCCTGAAACTCGAGAACACGATCTATTCCTATTACTACAAGAACGACACGGAATCGGCGCTGGACCCGACGCTCTCGCCAACCGACATTGCCAACAGGACTGGCCTTCAGATCACCCAGGTCCCGGGCGGACGCCCGGTCGTGAACGGTCATGTCCCGGGTTACACCAAGCTCAACGTCTACAAGATCTACGGCGACATCCTGCACCTCGACCAGGACCTGTCGTTCGGCAAGATCAAGGCCGGCCTTTGGCTGGAGAAGGCGGACACCGGCCCCCGCGCGCGCTATGACTATGACGCGACGCTCGGCCGTGGCCCGAACGGCTACACCGTCGATTACCGCCAGAAGGTGATGACCGGCGTCCCGCAATTTCTCGAGTACCTTCAGTATTCCGGCTGGAAGCAGTACGAGCCCTTCGTCGACTTCGAATGGAAGCCGACGGCGCAGCTCACGATCACGCCAGGGATCAAATATCTTCACGAAAAGATATCGGTGGACGCCGACGTCAATCAGAAGTCCCGCCAGCCCTTCCACGGCTCCAAGACCTTCACCAAGACGATGTATTTCGCCACGGCGAACTACAAGATTCAGGAGAATCTCGCTGTCTATGCCCAGTACGCCACGGGCTTCCTGGTGCCCGACATCTCAACCACCCAAGCGGTCAATCCCAACCTCCACGACCTGAAGCCGCAGACCTCGACCAATTATCAGGCGGGCCTCGTCTACCACGGCTCCAAGTTCACCATCGACGCCGACGTCTACGCGATCGACTTCAGCAACAAGCTGCAGACTGTCGTGGTCGGGACCGAAACCGTGAACTTCAACCTCGGTGGCGCGAAGTACCGCGGCGTCGAAGGCTCGGTCACGTTCGCGGCGACCGACAACATCTTCATCTTCGCCAACGGCTCGATCAATTCCGCCAAGGCCTCGGGAGGTGCCACCACGATCGGCGGTGTGCCCGTGGTGATCAGCGGCGGCAAGCAGATCGCCAACGCGCCGAAGGGCACCGCGGCGGCCGGCGTGCTCTACAACGATGACCACTGGTCGATTTCGCTGCTCGACAAGTACACCGGCGTTCAGTGGGGCGCCGAGGGCGAGCCGGCCGCCTATCGCATCCCTGGCTACAATTCGACCGACTTGACCGTGGTCTACAAGCTGGGCCGCTACCGCCTGGAAGCGGCTGTCTACAACCTCTTCGACAGCCAGAAATTCACGTCGATCAAGCCCGGCAAGACGGTCCCCTACGACCAGTACTATTTCCAGCCCGAGCGGAATTTCCAGGTCTCCGCCAAGGCGCCGGCGGTTTCGAAATTCCTGGAGACCAGCGATCTGGATCCCGCGCTGATCCTGCCGCCGCCGCCCAAGGATGACGCGCCGTCCGCGGTGGAAGGGAGGGCTGAACTGCATAGGCTGGCTGCGGCGCGGTCGCCCGAACGGCTCGAACGGGCCAGGCACGACGACGAAGTCGAGGACGTCCGGTCGATCATCGACGTGTTCGGACCAGCATTCAATTTCGAACGCTTCCCCGACACCACGCAGTTGTTCGCGGACCTTCGCAACGAGGACAGCGTCGCGGTCAAGCGGGCGAAGGCCTATTTCAAACGCGAGCGGCCGTTCCTGAACGATCGCGAGCTGGACGTCTGCGACGACGCGCATGACATGAAGAACAGCTACCCCAGCGGCCACGCCACCATGGGCTACGCCACCGCCGCGGTGCTGGCCCAGCTTATGCCCGGTAACGCTCAGCTCTTCCTCGCCCGGGCTAACGACTATGCCGAGAGCCGCCTTTATTGCGGCGTGCACTACCGCGCCGATATCGAAGCCGGTCAGGTCCTTGCCAATGTCCTGGTCGCGAAGTTGATGACCAAACCGGCGTTCGTGGCTGAATTGGAGGCCGCCCGCGCAGAACTGACCAAGGCCCATTTCGCCCCCTGACCCGGGGACCATCGGCGCCGCGCCGAACGGCGGCGCCGGGCGTCCCGGTCAGGTTTAGGCGACCACGAGGTCTTCGCCGAAGTGGGGCTTGATGCCCGCGTCGGGCGCCGCCGGCGCCGGCGCCGTCGGGTCGCGCAGCCAGCGCCACATCCGGCGGATGTCGATCGGCGCGTTGACGCAGGAGCGGCCCGCGCCGTTCTGGTAGTAGTTGTGGGCGCGCGGATCCATGTAGACCATCAGCTTCTCAGCCTGGTCGAGTTCGTCGGCGAAGCGCCAGTAGGCCTCGGGCGTGACGTCCACCGAGCGCTTGCCGCTGGTGATCAGGCCGGCGACCGACTGCAGCGCGAACCGTGTCACGATCTCCAGCAGGTCGATGACCTGGAAGCCGCCGAAGTTGTTGCTGTTGGGACCATAGGACATGAAGAAGTTCGGGAAGCCCGGCAGCATGGCGCCCAGGTATGCGCGCGGGCCGTCCTTGGCCCAGAGGTCCCCCACGCTGACGCCGCCTTTGCCGCGCACGTCCATCGGCCACATGTACTCGTTGGCTCGGAAGCCGGTGGCGTAGACGATCACGTCGAACGGATATTCCACCCCGCCCGCCACAATCCCGGCCGGGGTGATCTTCTCGATCCCGTCGGTGACCAGGGTCACGTCGTCCCGCAGCAGCGCCTCGAAGACGCTGTCGTCGGAGTCGATGCGGATGGGGCGCGAGGACATCGGCGGCGATCCCGGGATCATCTTCTCGATCAGCTCCGGCCGGCTCGCCAGCTTCTTCTCGACGAAGGCGACACAGCGGTCGCGCACGGCCTTGTTCGCCGCGCTGACGGCGTGCGGGTCTTCGAAGTTCGGATCGACGTGGACGCCGATCTTCACCTGCTCCGGCGCCAGCTGCGCGCTCAGCCGGAAGCGCGTGAAGTTGACATAGAACGGGAAGTTGCGGTCGAGCCACGTGGCCTGCGGCGGCAGCGCCTTGACGTAGGACTCGTCTTCGAAGCACCAGCTCGCGTTGCGCTGGAAGAGGGTCGTGTGGCCGGCCGCCTTGGCGATCTCGGGGACCGTCTGGTAACCGGACGCGCCCGAACCGATCACCGCCACGCGCTTGCCGGCCAGGTCCAGGCCCTCGGGCCATTGCGCCGTGTGGGTGGCGACGCCCTTGAAGGTCTCCATCCCCTTGATGTCGGGAAGCTGGGGCCTCGAGAGGAAACCGACGCAGCAGATGATCGCGTTGACCCGCTCGGTCCGCGTCCCCTTGGGGCCCTGCGTGGTGATGTCCCACATCTGCGCGGCGTCGTCCCAGACGAGCGCGGTGGCTTCGGTGTTGAACTGGATGTGCTCGCGCAGGCCGAAGCCGTCGGCCACCCAGCGCATGTACTTCATGTTCTCGTCGCGCGGGCAGTAGGCGAACGGATAGGCGTAGTCGACGCCGAAGGTGTGGGTGTAGCCGCGGCTGGGGGTGTCGACCCGCGCGCCGGGGTAATGGTTCTCGAACCAGGTGCCGCCGACGTCGGCGTTCTTCTCCAGGGCGACGAACGGAATGCCGGCCCGCTTCAGTTGCGCGGCGGCGTTGAGGCCGGACAGGCCCGTGCCGATGATCCCGACCTTGAACCCGGCCAGCTGTTCCGGCGTCGGCTTCGACGGCCAGGTGATGCCCCGGACCCAGCGGTCGAAGGCCGCCTCCTCGAGCCACATCTCGCGCTCGTCGTCCGGGATCACGACGCCCGCGGCCATGGCCAGGCTCTTCACCAGCAGGTCCTCGGAGCCCGGTTCGACGTCGCCGGCCCCGGCGTCGCGATAGGCCTTCAGGTACTGGGCCGCCTTGGCGCGGAGCTTGTCGCCGTCGGAATCGTCGGCCAGGCCGCTGCCGCCGGAATAGCGCGAGACATTGGCGCCGGCCCGCATGGTCGGAAGCTCCTCGTCCTGCGTCAGGTAGTAGAGGAGGCCGCGCAGAGCCATGGGATCGGCATGCTGGACGGCGTCGTCGATGACCTCATCGCTGGCCGCGATCAGTTCCGGTCTCACGCTCATGGATGCAGTTCCTCTATCCTGGTTGTTTCCGATGTCCCCGGAGATGCTCTAGCACCGGCGTGGCGCTTAGGCCTACCTCGCGTTCGCCAAAGGCAGGCTGGTTCTCAGCCGCACGAGGTTGCAGCTCAACGCCACGGCCATCAGGCCCGCCGCCGTCAGGGCGGGCGTCGGGCCAAGCCCCGCCCCCATGGCCAGCAGCAGGCTCGTTAGGGTTGCGCCGAGCGTCTGGCCACACATGCGGGACGTGGCCACCAGGGCCCCCGCGGCGGCCATGCGGTTGGCCGGCGCCGAGCCAATGATCAGGCGGTGGTTGGGAATCAGGAACATGCCGATGCCAGCGCCGCACAGGGCGAGCCGCCAGATGAAGTCCGCGAAGTCCGGTTTCGCCGGCAGGAAGGCCAGACCCACCAGCCCGGTGAAACAGGCCGCCATGCCGATGACGCCCAGCAGGCCGTCCGGCCCCTTGTTCGACAGGCGCCCGGAGACGAAGACGGTGAGCGCCATGGCCAGGGTCCAGGCGACCAGCAGGCTGCCCACCTCCACCGGCGTGTAGCCGTAATTGTGCTCGAGCTGGAACGGCAGGACCAGCATGATCGATTGCGAACCGGCATGGACGCAGAAGCCGCCCAGGACCGAAAGCGCGATCACCCGCGTTCCCAGCATGTCGATCGGCAGGACGGGTCGGACCGAACGCTTTTCGCGCCGCATGAAGATGACGCCCAGGACCACTCCGGCAAGCACCCCCGCGCCGCAGAGAAGGCGTCCGCCGCCATGGATCGCGAACTGGACGCCGCCGATGACCAGCAGGAAGGTCGCCGCGCTCATGGCGGCGGCGCGGAAGTCATAGGGGTCGCTGTGGCGCTCCGTGCGGGGCAGGGCGCGCCCGAGCGCCACGGCGATCAGCGCCAAGGGCAGCACGACGACGAAGATCCACCGCCATGCCGCGAACGCCAGGACGGCGCCGCCGAACGCCGGCGCGAGCATCGCCGCCCCGCTCACGATCAGCGAATTCAGGCCCAGGCCGCTGCCCAGTCGGTCGGCGGGATAGGTGTGGCGGATCAGCCCCGGCGAAACTGAAATGATTGCCGCCCCGCCGATCGCCTGCAGCGCCCGCATGACGATCAGGACCGGGAGGTTGGGCGCCAGCGCGCTGCCCACGCCGGCGCAGGCGAACACCGTCAGGCCGGTCAGGTAAGACCGCCGCAGGCCGTACTTCTCGGCCAGCGCCGCCAGGGGCAGCACGGTCATCAGGAGGATGAGCTGGTAGGTGCTGACCACCATCGCCGCGGCGGAGAGCGGCACGTGGAAATCCTGCGCGATCGTCGGCAGGGCGACGTTGATCATGGAGGTGTCGACGGCGATGACGCAGTTGCCGCAGCTGAGCGCGAGAATGGCCACCCATCGGCGGCGCGCCCCCAAGTCCGTTTCCATGCTCACATCCATCGAGTCGCGCCTCGGGCGACCGCCCGAACGCCGACCCGCCCCCTCCGGTCCCACGTTGGGGCCCAGGCGGTGATAGTTGATCCCTGGCGCCAGCGGTAGCGCCCGGTCGCGATCCCGTTGGCGCCCGCCTCGAAGCCGTCTAGATCAAGGCGCTGAAGGGACGATGCGCCCTGGAGCTCCTGAGTCAGTTGAATCCCCCCGAACGATGGGTCGCAATCGCCGGCGTCGCCGCGCTCAGCCTCATTGCGGCGGCGGGCGTGGCGGTGGCCATCTGGGCGGCCTGGCTGTTCCACGACATGCCCGACGCGGGCGACCTGGCCGATTACCACCCGCCGACCGCCACCCGCGCCTACGGCTGGGACGGCACCCTGATCGGTGAGTTCTCCCGCGAGCGGCGCATCTTCGTGCCCTACGACGCCATCAACCCGAAGCTTGCCCAGGCCTTCCTGGCGGCCGAGGATCACAACTTCTTCCGCCACTCCGGCCTCGACTACGCCGGCATGGTCCGCGCCGCGGCCAAGGACGTGGTCAACCTGGCCCAGGGGCGGCGCCTGGAGAGCGGCTCGACGATCACCCAGCAGGTGGCCAAGAACATCCTGCTGACCAACGACGCCACCATCGGCCGCAAGCTGAAGGAGGCGCTGCTCGCCCAGCAGCTCGAGGGCACGCTCTCCAAGCAGCGGATTCTCGAGCTCTACTTGAACGAGATCTGGCTGGGCTACCGCTCCTATGGCGTGGGAGCCGCGGCCTACAACTACTTCGGCAAGTCGATGAACGACCTCACCCTCGCCGAGTGCGCCTACCTGGCCTCCCTGCCGAAGGGCCCGGACAACTACCACCCGATCCGCCGCAAGAAGCAGGCGATGGACCGGCGGAACTTCATCATCGACCAGATGGCCGACCTCGGCTGGGTCTCCCGCCAGCAGGCCGCCGCCGCCAAGGCCGAGGACCTGAAGGTCCAGCCCGAGCCCAGCCGCGCCAAGTACCGCGACGCCGACTATTTCGTGGAAGAGGTCCGACGCCGGGGCCTGGCCACGCTCGGCCCCCGGATCAACGAGGGCGGCTACTACATGCGCACCACGCTCGATCCCCGCATGCAGACCGCCGCCAAGGTCGCCCTGATGCACGGGCTCGAGACCTACGACCGCCGTCACGGCTGGCGCGGCGCCTGGGGGCATGTGACCACGCTGGACGGCTGGGAAGCGATCGCCAAGAAGCGCCCCAAGCCGGCCGAGCGTCCCGACTGGCGCGCCGCAGTCGTCACCGACGTGGCCGGCGGCGGGGTCCGCCTGCGCACCGTCGACGGCCAGGTGGGCTCGCTGGCAGCCGAGGACGTCGCCTGGGCCCGGCGCACCAAGGGCATCGGCGCGGGCGACCTGATCTTCGTGGCCCCCAACGACAAGGGCCCGGGCTTCCTGCTGAAACAGGTGCCGGCGGTGAACGGCGCCCTGGTGGCGCTGGAGCCGCACTCCGGCCGCGTGCTGGCCATGGTCGGCGGCTATTCCTTCTCGCTCTCCAGCTTCAACCGCGCCACCCAGGCGATGCGCCAGCCGGGCTCGGCCTTCAAGCCGATCGTCTACGCCACCGCGCTCGAGAACGGCTACACACCGGCCAGTGTGATCATGGACGCGCCGATCACGCTCTCGGGCGCCAACGGCCAGGCCTGGTCGCCCGAGAACTACGAGCACGACTATTACGGCCCGCTGCAGCTGCGCAAAGGCCTCGAGCTCTCCCGCAACGCCATGACCGTGCGCCTCGCCCAGGGCGTCGGCATGACCAAGATCGCCGCCAGCGCCGAGCGCCTGGGCGTGGTCACCAAGATGGACAAGGTGCTGGCCATGGCGCTGGGGGCCGGGGAGACCACGGTCTTCAAGCTGGCCGGCGCCTACGCCTCCTTCGTCAACGGCGGCAAGAAGGTGGAACCCCACCTGATCGAGCTGGTCGAGGACCGCGAGGGCAAGACCATCCTGCGCGCCGATCACCGCGACTGCGACCGCTGCAACTCAGGCTTCAACGGTGACGAGAGCCCGCGCATCCCCGCCGCCGGCGCCCAGGTCTGGGACCCCGTGACCGCCTACCAGATCACCAGCATGCTGCAGGGCGTGGTCCAGCGCGGCACCGCCACCGCGGCCCTGGTGGTCGGCCGCCCGATCGGCGGCAAGACCGGCACCACCAACGACTTCCGCTCGGCCTGGTTCATGGGCTTCAGCCCGCAGATCGTGGTCGGCGTCTTCGTGGGCTTCGACGACAACCGCAGCCTGGGCTCCGGCGAGACCGGCGCGGTGGCCGCCGTGCCGATCTTCATCGACTTCATGCAGGAGGCGAAGAAGAGCTACGCGCCGGACGACTTCAAGGCGCCCTCGACCGCCAAGTTCGCCATGGTGCGCGGCATCCGCGAGGCCTTCCGGCCCGGCACCGAGCCGCGCGTCGCCACCGAGGCCGCGCCGGCCCCCGGCGGGCCGCAGCCCTACGCCAAGGTGTTCGGCCAGGGCCTCACCGGCGCGCCCAACGCCGCCGCCGCCGTCGCCCCGCCGCCGGCGCCCAAGAAGCCCGTCGAGGAGGTCACCGGCCTCTACTGATCGCAACCTTGTGCTGAAGCCCCGCGCGGCCTATCTGGCGCGACCTGACCGTTCCGGAGTGTTCCCATGAGATTGGATGTCGAGGCCGCCAAGGCTGACATCGAGCAGTCGATCGACCTGCTCAGGAGGCGTCTTTGACTGGGAGCCTTCGCTCCGCAAGCTCGATGAACTGAACGCCCGCGTCGAAGACCCGACGCTCTGGGACGACGCCACCGCCGCCCAGGCCCTGATGCGCGAGCGCACCCGCCTGGCCTCGGCCGTGGAGGCCGTGAAATCGCTCGAGCGCGATCTCGCCGACGCCCTTGGCTACGCCGAGATGGCCGACGAGGATGGCGACGAGGCGGCGCTGGAGGAAGCCCGCGTCCAGCTTCGCGCCATCAAGGAGCGCGGCGGCCGCGCCGAACTGGAAGCCCTGCTTTCGGGCGAGGCCGACGGCAACGACGCCTTCGTCGAGATCAACTCCGGGGCCGGCGGCACGGAGTCCTGCGACTGGGCCGGCATGCTGCTGCGCATGTACACCCGCTGGGCCCAGGCCCACGGCATGGCCGTGGATTTCCTGGAGGAGACCTCCGGCGACCAGGCGGGGATCAAGTCCGTCACCCTGCAGGTCAAGGGCCCCAACGCTTACGGCTGGCTGAAGACCGAGGGCGGGGTCCACCGCCTGGTCCGCATCTCGCCCTTCGACTCGGCCGCCAAGCGTCACACCAGCTTCGCCTCGGTCTGGGTCTATCCGGTGGTCGACGACGACATCGTCATCGACATCAACCCGGCCGATGTGCGGACCGACACCTACCGGGCCTCCGGGGCCGGCGGCCAGCACATCAACAAGACCGACTCGGCGGTGCGCCTCACCCACATCCCGACCGGCGTGGCCGTCGCCTGCCAGGCCGGCCGCTCGCAGCACCAGAACCGGGAGGAGGCCTGGAAGATGCTGCGCGCCCGGCTCTATGAACTGGAGCTCCAGAAGCGCGAAGCCGCCCAGCAGGCGCTGGAGGACCAGAAGACCGACATCGGCTGGGGCCACCAGATCCGCAGCTACGTCCTGCAGCCCTACCAGATGGTCAAGGACCTGCGCACCGACGTGGAGACCTCCGACAGCCAGGGCGTGCTCGACGGCGACCTCGACCAGTTCATGGGCGCCGCGCTTGCCCAGCGCGTCGGCGCCACCCGCGACGCCAAGGACGAGGCGTAGGACCTCCTCTCCCCCGCGCAGCGAGAGGCAGAGGGTAGGGAGAGGGCGGCTCGGCCTCTCGAATTCCACCGAAGTTCGGCGAGCGTCCACCCTGGTGCTGGCTGAGCATCAGCGCGAGCCGCGTTCCACGCGCCTCTCTCCCGGCCTCTCCCTCTCGCTTCGCGGGGGAGAGGAGGGCGCTATGCCTACTCCGCCGAGATCGCCAGCGGCTCGGCCGTCGCGGGAGTCTCGAACTTCAGGCTGCGGCCCTCGAAGTGGGCGCCCAGTTCGATGGCCAGCTGGGCGTGGGTGATGTCGCCCTCCACCCGCGATCCGGCGTAGAGTTTCACCGACTTGGCGGTCACCGTGCCAATCACCCGGCCACGGATCTCGACGATCTCGGCCTCGATCGAGCCCTCGACCAGGCCGGTTTCGCCGATGGTCAGTTCTCGCACCCGCATGTCGCCGCGCAGGGCGCCGTTCAGGTGCACGTCGCCGTCGCTGGCCAGGTCGCCCTGCAGGGTGACGTTCTCGGCCACCAGGGAGGCGGCGATGGGTTTGCGGGGCGCGGCTTCGGCGCCGTCGGCGCGCGGGGCGGGGGAGCGGTTAGCCGGCTTGCTGAACATAGGCGCCTGCCTTGACGAAACGGGCCGGGTTCTGGACGCGGCCGTTGACCCACACCTCATAGTGCAGGTGGGTGCCGGTCGACCGGCCGGTGGAGCCCATGCCGCCCAGCCGCTGGCCGACCGCCACGCGCTGGCCCGGTGTCACGGCGATGGCGGCCAGGTGGGCGTAGCGGGTCTTGAACCCCCGGCCGTGGTCGACCTCGACGGTGTTGCCATAGCCCGAGCGCACGCCGGTGAACGACACCACGCCGGGCGCCGTCGAATAGATCGGCGTCATCCGCCCGCCCGGGAAGTCGAGGCCGGAATGGAAGGCGGGGCGGCTGGTGAAGGGGTCGAAGCGCACGCCGAAGCCGCTCGACTGGTCGGGCGATGTGGTGGGCCGGGCGAACGGCAGCTCCTGGGCCGCGTCGGTCAGCGCGCGCGCCTCCGACAGGTCGGTGGCGGCGTGCTGGATCCGGTCGGCGAAGTCGTCGTCCACGTCCAGCACCGCGGCCAGGGCGCGCGGGTCCCGCGACTCGATCAGCGGCCCGCCCAGCGAGCCGCCCTTGGGCATGTAGCTGGCGGGCGTCAGGCCGGCCAGGCGGAACGCCAGGCGCAGGCGGTCGGCCCGGCTCTTGGCGAAGCTGTCGGCCGCCTCCAGCAGCTGTTCCTGGCCCACGCGGACCAGTTCGACGCGGCGGGCGGGATTGGCGTCGGCGGCGGCGAGCGCGCGGTTGATCGCCGGGGTCAGCGCCTGGGCCGCGCCGGGCGCGCCCTTCAGGTCGGTGAGCAGCAGCGCCAGCGCCGCGTGGCGCTTCTCCACCACCATGCCCAGTTCCTGGTTGGCGCCGCCCGAGGCGTTGAGCTGGGCGACGGCAGTGTCCAGGCGGGCCTGGCGGTCGGCCACCCAGCGTTCGGACTGGGCCTTCACCTTGGCGATCTCGCGGTCGGCCGACGAGGCCGACAGCGCATTGACCAGCATCGCCGCGCTGCAGACTCCCATCCACAGCGCCGCGGCCGCCACCCCGCTGGCGGCGACCATCTGCTTGCGGCGGGTGAGCACATAGCCCTTCATCTCCCCGCCCGAGCGGACATAGAGATGCCGTTCCGGAAACAGCTCGTCGAGCATGCGGCGTAGGCGCGCCAGGCGTGTCATATGTGCGCTTAGGTCCCCGACCCCCGTTGGACCCGGCGATATGTGACGAGAATGTCAGACAGGGCAAGCCGCTTTGCGCCACATGTGGCGCAAGCCTAACGCCGGCAGAATGCCGCCGGTTCCGTTAACGAACGCTGAACGTGGTTTGGACATTCGTCCATCCGCCGGCAAAGCCCTGCCGCACAAAGACTTCCAGCGCGTCTTTCCGGCCACAGCCCACTGGGCCGGTCGGCATCCCCAGGTGCGACCCCAGGCCGCGCCTAAGATCCTCCCTCGTCGCGAAGACGGCGGGGGAGGTGGATCGGCGCGGATACGCGACGAGACGGAGGGGGCGCAAGGCGCCAAACGCAGTGGACGCCGCCTCGCGCCCCCTCCGTCGGCTTCGCCGCCACCTCCCTCTCGCTCTGCGCCGCAGGGGAGGAGCAAACGCTCAGCCCTACAGCGCCTTCGCCGCGTCCAGCACCGCCTGGGCGTGCCCGGCGACCTTCACCTTGCGCCAGATCTTCTTCACCACGCCGTCCTTGATCAGGAAGGTGGAGCGGTCGATGCCCATGTATTCCCGCCCGTACAGCTTCTTCTCCACCCAGCTGCCGTAACGCTCGATCACCGCGCCCTCGGGGTCGGCGCCCAGGGGAATGGTCAGGCCGTACTTCGCCACGAAGCCCGCGTGCCGCTTCACGCTGTCCTTGGAGACGCCCACCACGGCCACGCCGGCCTTGGCGAACTCGGGGGCCAGCGCGCTGAAGTCCTTGGCCTCGGTGGTGCAGCCCGGCGTGTCGTCCTTCGGATAGAAGTAGAGCACCAGCGTCTTGCCCTTGAAGTCGCCCAGCCGGATGGGCCCATCGGCGCCCGCCAGCTCGAAGTCGGGCGCGGCCGCGCCCTCGGTGGGTCCACTCATCGAAGTCTCCTCAAACCGGTTTCACCAGGACAATCTTCTTCTTGCCGGCGGCCAGCTTGACCACGCCGTCCACCAGGTCGGCCGCCGTGACCGCGCGGTTGGCGTCCATCTCCGCCTTGTCGTTGACCCTCAGGCCGCCGCCCTGCGCCAGGCGCCTCGCCTCGCCGCGCGAACCCGCCAGTCCGACCGCCTCGGCGAGCGCCGCCAGCACGATCCCTGCGTCCAGCGCGGCGGCCGGAACCTCGTGTGTCGGCAGGTCATCGGACAGGCTGCCGCGCTCGAAGGCCGCTTCTGCAGCCGCCGCAGCCTTGCCCGCTTCCTCGGCCCCGTGAAGCAGCGCCGTCGCGGCGTTGGCCAGCACCTTCTTGGCCTCGTTGATCTCCGCCCCCGGCAACGCCTCCAGCCGCGCCGCCTCGTCCAGCGGCAGGTCAGTGAACAGCCGCAGGAACCGGCCGACATCGGCGTCCTCGGTGTTCCGCCAGAACTGCCAGTAGTCGTAGGGGCTCCGCATGTCGGCGTTCAGCCAGACCGCGCCCTGCGCCGTCTTGCCCATCTTCGCGCCGGACGATGTCGCCAAGAGCGGGGTGGTCAGGCCGAACGCCGGCTTCTGGTCCACCCGCCGGATCAGCTCCACCCCGTTCAGGATGTTTCCCCACTGGTCCGACCCGCCCATCTGCAGCACGCAGCCGTGGCGGCGGTTCAGCTCCAGGAAGTCGGTGGCCTGCATCAGCATGTAGTTGAATTCGATGAAGGTCAGCGGCTGCTCGCGGTCGAGCCGCAGCTTCACCGAGTCGAACGCCAGCATCCGGTTGATCGTGAAGTGGACCCCGTACTCGCGCAGGAAATCGATGTAGCCGAGCTTCGACAGCCACTCGTCGTTGTCGACCATTATGGCGTCGGTCGGCCCGTCGCCGAAGGTCAGGAATTTTTCGAAGACGGTTCGGATCGAAGCGATGTTCGCCTTAATATCCGCATCGGTCAGCAGTTTGCGGCTCTCGTCCTTGCCGGACGGGTCGCCGACCTTTGTCGTGCCGCCACCCATCACCACGATTGGCTTATGGCCCGCCTGCTGCAGGCGCCGCAGCATCATGATCTGAATGAGACTGCCGACGTGCAGCGAGGAAGCCGTGGCGTCGAAGCCGATGTATCCGGCGACCACGCCGTTGCTCGCCGCGGCGTCCAGTTCCTCCGGATGGGTGATCTGGTGGATGTAGCCGCGCGCCTGCAACACCTTGAGGAACTCGGACTTGAAGGCAGGGTCGGACATCGCGGGAATCTCGGGACTTCGGTCGCCGGGCTCTAGCACGGCGGCGCCGGACAATTCGAGTGACATGGCAGGCTCCTTGGTTCGAAGTCGGCCGGCGCGATGGGAGGTCTGGAAGCGCGCCGGCCGGGTTGGCGGGCGCGAGGGATCGGCCGCCTGCTACGAGGGCAGGCGGTAATAGCGTCCGAAGCGGGCGATCTTTCCGATCATCCCGCAACATTACCGGCTGGGGCCGCGAGCGGTCAAGCGGGCGGCGGTAGGTCGAAAAAACTTGACTTCGGAGGATGGATCGTTCACTGTTTGTTCGTGCAAAATGAAGCCGACATGACCCAACGCCACGCCGCCATCCTGGCGGAGGTGGCCGAGATTTGCCTGGAGTCCGTACGCGATCTCGCCGTCCGCCAGAAAGACGCCGACGATCCCGAACAGGCGGCCCTCCTGGCCGGCGCCCTGCACAAGGTCAGCCGGTCGCTCCGCCAGACCCTGGCGCTGGAAGCCCGTCTGGTCCGCGAAGCACAGCGCGCCCTGCGCGAGGATCGCGACGACGCGGTGAAACAGCGGACCTTCCAGACCCAGGTGCGCCGGGCCAAGGTCAAGAGCGCGCTGAACCAGCTCGTCTGGAACGAATACGAGGGCGACGAAGCCGAGGCTTGGGAAATGGCCGTCGGCGAATGCCTCGACGACGAGGAACTGGTCGACAGCTTCACCACCGAACCCCTCGACACCCAGGTCGAGCGCATCCGCAAGTCCATAGGCCTGGGCGAGCCTGAGCCGCCACCGCCGGCCCCCGAGCCGGCCCCGGGACCGGACCGAGTCCCCCCGCCCATCGACGACGACTGCTGGCGAAGCTCGGCGTAAAGATATCCGCTCTTCCCCGCGAAGGCGGGGACCCAGGCTTTTTTCGTGAAATGGGCCTGGGCTGGCGAAGGCCTTAGAAACCGAACCTCGGAAACACAAAAACACCTGGATCCCCGCCTTCGCGGGGAAGTGCGGCTTGTGCGTGCAGCCGCGCGCTAATCCTTCGCGCGTTCCTGGTACGACCCGTCCTCGGTCAGCACCACGATCCGGGTGCCCACCGCGATATAGGGCGGCACGAGGGTGCGCAGGCCGTTGGACAGCATCGCGGGCTTGTAGGACGAGGACGCCGTCTGGTTTTTCACCGCCGGTTCCGTATCCACCACCTCGAACGTCGCCAGCCTGGGGAGTTCGATGGCGATGGCCGCGTCGTCGTGGGTCGAGAGCGTCACGGTCATGCCCTCCTGCAGGTAAGGCGCCGCGTCGCCGATCACGTCCTTGGACGCCACCAGCTGGTCGTAGGTCTCGGGGTTCATGAAGTGGAAGCCCTCGCCGTCCTCGTAGAGGAAGGTGTGCGGCCGGTCGTCGACGATGGCCCGCTCGACGGTCTCGGTGGTGCGGTAACGCTCCGAGACCTTCACCCCGTCGGAGATGCGGCGCATGTCCAGCTGGGTGACCGGCGTGCCCTTGCCGGGCTGGATGTTCTGGGCCGAGAGCACGACGTAGAGCTTGCCCTCCCGATCGACGACGGCGCCCTTGCGGAGCGAGTTTGCGGCGACTTTCACGTGTGCTGATCCTCGATGGTGTGCGGACGCGGGCGGACCCGGCGCGATTCCGCTAAGCAAATTGTTCCCGCGCCCCTATAGCGATTGACGCCGAAATCGCCAGCCCCCCGCCAAAACGCCACGGCCCGAACAGCTTGGAAGAAACCCGATCATCGCCCTGGTGGGACCCCGGCCGGCGCGAGGACCGCCGCCCGTTCCTGGCCGCCCGCGCCCGGATCCGGAGCGCCGTGCGCGGCTGGTTCGAGGGCAGGGGGTTCACCGAGGTCGAGACCCCCGGGCTGCAGCGCTCGCCGGGAAACGAGGCCCACCTGCACGCCTTCGCCACCGCGTTCGTGGGCGCGGCGGGCGACCGCCAGCCGCTCTACCTGCACACCTCGCCGGAGTTCACCGCCAAGAAGCTGCTGGCGTCCGGCGAGCGGCGGATCTTCGAGCTGGCCCGCGTCTGGCGCAACCGCGACCGCGGCCCTCTGCACCATCCCGAGTTCACCCTGCTGGAGTGGTATCGCGTCGAGGAGCCCTACACCGCCATCATGGCGGACTGCGCGGTGCTTCTGGCGCTGGCCGCCGAGGCGGCCGGGGTGAGCGCGCTCGCCTTCCGTGGTCACAGCATCGACCCTGCCGCCGAGCCCGAGCGCCTCACCGTGGGCGAGGCCTTCGACCGTTACGCCCGCCTCGACCTGCACGCCCCGGACCTCGCCGCCGCCGCCCGCGCAGCCGGCATCCGGGTGGCCCCCGACGACACCTGGGCCGACGTCTTCAGCCGGGTGCTGGTCGAGAAGGTGGAGCCGAACCTCGGCCTGGAGCGGGCGACCATCCTCTACGAATACCCCGCCGAACAGGCCGCGCTCGCCCGCCGCGCGGCGCACGACCCGCGCGTCGCCGAGCGGTTCGAGCTCTATGCCTGCGGCGTCGAGCTCGCCAACTGCTTCGGCGAGCTCACCGACCCGACCGAACAGCGCCGCCGGTTCGAGGCCGAGATGGCCGAGAAGGCCCGCGTCTACGGCGAGCGCTATCCCATCGACGAGGACTTCCTGGCCGCGCTGGCGGTCATGCCCGAGGCCTCCGGCGGCGCCCTGGGCTTTGATCGCCTTGTGATGCTGGCCACGGGCGCCAGCCGCATCGAGCAGGTTTTGTGGGCGCCTGTCACAGAGGCGTCGTGACTCCGCCATTTGTGATGGGCCGGCGATTCCGTCGGCGCCATGGTGCTCGCCAGTTCTAGTTGTGAGGTCACAATGCCGCGTTTCCTGCTGGCCCTGTTCGCACTGCTGACGGTCTCGCCCGCCTGGGCCCAGGTCGTACCGTTCCCGCCCGGATTCCACGCCCAGGAGATCACCACCAACGGGGCGACCATCCACGTCCGGGTCGGCGGCCATGGCCCGGCCGTCGTCCTGCTGCACGGCTATGGCGAGACCGGCGACATGTGGGCGCCGCTGGCGGACGACCTCGCCCGCGACCACACCGTGGTGGTTCCCGACCTCCGCGGGCTCGGGCTGTCCTCCAAGCCGCCGGGCGGCTACGACAAGAAGACCCAGGCCGGTGACGTCGCCGGCGTGCTGGATGCGCTGAAGATCACCAAGGCCGACTTGGTCACCCACGACATCGGCAACATGGTCGGCTACGCCTTCGCCGCCCAGCACCGCGACCGCGTCACCCGCTTCGTCCTGATCGACGCGCCGCTGCCCGGCGTCGGGCCGTGGGACGAGGTCCTGAAGAACCCGCTGCTCTGGCACTTCCGCTTCGGCGGGCCGGACATGGAGCGGCTGGTGGCGGGCCGCGAGCGCATCTACCTCGACCGTTTCTGGAACGAATTCTCCGCCACGCCGGCCCGCTTCACCGAAGCCAGCCGCGTCCACTACGCCGCGCTCTACGCCCTGCCGGGCGCCATGCACGCCGGCTTCGAGCAGTTCCACGCCTTCGACCAGGACGCCGTCGACGACCAGACCTACTTGGCCCAGGGCGGCAAGCTCACCATTCCGGTGCTGGCGCTGGGCGGCGAGAAGTCCTTCGGGCCGATGATGGCCACCATCATGCGCTTCGCCGCCAGCGACGTGAAGGAAGGCGTCGTCCCGGACTCCGGCCACTGGATCATGGAGGAAAATCCCAAGGCGACCGTCGCCCTGGTCCGCGCCTTCCTCGACGGCGGGTCCTGACGCGACGGGCGGGCTTCTGCTATGCCCGCCGGCGATGACCCCCGCCGCAACCCTCCGCAGCCCCGTAGCCCTCGCCGACGCCGGCCTGATTGCGGCCGACCGCCTGGCCGGCCTTGAGCGGGTCGCCGCCCAATATGCGGTGGCCATCACGCCGGCCATGGCCGAGCTGATCGAGGTCTCCGACGCTGACGATCCCATCGCCCGCCAGTTCATCCCCGCCGAGGCCGAGCTGAACGTCCGGCCGGAGGAGTCCGCCGATCCCATCGGCGATCTCGTCCACAGCCCGGTCGAGGGTATCGTCCACCGCTACGCCGACCGCTGCCTCCTCAAGGTCAACCACGCCTGCGCCGTCTACTGCCGTTTCTGCTTCCGCCGCGAGATGGTGGGGCCGGGCGGCGTGCGGGCGCTGTCGGCCAAGGCTCTCGACAGCGCGCTCGCCTACATCGCCGGCCGCCCGGAGATCTGGGAGGTGATCGTCACCGGCGGCGATCCCTTCATCCTTTCGGCCCGGCGGTTGCGCGCCTTGATGACGCGGCTGGCCGCCATCGACCACGTGAAGGTCATCCGCTTCCACACCCGCGTCCCGGCCGTGGCGCCTGACATGGTCACCGACGCGCTCGTGGCCGCGCTCCAGGCGCCCGGCAAGGCGATCTACGTGGCGCTGCACGCCAACCACGCCCGCGAACTGACGCCCGCCGCCCGCGCGGCTTGCGCCCGGCTGGTGGACGCCGGCGTCCCCATGCTCGGCCAGACCGTCCTCCTGCGCGGTGTCAATGACGACCCCGAGACGCTGACAGCCCTGATGCGCGCCTTCGTGGAGACCCGGATAAAGCCCTACTACCTGCACCAGGCCGACCTTGCGCCCGGGACATCCCACTTGCGGACCAGCCTCGCCGAGGGACAGGCCTTGATGCGGGCGCTGCGCGGTGACGTGTCCGGCCTCTGCCAGCCGACCTACGTCCTCGATATCCCCGGCGGCCACGGCAAGGTCCCGGTGGGTCCGGACTATCTCTCCGAGACCGGCGTCGAGGATCCCTCGGGGCGCCATCATGCCTATCCGCCGGCCGCAGCCTGATGGCCTGGGAGCGCCGCTACGACGAGGCTGAGCCGCAGCGGGTCAACAAGTGGCTGGGCCAGAGCGGCGTCTGCTCCAGGCGCGAGGCTGAATCCCTGATCGAAAAGGGGCTCGTCTTCATCGACGGCGAACGGGTGACGGATACCGGCCGCAAGATCCTGCCCGGCCAGACCCTGGTTCTCACCGATGGCGACGGTCCGGCGGCGCTCAGCGTGGTCCTGCACAAGCCCATGGGGATCGTCTCTGCACAGCCGGAGCCCGGCCAGGTCCCCGCCGTGCGCCTGCTCACCAAGGCCGCGCTGATCGGCGAAAGCCCGACCATCCCCGACCGCGACACCCGCCTGGCGCCCCTGGGCCGCCTGGACATGGACAGCCGGGGCCTCCTGATCCTCTCCGACGACGGGGTGCTCGCCAAGGCGATCATCGGGCCGGAGTCCGACCTCGAGAAGGAGTACCTGGTCCGCGTCACCGGGAAGATCACCCCCGACAAGCTGAAGCTGCTTTGCCACGGCCTGACCATGGACGGCCGCCAACTGAAGCCCGCCCGCGTCAGCGTGGTCGAGGGCCAGCAGCTCCGCTTCATCCTCAAGGAAGGCCGCAACCGCCAGATTCGCCGGATGAGCGAGCTCGTGGGCCTGCACGTCATGGACCTGGTGCGCGTCCGGATCGGAACACTTCGGCTCGGCGATCTGGAGGAGGGCCGGTGGCGGGTCCTCGGCGACCACGAGCGAGCGATGCTGATCAACCCGTGAGCGTGACGTAGAGCTCGCTCTCGATGACCCACTGGCCGGTGACCCTGCGCCAGGCGGCCATGTAGGTCCCGCCGATCGCGCCGCCGGCGGTCCAGCGGCCGGTCTCCGACGCTCGCGCTCCGGCCGCGTCCAGCGCGATGCTGTCCGTCGTGCGGACATAGGCCACGAAACCCGGATCGCGGAACTGCGCCGCGAACGCCTGGACGATCGCCTCGGCCCCGAGGATCAGTCCGCCGTCGCCGGTTATCAACCGGGCGTCGGCCAGGAAGAAGGGCCGCAGCCGGCCCGCGTCGCGGCCGGCGATCAGTTTGTTGGTGAGGCGACGCCGCGCCTGGATGGCGTCCTGCGGCGCCGGCATGGCCGCGACCGCTATTTCCGCATCAGGACGGTGGCCTCGAGGATCATCCACCGGCGCATGGCCGGGGTGAAGGAGGCGTCGAAATCGTTGAGCATCTTCTGCGCCCAGCCCGGCAGTTCCTGCGCCGAGTCCCCGGCGGCCATGCGCAGCTGGATACGCAGATAGTCGCCGTACATGGTGTCGTGCTTCCAGTTGTTGCGCACGATCACTTCGCTGAAGCCCGCGGCCCGGCCTTCGTCGACCATCCATTCCTGGCTGAAGATCCATTTGTCTTCGAGGTATTTGAAATCGGCCGGCTCCGTGCCCGCCATCCTGGCCTCGTAGTCCCAGGACAAGGCCTTCAACGCCGTCACCGTCGTCTCGCTGAGCCGCTCGTTGTGCCCGACGTCGGCTGTCAGCAACATCTGGTAGAGGCCGCGGATCAGGCCGGCGCCATCGAAGGGATCCACGAAGAATGCGTAGCCGCCGGGCCGCAGGGCCTCCCAGGCGCTGCGCAGCGCCTCGCGCGGGTCCAGCAGGTGGTGCAGCAGGGAGACGCCGGTCACCAGGTCGAAGGTCCCCGGCGCGATCCCGCCTGCCGTGCAGTCCCAGGCTACGACATCCACCTTGTCGCGCAGCGGGTACTGGTCGAGCAGGCGCGACAGGATCGCCAGCAGGTTCGGCGAGATGTCGGTCGCCACGATCCGCAGTTCGGGATTGATCTGGTGTAGCGGAAAGACCGTATTGGTGCCGGGCCCGGCGCCGAAGTCGAGCACGGTCCGGGCCTCGGCGATCGGCAGGCCGTTCAGCCGCACCGCGCGTTTCAGCAGGTCGAGGATATTCTCGGAGTGGGTGTAGGTCTCGGTGTAGACGTCGGCCTTCTCGAGGAACCGTTCCGATATGCCCACCAGCCGCTCGGGATCGTAGCCGTCGGCCGCCCACATCGGCGTCGCGCCTTGGCCCTCGAACGCGAAGGGGCGCAGCGGGCGCTGGAAGAACCCCTGCAACGCACGTGCATTGTTGTGCGCCAATGACGCTGTGTCGGGCGAGGGGCGCCGCTCGAGGCGTCGCCGTACGTCTTGGAATAGGGACATGGTTCGCCGGTGAACCTGCGCGTTGCCGCTACGCCTGTCCATGGCCTGCGAAAGATCAGGCCGGATCGGCCGCCAGTCGCTTGTCGAGATAGGCGCCGACGCGGCGCTCCACCTCCGGAAGGGTTTCCATCCAGAAGTGCGTGGCCCCTTCGACCACGTCGTAATCGATGATGATGCCTTTCTGGGTCCGCAGCTTGGAGACCACCCGCTCGACCTCGATGGGCGGCACGACCGTGTCGGTCCCACCGTGCAGGATGAGGCCCGAAGCCGGGCAGGGGGCCAGGAACGAGAAATCATAGGCGTTGGTCGGCGGCGAAACCGAGATGAAGCCGTCCGTCTCCGGCCGGCGCATCAGGAGTTGCATGCCGACCCAGGCCCCGAATGAATAGCCGGCCACCCAGCACTGGGAAGCGGCGGGATTCGTGGACTGCAGCCAGTCCAGCGCCGTGGCCGCGTCAGCCAGTTCGCCGATGCCCGAATCGAACTCGCCCTGGCTGCGGCCGACGCCCCGGAAGTTGAACCGCAGCACCGAGAAACCGCGCTTCATGAACAGGTGGAAGAGCTGCACCGTCACCGGATTGTTCATCTGGCCGCCGGCCTTGGGGTGGGGGTGCAGGATGAGCGCGACGGGCGCCGTCTCGCTCTTGCCCTGGGTGTAGCGTCCCTCGATCCGCCCGGCCGCTCCGGTCAGCACGACTTCTGGCATCAGAACCCTTTCCGCTCGGTCCCGCACGGCGGGCCGGAATACTTGACTACTGCGCTCGGTCTTCTTAAGTCCCTGGCCACCGGTCGGACCGGTCTCGCGCAAGGCGGCGGCTTGTAACATAGCGTCGTTGCGAAACGCGAGAAAACAACACTGGAGCGCGATAGATGCGCCTCTCCACCAAGGGCCGATACGCCGTGATGGCCATGGCCGACCTGGCGCGCCGGGAAACCGGCGAAGCACGGGCCGTGGCGCTGGCCGAGATCGCTACCCGCCAGGAGATATCGCTCTCCTACCTGGAACAGCTGTTCGCGCGTCTGCGCCGCAAGGGGCTGGTCAAGTCGGCGCGCGGACCTGGCGGCGGCTACCGTCTGGCGCGGGCGGCGGGTGAGACCTCCATCGCCGACATCGTTCACGCCGTCGACGAGCCGCTGCACGCCACCCGCTGCGCGAGCCGCGGCAAGGGCTGCATGTTGAAGGGCGAGCGCTGCCTCACTCACGACCTGTGGGAAGACCTGGGCGAGCGGATCGAGGACTATCTGGCCTCGGTCAGCCTGGCCGACGTCGTGACCGGTCGCCTGCGGAAGGCCGCATGAGTCAGGCCGTCTACCTCGATTACAACGCCACCGCTCGCGTCCGACCCGAGGCCGCGGCGGCGGTCGCCCATGCGCTCGAGGTGGGCGGCAACCCCTCATCGGTGCACGCCGCGGGCCGCGCGGCCCGCGCCCTTGTCGAACAGGCGCGGGAGGCTGTGGCCGCGATGATCGCGGCGCCGGTCTCCACCGTTATTTTCACCTCCGGCGGCACCGAGGCCAATGCCCTGGCCATCGAGAGTGCGGTGGCGGCGGGCGCGCGTCGCCTCATCGTCTCGGCCATCGAGCACGACAGCGTCCGGGAGACCGCCCGCGCCCAGGGCGTCGCCGTAGAGACCCTGCCGGTGACCCGCGACGGCATCGCGGACCTTGACTGGTTGCGCGCCCGCCTGCGCGCTTGGGACCCTGCCGATGGCCAACCCTTCGTCGCCTTGATGCTCGCCAACAACGAGACCGGCGTGATCCAGCCGGTGGCGGAGGCCGCCGAACTGGTGCGCGCCGCCGGTGGCTGGCTGCACGTCGACGCCGTCCAGGCGGCCGGCAAGATGCCGATCGATAGCCGTGCCCTCGGCGCCGACACGCTCAGTGTCTCCGCCCACAAGATCGGCGGTCCCCAGGGCGTCGGCGCGCTGACCTTCGGCCCTCGGGCCACCATGAGCCGACGGCAACACGGCGGTGGTCAGGAACGCGGTCGACGCGGGGGCACCGAGAACGTTCTGGGGATCAGCGGTTTTGGTGCGGCTGCCTCGATTCCAGTCTCTCCGGACCGTAACTCTGCCTGGCGCGACGCCGCCGCCGCACGCCTGAAGTCGGTCGGCGCGGTGATTATGGGCGAAGCGGCCCCGCGCCTGGCCAACACGCTCTGTGTAGCCACTCCGGAGCTTGCGTCGGACCTGCAGGTGATGGGACTGGACCTTGCCCGGGTGATGGTCAGCGCGGGCTCCGCCTGCTCGTCGGGCAAGGTGAAGGCCTCGCCGGTGCTGCAGGCCATGGGGCAGGGCGACCTCGCCGGCTGCGCCATCCGGGTCAGCGGCGGCTGGGACACAACTGAGGGCGACTGGAACCGCTTCGTCGAGGCCTGGTTCGAAGTCCATGGCCGGCACGCGGCTCGCCGCCGGCCAGTAGGAGCAAACGCATAATGGCCGCCGTCACACAGACCGTCGAACACGTCGCCAGCCTCGAGAAGTACAAGCACGGCTTCGTCACCGACATCGAGCAGGACTTCGCCCCCAAGGGCCTTTCCGCCGACATCGTCCGCTTCATCTCGGCCAAGAAGAACGAGCCGGAATGGATGCTGGAGTGGCGCCTCGGCGCCTTCGAGCGCTGGCTGGCCATGGAGGAGCCCGACTGGGCCAAGGTCAGCTTCCCGCGCATCGACTACCAGGACAGCTACTACTACGCCGCGCCCAGCAAGAAGGCGGGCCTGGCCAGCCTCGACGAGGTCGATCCGGACATCCTGGAGACCTACAAGAAACTGGGAATCCCCTTGCGCGAGCAGGAGGTGCTGGCGGGCGTCATGGGCGCCCCGCGCTACGCCGTCGACGCGGTCTTCGACAGCGTCTCGGTGGTCACCACCTTTAAGAAGGAACTGGCCGAGGTCGGCGTGATCTTCTGCTCCATGAGCGAGGCGATCCGCGAGCATCCGGAACTGGTGAAGCAATACCTGGGCACCGTGGTCCCGGTCAGCGACAACTACTTCGCCTGCCTGAACGCCGCGGTCTTCTCGGACGGCAGCTTCGTCTATGTGCCGCCAGGCGTGCGCTGCCCGATGGAGCTCTCGACCTATTTCCGGATCAACGCCGAGAACTCCGGCCAGTTCGAGCGCACCCTGATCATCGCCGACAAGGGGGCCTACGTCTCCTACCTGGAGGGCTGCACGGCCCCCATGCGCGACGAGAACCAGCTGCACGCCGCGGTGGTCGAGCTGGTCACGCTGGATGACGCGGAGATCAAATATTCCACCGTCCAGAACTGGTATCCGGGCGATCCGGAGACCGGCAAAGGCGGTATCTACAACTTCGTCACCAAGCGCGCCGACTGCCGGGGCGATCGCTCCAAGGTCTCCTGGACCCAGGTCGAGACGGGTTCTTCGATCACCTGGAAGTACCCGTCCTGCGTCCTGCGGGGGGATGGCTCGTCGGGCGAATTCTATTCGATCGCCATCACCAACGGCCGCCAGCAGGCCGACACCGGCACCAAGATGATCCACCTGGGCAAGGACACCCGCTCGCGGATCATCTCCAAGGGCATCTCGGCGGGGAAGAGCTCCAACACCTACCGCGGCTTGGTCTCGGCCCACCCCAAGGCGACGGGGGCCCGCAACTTCACCCAGTGCGACAGCCTCTTGATCGGCAAGCACTCGGCCGCCCACACCGTGCCCTACATCGAGGCCCGCAACGGCCACGCCAAGTTCGAGCATGAGGCCACGACCACGCGCCTCTCCGAGGATCAGCTTTTCTACGTCATGCAGCGCGGGCTCTCCCAGGAGGAGGCGGTGCAGCTGCTGGTCAACGGCTTCGTCAAGGACGTGCTGCAGGAACTGCCCATGGAGTTCGCGGTGGAAGCCCAGAAGCTGGTGGCCATCTCCCTGGAAGGAAGTGTGGGCTGATGGGTCTGAGAGACGCTTATTTCGCGCAGCTGACGCGCCGGCAGGAAGCCGAGGAGGCGGCCGCGCGGCCGTACGACGAGGCGCACGCCAAGCTGAAGGCGCTGTTCCAGGACATCATGGCCGACCGCGAGCTGCTGGATTCGATCCTGGCCGAGGTCGAGCTGAGCGGCGGCGAGCTGCAGATCGATCCCGGCCCGATCATGATCCGCGCCATCGTCGACAAGGCCGGCGACTACCACCTGACCTATGAGATCAAGGCCAACGACGATCCGGAAGTCCGGACCATCGCGGTCAAGTCGATTTCCGACATCGAGGAGGCCATCGCGGGCCTGCTCGTCCAATACCCTCACGACCGCGGCTGAGTTCGAAATGCTGACCGTAAAAGACCTGCAAGCCACCGTCGGCGACAAGGCGATCCTGAAGGGCCTCTCGCTGGATGTCCCGGCCGGCCAGGTCCACGCCATCATGGGCCCGAACGGTGCGGGCAAATCGACGCTCTCCTATGTGCTGACCGGCCGCGAGGGTTATGCGGTGACGGGCGGCTCGGCCACGCTGGAGGGAGAGAACCTGCTGGCGTTGGCGGCCGACGAGCGGGCCGCGCGCGGGGTCTTCCTGTCGTTCCAGTATCCGCTGGAGATTCCCGGCGTGCCGGCGCTCACCTTCATCCGCACGGCCATGAACGCCCAGCGCAAGGCCCGCGGCGAGGCCGAGATTACCGCGCCTGAGTTCCTCAAGCTGGCCCGCCAGAAGGCGTCCGAGTTGAAGATCGACTTCGACATGCTGAAGCGCGCGCTCAACGTCGGCTTCTCCGGCGGCGAGAAGAAGCGGATGGAAATATTTCAAATGGCGATGCTTTCGCCCCGCTTCATGATCCTGGATGAAACCGATTCAGGTCTCGACATCGATGCGCTGCGGATCGTCGCCGATGGCGTGAACGCGCTCCGGTCGCCCGACCGCGGCATGCTGGTGATCACCCACTACCAACGGCTGCTCGACTACATCAAACCCGACCGCGTCCACGTGCTGGCGGGCGGGCGCATCGTCGCTTCGGGCGGGCCGGAACTGGCCCTCGAACTCGAGCGCGAAGGCTACGAACGCTACGAGAAAGCCGCTTGAGCGTCGCGGCCGCCATAAACACGCGGGACGCGTCGGCGCTTCCGGGCAAGCGTGACGAGGACTGGCGCTGGACCGACCTGCGCGGGCTGATCCGCGCCATTCCCGATCCGTCTGAGCCGTTCGCTGGCGATGTGGGGCGGGGGCCGTTCGATGGCCTCGCGGAAGACCGGCGCGTTCTGGTCAACGGCGGCGAGACGAGGATCGACGTGGCCGCCGGCCAGAAAGCTGTCGTGGCGCTGAGGGTCCTCGCGCGGGGCGCCGGATCGCACGCCACGATGGTGGCCGTTACGCTTGGTCCCAATGCGCGCGTGCGTCTGCTGGAAAGCTATGAGAGCGACGGCGGGTCGGTTTCCCAGACCACGCTCTCGATCACCTTGGCGGACGGCGCTGTGCTCGAACGCGTCGTCCTGGCCCAGGACCACGAGCACGCCGTCTCGGTCAGCCAGGCCGAGGTGCGGCTTGCGCCGAGGGCGGACTACGCCCAGACCGTAGCGGCCTCCGGCGCACGCCGTCAGCGCCTGGAAACCCGCGTCACGCACCCCGGTGGTCACGCGGTCCTGCGTCTTGACGGAGTCTACCTGCTGGCCGGCAAGCGGCATTCCGACCAGACCACCGTCGTCACCCACCAGAACATCGACGGAACCACGGCCCAGCTGACCAAGGGCGTGGTCCGCGACCAGGCGCGCGGCGTCTTCCAGGGCCGCATCGTGGTCGCCGAGGGCGCGGACCGCACCGACGCGCGCATGGGTCATCACGCGCTCATCCTCTCGGACCGGGCCGAGGTGGACGCCAAGCCGGAGCTGGAAATCTACGCCGACGACGTTTCCTGCGCGCATGGCAATACGGTGGGGGCGCTGGATGAAGACGCGCTGTTCTATGCCCGCCAACGCGGCATGCCGGCCGGCGTCGCCACGGCCATGCTGACGGAGGCCTTCATCGGCGAGGTGATCGACCGTATCAGCTTCGAGGGCGCCCGCGACGTGGTCCGCGCCTGGGCGGCGGAAAGGCTGGGGGGCTGAGCATGGCCTTCGACGCCGAAGCCATCCGCGCGGAGTTTCCGATCCTCAAGCGCCAGATCAACGGCAAGCCATTGGTCTATCTGGATAGCGCCGCCTCGGCCCAGAAGCCCAGGGCCGTCATCGACGCCATGGTCCACGCCATGGAGCACTCCTACGCCAACGTGCACCGGGGCCTTCACACTCTGGCCAACGAAACCACCGACGCCTACGAGGCAGCCCGCAACTCGGCGGCGCGGTTCATCGGCGCCGAGCCCACCGAGATCGTCTTCACCAAGGGCGCTACGGAGGCCATCAACCTGGTCGCCGCCGGTCTGGGCGCGACCCTGAAGGCCGGTGACGAGATCCTGCTCTCCGAAATGGAGCATCACGCCAACATCGTCCCCTGGCACTTCCTGCGGGAGCGGCAAGGCGTGGTCCTGAAGTTCGTACCCGTCACGGACGACGGTCGCCTCGACCTCGAGTCGTTCCAGGGCTTGCTCAGCGAACGCACCAAGGTCGTCGCGCTAACCCACATGTCCAACGTGCTCGGCACGATCAATCCGGTCGCCGACCTTATCCGCCAGGCCCATGCCGCCGGCGCGCTCGTCCTGGTGGACGGCTGCCAGGCGATCGTCCACCAGGCCGTGGACGTGAAGGCCCTGGACGCCGACTTCTACGTCTTCTCCGGCCACAAGCTCTATGGTCCCACCGGCATCGGCATCCTCTACGGCAAGCCCGAGCGGCTGGCGGCGCTTCCCCCCTACCAGGGCGGCGGCGAGATGATCGGTTCCGTCAGCCTGGACGCCATCAGCTACGCCGACCCGCCGCACCGCTTCGAGGCCGGCACGCCGCCGATCCTGGAGGCGATCGGCCTGGGCGCGGCCATCGACTGGCTGTCCGGCCTCGACCGCACCGCCATCGCCGCGCACGAGGCCAGCCTTTACACGCACGTCCGCGAACGGCTGGCCGGCGCCAACTGGCTGCGAGTGATCGGAGAAGCGCCCGGGAAGGGCGCGATTCTGTCCTTCACGGTCGATGGCGCTCACGCCCACGACGTGGCCCAGATTCTCGACAAATACGGGGTCGCGGTCCGGGCCGGCACGCACTGCGCCGAGCCCCTGATGCGGCGCTTTGGCGTCACGTCGAGCGCTCGCGCATCTTTCGCCCTATATAATACCCACGCTGAGGCCGACTCCTTCGTCGACGCTCTCACCAAGACACAGGCATTCTTCGCATAATGGATGACGCCGCCGCCCCGCTGGAAACCAAGTCCCCGCCGCTGCCGCAGGCGGAGCTCGACGCGCTGACCGATCAGCTCATCGAGAAGCTGAAGAGCGTCTTCGACCCGGAGATCCCGGTCGACATCTACGAGCTCGGCCTGATCTACAAGGTCGACGTGTCGGACGATAAGGACGTGGCCATCGACATGACGCTGACGGCGCCGGGGTGCCCCGTCGCCGGCGAGATGCCGGGCTGGGTCGAGGACGCGGTGCGTCAGATTCCAGAAGTGAAGTCCGTCAGGGTCGAGCTGGTGTTCGATCCGCCCTGGGACCCGTCGCGGATGTCCGACGAGGCCAAGCTGCAACTGAACATGTTCTGATGACCGACCTGAACGTCACATCTCCCCGCGTACGCCGGCCCCGTCCCAAGGTCGTCACCCTGACCGAGGCCGCCGCCGAGCGCGTGCGCGAGATCATGGGCCGCGCCGAGCAGCCCTATGCGGGCCTGCGGGTGGGCGTGAAGAACTCGGGCTGCGCCGGCCAGGAATACGTCCTGGAATACGCCGAGACCGCCAATCCGCTGGACGAGGTGGTCGAGGACAAGGGTGTCACCATACTGATCGAGCCCAAGGCGGTGCTGTTCCTGGTGGGCACCGAGATCGACTATGAAGTCACCAAGCTCACCGCCAAGTTCGTGTTCCGCAACCCCAACGAGACAGACGCGTGCGGCTGCGGCGAGAGCGTGACCATCGAACCGGCCAAGGCCGACTAGGAGCTGTGGACAGTTACCGCAGCCATAGGACGATGGCAGCGAGCGTGACGACGGCGAGGTAGTTCCTGGCGGTCTTCTCGAAGCGGGTGGCGACGCGCCGGAACTGCTTGAGCTTGCCGATGCAGCATTCGACGAGGTGGCGCTG
>CANJXI010000032.1 GCA_947478785.1 Caulobacteraceae bacterium
GTGGGCGACCTGGTGGCCGCCGCCCACGCCGACGCCAAGCGTGGTCTGGACATGCGCCAGGCCGAGCTGCTGAAGGCCGCGGCCGGTCCGCTGGCGGGCATGAACCTGCCGGGCATGCCGAAGTTCTAGATGGCCGCATTCGCCGGTCCCGAGATCGAGCGGCTGATCAGCCTGCTCGCCAAGCTGCCGGGGCTGGGGCCGAGGTCCGCGCGGCGAGCGGCGCTGGCGCTGCTGAAGAAGCGCGACCAGCTGCTGAACCCGCTGGCCGACGCCCTGGCCGAGGCGGCCAGGCGGGTGAAGACCTGCTCGGTCTGCGCCTCGCTCGACACCCAGGACCCCTGCGCGATCTGCGCCGATGGTCACCGCGACCCGGCGCTGATCTGCGTGGTCGAGGAGGTGGGCGCGCTCTGGGCCATGGAGCGGGCGAGCGCGTTCCGGGGCCGCTACCACGTGCTGGGCGGGCTGCTGTCGGCGCTGGACGGCGTCGGGCCGGAGGCGCTCAGGGTCAACGGCCTGGTGGCGCGGGCAACCGGCCCCGACGTGCGCGAGGTGATCCTGGCCCTGCCGGCCACCGTCGACGGCCAGACCACGGCGCACTACCTGGCCGACCGGCTGGCCGGCGCGGACGTCGCGGTGACCATGCTGGCCCGCGGCGTACCCGTGGGCGGCGAACTCGACTGGCTGGACGACGGCACCATCGCCCAGGCCATGCGGGCGCGAAGGCCGGCCTGATCCTCGCCTATCCGCAGGGAAGGCGGAGGTAGCTCCGACTCACCGAACGGGTTAGGAACGCAGCATGAACGGGTTGCTGGCTGTCGCACTGATCCTCGCCGTCGTCGCGGTCGGCGCCGTGCTGTGGGCCCTACGAACCCAGAGGCGGGCGGCGGACGCGGAGGCGCGCGCGGCGGCCGCCGAGTTGCGGATCGAGATGATGCGCGAGCAGTCCGACCTGGTCTCCGCCCAGGTGGCGCAGTCGGCGACCGGGGTGGCCGAGGCGATCCTCAGGAAGAACGAAGAGGCGATCCGGGGGCGCGAGCAGCTGGCGCAGGCGAGGCTCGAGGCGCAGCTGAAGCCGGTGGCCGAGAGCCTGCAGAAGTTCCAGGAACATGTGGCGGCCGTCGAGAAGGTCCGCGCCGAGGAGACCGGTGGGCTGAAGGAGCAGATCTCGGCGCTGCTGCTGGCCTCCACGGCGACACAGGACGAGGCGCGCAAGCTGTCGTCGGCGCTCAGGCGCGGGGCCGGCGTGCAGGGGCGCTGGGGCGAGCAGACGCTGCGCAATGTGCTGGAGCAGGCGGGACTGTCGAGCTTCTGCGACTACACCGAACAGGCCTCGACCGACACCGAGGAAGGCCGGCGGCGGCCGGACGTGACGGTGAAGCTGCCCGGCGGCGGCGTCTTCATCATCGACGCCAAATGTTCGCTGAACGGCTTCCTGGAGCTGCAGGACGCCACCGACGACGACGCGCGGGAGGCGGCGGGACTACGTCACGTGCAGAGCGTGCGCACGCACGTGCAGGGGCTTTCGGCCAAGGCCTACTGGGACCAGTTCGAGGGCTCGCCGGACTTCGTGGCGATGTTCGTGCCGCTGGACTCGGCCCTGGCCGCGGCGGTCGATCGGGCCCCGGCGTTGATGACCGAGGCCATGGACCGCAAGGTGGTGATCGTCACGCCGACGACCCTCTTCGCGCTCTGCAAGGCGGTCGTCTACGGCTGGCGGGTGGAGGAGCAGGCGGCCAACGCGCGCCACATCGCCGACCTGGGCCGCGACCTCTATAAGCGGCTGTCCACCATGGGCGCTCACGCCGGTTCGGTGGGCAAGGCGCTGTCGGCGGCGGTCGACCGCTACAACCAGTTCGTGGGATCGCTCGAAAGCCAGGTGCTGACCCAGGCCCGGCGCTTCGAGGAGCTGAAGGTCGATCACGAGGGCAGCGAGCTGGAGGTGCTGGCCCCGCTGGACAAGGCCGTGCGTCCATTGACCAAGCTGACCGACGAGACGATTCCCAAGGTGCGGCTGGTGGCCGGGGACGAGGGCTGAGACCAATCGTTGGCTTGACGCGTGGGGACAGCGTCCCTACCTCCGCGCCATGGCCCTGAGAGACATCCTCGTCGTCCCCGACCCGATCCTGAAGCGGGTGTCCGAGCCCGTCGACGGGGTCGACGACGACCTGCGCGCCCTGATGGACGACATGCTGGAGACCATGTACGCCGCGCCCGGCATCGGCCTGGCGGCGGTGCAGGTGGGGGTGCCGAAGCGGGTGATCGTCATGGATCTGGCCAAGCCCGACGAGGAGGCGCAACCGCGCTACTACGTCAATCCGGAGATCACCTGGGCGTCCGAGGAGCTGGCCCCCTACGAGGAAGGCTGCCTCTCGGTTCCGGAGATCTACGAGGAGGTCGACCGGCCGGCCAAGGTGAAGCTGCGCTACCTCGACTACCACGGCAAGGCCGTGGAGGAGGAGGCCGAGGGCCTGTTCGCCGTCTGCATCCAGCACGAGATGGACCACCTGCAGGGCGTTCTCTTCATCGACCACCTGTCGCGGCTGAAGCGCGAGCAGGCGGTGAAGAAGGTCAAGAAGCAGAAGGCCGCCTAATCCTCGCCCCCCACACGAAGTGGGAGGGGAGAGGGTAGGGAGAGGAGAGAAATCCCGCTACTTCTCCGTCTTGGCCTTGGCGTCGTTGAGCGCCGCGTCGGTCTTGTCGCCGGCCTTCTTCGCGCCGGCCTTGATGTCTTCACCCGCTTTTGCGGCGCCGGCCTGGAGTTTGTCTCCCGCCTTCTCCGCCCCGGCCTGGAGCTTGTCGCCGGCCTTCTCGGCGCCTTCCTTCAGCTTGTCGCCGGCTTCGGCGGCGCCCTGCTTGATGTCGGCGCCGACGGCCTTCATCTCGGGCGTGGCGACCACGGCCTTGGCGGCGTCGCCGATCTCCGAGCCCGCGGCCTTGAGATCCTGGGAGGTCTTCTCCTGGGTCGGTTTCGAACAGGCCGCGACGCCAAGCGTCAGGCCAAGGACGAGGGCGAGGTTGAGCAGGCGCATGGGCGTTCCTCCGGATCGCTCATTCAACGGTCAAGCTTGCGCGATGGTTCCTTGCCGCTAAACCGCAGGCCATGCGGCTGGCCTTCCTGGGAACCCCCGATTTCGCGCTGACGGCGCTTCGCCGGCTCGTCGAGGCGGGGCACGAGATCGCCTGCGTCTATTCACAGCCGCCGGCCCCGCGCGGCCGGGGCCAGGCCCTGCGCCCCTCGCCGGTCCACGCCTTCGCCCTGGAGCAGGGGCTTGCCGTGCGCACGCCGGTCTCGATGCGCGATCCGGACGAGGTGGCGGCCTTCCAGGCGCTGAAGCTCGACGTGGCCTGCGTGGTGGCGTTCGGCCAGATCCTGCCGGCCGCCGTGCTGGAGGCGCCCCGGCTGGGCTCGTTCAACCTGCACGGCTCGCTGCTGCCCCGCTGGCGCGGCGCCGCCCCCATCAACCGGGCGGTGATGGCGGGGGACGCGGTCACAGGGGTGCAGGTGATGCGGATGACCGAGGGGCTGGACGAGGGCCCGGTCCTGGCTTCGGAGACCGTGCGCATCGGCCCGCTGGACACCGCGGGCTCGGTGCACGACCGGATGGCGGCGGTGGGCGCGGAACTCCTGACCCGCACTCTGGAGGCGATCGCGCGGGGCGAGGCCGTCGAGACGCCGCAGGCCGGGGACGGGGTCACCTACGCCAAGAAGATCCGAGCCAAGGAGGCCAGGCTCGACTGGACCAGACCGGGCGCCGAGATCGACCGCGGGATCCGTGGCCTGGCGCCGTTCCCGGGGGCCTGGTTCCTGCTGCCGACCGACAAGGGACTGGTGCGGGTGAAGGCGCTGCTCTCGGCGTTCGAGGATGCGGACGGGGCGCCGGGGACCGTGCTGGACGACCGGCTGCTGGTGGCGGCGGGCGACGGCGCGGTCAGGCTGCTGCGGGTGCAGCGTGAGGGGCGGGGGCCGCAGGACGCCGAAGCTTTCCTGCGTGGCCAGCCGGTGGCGGCGGGGACGAGGCTCTCCTGATGCCGCGCTACCGGCTCACCATCGAATACGACGGGCGGCCCTATTGCGGCTACCAGGCGCAGGGCAAGCTGCCGTCCGTGCAGGCCTCGCTGGAGGCCGCCGTGCTGAAGTTCTGCGGCGAGACCGTTCGGGCCCACACCGCCGGGCGCACGGACTCCGGCGTGCACGCCACGGGACAGGTCGTCCATGTGGATCTGACGCGGGACTGGCCGGCCGAGACGGTGCGCAACGCGATCAACGCGCACCTGGGCCGCCAGCCCATCGTGGTGCTGGACGCCGCCGTGGCGCCCGCGGGCTGGCACGCACGGTTCTCGGCGACCGAGCGGCGCTACCGCTACATCATCCTGAACCGGGCCGCGCCGCCGGCCCTGGAGCAGGGGCGGGTCTGGCACGTGAAGGCGCCGCTGGACGCGGACGCCATGCACGAGGCGGCCCGGGGGCTGCTCGGCCACCACGACTTCACCACCTTCCGGGACCTCGCCTGCCAGGCCAATTCGCCGATGCGGACGCTGGACGTGGCGACGGTGCGGCGCGAGGGCGACCATGTGCTGCTGGACTTCGCGGCGCGCTCGTTCCTGCACCGCCAGGTCCGCTCGATGACCGGCTCGCTGTCCTGGGTGGGGATCGGCCGCTGGACCGCCGCGGACCTGAAGGCCGCCCTCGACGCCCGCGACCGCCAGGCCTGCGGCCCGGTGTCGCCCGCCGACGGGCTCTACCTGACGGGCGTCAGCTATGAGGCGAACGCTTCGAAGTAGCGGGCGATCAGGCGTTCGTAGACGGCCTGCAGCTGGCGGATGTCGGCGATCGGGGTGCGTTCGTCGACGGCGTGCATGGTCTTGCCCACCAGGCCCAGTTCGACCACCGGGCAGAGCGCGCGGATGAAGCGGGCGTCGGACGTCCCGCCGGTGGTGGAAAGCTCCGGCTTGCGCCCGGTGGCGTCGCGGACGGCGGCGGCGACCACGTCGGTGAAGGGGCCAGGCAGGGTGAGGAAGGCCTCGCCGCTGATCTGCGGGACGACCGTGACGCGGCCGGAGAACCCTTCGGCGGCGGCCTTGGCCTCGGCGGCGATCCAATCGGCCAGCGCCGCGCCCGTGTGGTTGGGGTTGAAGCGGATGTTGAGCCGGGCCCGCGCGGTCCCCGGGATCATGTTGGTGGCCTGGTTGGGGACCTCGATCCAGGTGACCTCCAGGTTCGAGGGCTGGAACTCCGGATAGCCCTCGTCCAGCACGCGGGCGTTCAGGCGGCTCAGGATCTCGACCAGCACCGGGACGGGATTGGCCGCGCGGTGCGGATAGGCCACGTGGCCTTGCGTCCCCTCCACGATGATCTCGGCGTTGATCGAGCCCCGGCGGCCCACCTTGACCATGTCGCCGAAGGTCTCCGCCGAGGTGGGTTCGCCCACCACGCAGTGGTCGATGACCTCGCCCTCGGCGGCCAGCGCCTCGACCACCAGCTTGGTCCCGTGGGTGGCCACGCCCTCCTCGTCGCCGGTGATCAGGAAGGAGAGCGATCCCTTGACCCCGCCGGCCCCGATGGCGCTGGCGGCGGCGGCCACGAAGGCGGCGATGGCGCTCTTCATGTCGGCCGCGCCGCGCCCGATCAGCATGCCGTCCACCACCGCGGCGTCGAAGGCGCCCTGGCTCCAGGCGGCCTGATCGCCCACCGGCACCACGTCGGTGTGGCCGGCGAAGCAGAGGTTCGGGCTGGCGGAGCCATGGCGGGCGTAGAGGTTCTCGATGTCGCCGAACTTCATGCGCCGGCAGGCGAATCCGAGGCCGGCCAGGGCGGCCTCGACGATGTCCATGGCGCCGGCGTCGGCGGGGGTGACCGAAGGGCGGCGGATCAGCTCTTTCGTCAGGTCGATCGCGTCGATCAAGCTCGCCCCCGGCGTGGTCTTTGTTAGCTTAGGAGGCTTCTCCTAGACCGGATCGACCGCATGCCCAAGGTCGACATCGACGCCCCTTCCGCTCCCGCTTCGCGGGAAAGGAAATCAGTCCCTGAGCAGCTCGTTGATGCTGGTCTTGGCGCGGGTGCGTTCATCGACGGTCTTCATGATCACCGCGCAGTAGGTGCCGGGCAGGCTCGGGTCTACGGCGTTGGGCCGGGAGCCGGACATGACCACGGAATAGGGCGGGATCTCGCCGGTCGTGGTCTGGCCGGTCTTGCGGTCGATGATCGGCGTGGTGGAGGAGAGGTAGACGCCCATGGAGAGCACGCTGCCCTCGCGCACGATGACGCCCTCGGCGACCTCGGCGCGGGCGCCGATGAAGCAGTTGTCCTCGATGATCGTCGGGTTGGCCTGCAGCGGCTCCAGCACGCCGCCGATGCCCGCCCCGCCGGAAAGGTGCACGTGGGCCCCGATCTGGGCGCAGGAGCCGACGGTGGCCCAGGCATCGACCATCGTGCCCTCGCCCACATAGGCGCCGATATTGACGAAGGAGGGCATCAGCACCACGCCCTTGGCCATGAACGAGCCCTTGCGGGCGATAGAGCCCGGCACCACGCGGACGCCGGCGGCCTCGAAGCGGGCGGCGTCCCAGCCGGCGAACTTCGACGGGACCTTGTCCCAGTAGGGGCCGGGCGCCGGCGAATCGACCAGCGCGTTGGGGAACAGGCGGAAGGACAGGAGGATCGCCTGCTTGGCCCACTGGTGCGTCACCCAGGCGCCGTCGTCCTGGCGCGAGGCGACGCGCAGGGTCCCGGCGTCGAGCCGCTCGATGGTCTCCAGCACGGCCTCGCGCACCGGGCCCCTGGTCTCCTGGTTGACCGCGTCGCGGCCTTCCCAGGCCTGTTCGATGACGCGTTTCAGGTCTTCGGTCATGCGGCGTCCCTTGTCTCGGCGTCCATCAGGAAGGCCGTGAGGTTGCTGGTCTTGTAGTCGACGAAAGGCGCGGTGGAGGCGGTCGCGTTCGGCCCCACCAGCACGGTGGTCATGCCGAGCTCGTGGGCCGGCTCCAGGTTGCGCTGGCTGTCCTCGAAGAAGGCGGTGGCGGCGGGCTGGATGGCGTGGGCGGCGCTCATCTTGTCGAAGGCTGCGCGGTCGGGCTTGGGCACGTAGTCCGCGAGCCCGATGTGGAAAACGTCGTCGAACAGGTGGGCCAGGCCCAGTCGGTCCAGCACGCGCTCGGCGTGCACGTCGTCGGCGTTCGTGAAGATCAGCCGGCGGCCGGGCAGCCGCTCAAGCGCCGCCAGCAGCGCCGGGTCGTGCGCCAGGCCCTCCAGCGAGATGTCGTGGAACAGCGCGTGGTAGGCCTTGGGATCGACCCCATGGTGGGCGACCAGCCCGCCCAGCGTCAGGCCGTATTCGGCGAGGTAGGTCTTCTGCAGCCTGTAGGCCTCGTCGCGGGAAAGGCCGGTGACTTCCTGGACATAGTCGGTCATCCGCCGCTCGACCTGGCCCATGAACCCGGATTCGACCGGGTACAAGGTGTTGTCCAGGTCGAAGAGCCAGGTGTCGACGTGGCGCAGGTCGGCCCTCATGCGCTGATCAGCGTTCCCGCCCCGTGCTCGGTGAACAGTTCGACCAGCATGGCGTGGGGCCGGCGTCCGTCCATGATGACCACGGCCTCGACGCCGGCCTCGACGGCGGCGATGGCGGTCTCCAGCTTGGGGATCATGCCGCCGGTGGCGACGCCCTCGCGGATCGCCTTCTTCGCCTGCTTGACGGTCATCTGACGGACCAGCTCGCCGTTGGCGTCGAGCACGCCGGCCACGTCGGTGAGCAGAAGCATGCGTTTGGCGGCCAGCGCGCCGGCCAGGGCGCCGGCCACCGTGTCGGCGTTGATATTGTAGGTCTGGCCGTCCTCGGACACGCCGATCGGGGCGATCACCGGGATGTAGTCCTCATCGGCGTAGATCAACGCCTGGATCAGCTTGGGATCGATCCGCTTGGGCTCGCCCACGAAGCCCAGGTCGATCTCGCGTTCGATGCGGGAGTCCGGGTCCTTCCGGGTGCGGGTGGCCTTCTCGACGGTGATCAGCCGGGCGTCCTTGCCGGACAGGCCCACGCCGCGCACGTCGGAGGCCTTGCCGGCCAGGGTGATCCAGTTGGCGATGTCCTTGTTGATGGCGCCCGACAGCACCATCTCGGCCACTTCCATGGTGGCCTCGTCGGTGACCCGCAGGCCGTCGATGAAGGTGGACTTCACCCCGGCGCGTTCCAGCATGGCGCTGATCTGCGGCCCGCCGCCGTGGACGATAACCGGGTGCACGCCCAGCATCTTCAGCAGCACCGAGTCGGCGGCGAACTGCTTGGCCACATCGGCCTCGCCCATCGCGTGGCCGCCGTATTTGATGACCACGGTCTCGCGGTCGTAGGTCTGGATATAGGGCAGCGCCTCGGCCAGCGTCTTGGCGGTCGCCCATCCCTGCTCTTGCTGTGCGTCGCTCACGGTCTCGCGGCCCTAGGAAACTGGAGCGCTCCGATAGCGTGCGCGCGTGGCGCTGTCACGTTTGGCGGCGAAGGATGGGGCGGCGGCTCAGTCTTCCCCCGGTACGGGGGAAGTGGCCCAACGCGCTCTTGCGCGGCGGGTCGATGGGGGATGTGGGCGTGGAGAGGAACCTTCCCCCATGGTCGGCCGGGCTTCGCCCATTGCCGACATTTCCCCCGTACCGGGGGAAGTCGCCTCACACCATGCAGGCGTGCGCGATCTCGGCGCGCAGTTCGGGGATGCCCCAGCCCTTCTCGGCGGAGGTGGCGAGCACGCGGGGGAAGGCGGCGGGGCGGCGCGCGATGGCGGCCTGGGTGCGGGCGGTGACGGCCTCCACCTCGGAGGTCTTCAGCTTGTCGGCCTTGGTCAGGATGATCTGGTAGGAGACGGCCGCCGTGTCGAAGGCGGCCAGGGCTTCCTCGTCCACGTCCTTCAGGCCATGGCGGGCGTCGATCAGCAGGTAGGCGCGCTTCAGGTTCGGGCGGCCGCGCAGGTAGGCGCGCCCGAGGTTCTGGAACTTGCGCGCCGTTGACTTCGACGCGCGCGCGAAGCCGTAGCCCGGCAGGTCGACCAGCCTGAGCTTCTCGTCGGCGGTGAAGAAGTTGATCTCCCGCGTGCGCCCCGGCTCGTTGGAGGCCCTGGCCAGGTGGAGCTGGTTGGCCACCGCGTTGATCAGCGTCGACTTGCCCACGTTGGAGCGGCCGGCGAAGGCCACCTCCGGCAGGTCGGCGGGCGGCAGGCCCTCCATCTCGACGGCGCCCATCATGAAGGTGACCTCGCGGGCGAAGAGCACGCGCGCAGCCTCCAGCGCCTCGGCGTCGAAGACGGGCTCGGCGGTCACTCCGCCGCCTGCGGGCGGCCGGTCAGCCGGGCGATCAGCCGGTCGATGGGATTGTCCACCTTGAAGCGGTGCATGATCACGTACTGCTGCAGGATCGTCAGGCAGTTGGACCAGGTCCAGTAGATCAGGAGGCCCACGGCGAAGGGGGCCATGATGAAGGTGAAGATCAGCGGCATCAGCTGGAAGATCCGCTGCTGGGTCGGGTCGGGCGCGGGCGGGCTCATCGACGTCGTCAGCCACATGGTCACGCCGTAGAGCAGCGGCAGGACCCCCAGGTGCAGGGTGGTGTCGAGGATGCCGCCGATCAGCGGCGCGGACGCCGGATGCCAGGGGATCAGGCCGAACAGCGTCCAGATCGTCGTGGGATCGCGGGCCGAGAGGTCGGTGATCCAGCCCACGAACGGGGCGTGGCGCATCTCGATGGTGACGGTGAGCACCTTGTAGAGCGAATAGAACACCGGAATCTGCAGGATCAGCGGCAGGCAGCCGGCCAGCGGATTGACCTTCTCGCGCTGGTAGAGGGCCATCATCTCCTGCTGCTGCTTGGCCGGGTCGTCCTTGAATTTCTTGCGCATCTCCTCGACGAGGGGCTGCACCTTCTTCATCTTGGTCATCGACTCGTACTGCTTCTGGGCCAGCGGGAAGAACAGCCCCCGCACGCAGACGGTGAGCAGCAGGATGGCGACGCCGAAGTTGCCGACCTGGGCGTAGATGAACTGCAGGAAGGTGAAGATCGGGCGGGTCAGCCAGAAGAAGTACTTGCCCCAGTCCACCGCGTCGTCGAAGCGCGGGATGTGCAGCTTGTCCTCATAGGCGCGCAGCAGCGGCACGGTCTTGGCGCCGGCGAAGAAGTGGCTGGTCTCGGTGATCTGCTGGCCGGCGCCGACGGTGCGCGCGGCGCCCACGAAGTTGGCGTCGAAGACGTCGAGGCCCGCGATCTTGCGCTGGCCGAACTGGCCGGTGACCCGCTCGCCCTGGCTGGGGATGACGGCCGCCAGCCAGTACTTGTCGGTGATGCCGACCCAGCCGCCGTCGGACGGGGTGGCGGCGCTGGGGCCCTTCTTGGCCCAGTCCTTGTATTTGATCAGCTTGAGCGTGGGGTCGCCGACGCCCAGCGCGCCCACCGCGCCTTCGTGGACGATCTGGCTGCCGGTGGTGGGCGGCAGGCCCTGGCGCTGGATGGAGCCATAGGGCGCCAGCGTCACCGGCAGGGCCCCGGTGTTGGCCACCGTGTCGGTGATCGTGAACATGAACTTGTCGTCCACCTCGATGCGCCGGGTGAAGCTGAGCCCCGCGCCGTTGGCGTAGGTCAGCACCACCGGCGCGCCGGGGGCGAGCGTCGAGCCCTCGGCGAGCGTCCAGACGGTCTCCTTGGTGGGCAGGCCGGGCACGTTGGCACCGGCCCAGCCAAACAGGGCGAACCAGGCGTGCGGCGCGCCTTCGGGCCGCAGCAGCTCGACCGGCGGCGAGGTCTTGGCCACCGCCTCGCGGTACTGGGTGAGGTAGAGGTCGTCGATCCGGGCGCCGGTGAGCGAGATCGAGCCCTTGAGGGCGGGGGTCAGCACCGGCACGCGCGCGCTGGCCGCGATGGCGGCGGCGCGGGTGACGGCGGGCGGGACGGCCAGGCTGGGCGTCAGCGTCACCCCGGCTTGGACCTCGGCCGAGGCCGCGGGCCGCGCGGCGGCGATCTCGGCCTGCCGGCGCTTGGCGGCCGGGTCCAGCACGAGGAAGGTGTAGAGGGCGAACATGATCGCCGCGCACACGAGGAATATGATCGTGTTGCGGCTCGAGTCGTCTTGCATGGGGGGCGCGCGGTTCCGGCTTGAGCGAGCAGAGAGACCCTAGATAGGACTGTCCCGTTCGGCGGCGAGCCTTATCAGCGCGCTTTTCACATCGTCAAGCAAACGCGGCCACGGGCGGCTGGTCACGCCGCCGCGCGCGACGAACACATAGTCGAAACCGGGACGGGCCAACTCGGGCAGCAGCAGGCGCGCGGCCTCGCGCAGGCGGCGCTTGGCGCGGTTGCGCTCGACCGCCCCGCCGATGCGCTTGGTGGCGGTGAAGCCGGCCCGGACCAGGGCCGCCTCGTCGCGCCGGCGGGCCTGGATGAGCACCGCGCCGCGCGCGCAGTAGGGCGCCTTGGCGCAGGCCAGGAACTCGGCGCGCTTGGTCAGTCGCTTGATGCAGAAGGCGGCGTCGGCCATGCCGACACCTTAGCCGGGCTTAGGCGCCCAATGCCTAGGCGCTGAGGCGCTTGCGGCCCTTGGCGCGGCGACGGGCCAGGATCTTCTGGCCGTTCTTCGTGGACATGCGCAGGCGGAAGCCGTGACGGCGCGCGCGCACGAGGCGGGACGGCTGGAAGGTGCGCTTCACGGGGACGGCTCCGGGTCGAAAATCGAGCGGCGGTGGATAGGGGAAAGGTCCGGCGGTGTCAACCGTGGCGGGCCGATGCGCGGATCGGCCAAGCCTGTCATCATGGGCCGGCGCGGGAATTCTCACGACGGGGCGGCATGGGGATAGTCAAGGACATCTGGCGGGTAGGCCTGGTGCGGGCGCCGATGGCGAGCCTGCTCGGGCCAGGGGCGCTGGAGGCCCAGGCGGTTCTGTGGATTCCCGGGCCGGGACCCTTGCGGTTCTTCGCCGATCCCTTCGGCCTGTGGCGCGACGGCAAACTGTTCGTGTTCGTGGAGACCTACGACTACCGCGACCGGGTGGGCGCGATCGACGTGCTGACCTTCGATGGCGACCTGACGCTGCTGGAGCAGAAGCCCGCGCTGAAGGCGCCGTGGCACCTGTCCTACCCCTTCATCGTCGAGGACCGCGGCGAGACCTACATGCTGCCCGAGGCGCACAAGTCGGGGCGGCTGACGCTCTATCGGGCCGAGAGGTTTCCGGACCGCTGGGCGCCGGCCGCGACGATCGAGCTCGACCAGGTCGCCATCGACGCCACGCCGTTCTTCCACGAGGGGCTGTGGTGGCTCTTCTACACGCCGGCCACGACCAAGCTGGAGAAGGTCGCCGCCCTGCACGTGGCCCACGCCCCCCGCCTGACCGGGCCCTGGACGCCGCACCCGGGCAACCCGGTGCGGTTCGATCCCGGCAGTTCGCGGCCGGGTGGGACGCCGCTGGTGGTGGACGGCGCGGTCGTGCTGCCGGTGCAGGACTGCCGCCGGACCTATGGCGGCGCCAGCCGCCCGCTGCGCATCACGGTGCTGACGCCGGAGCGTTTCGAGGCCGAGGCCGGGGAGGCTGTCGGCCCGCCGGCCGGTTTCGGCGCCTGGGCGGCCGGCATGCACACCCTGTCAGGGGTTGGCGAGGTTACGCTGATCGATGCGAAACGGCGGCAGGTGTCGCCCCATTCGCTCGCCTTGGACGCAGCGCGGCGGCTAGCAAGGCTGACCACGAGACGGTGACCCGCCGCCGGGCGCGGCCCGGCGCCACGGTGTCGAACACCCGCAGGTAGTCCGCGGCGATCGGGCCGATCCGGTATCCGGCGACGGCCGCCACGAGCCGGCGCGGATCGGGCGCCGGGGCGTGCATCACCCGGCCAAGCGCGGCCGCCATGGCGGCCGGGTCGCCGATCGGGACCACGGCGCCCGCGCCGGCCATCGACAGCAGTTCGGACGCGGCGGGCGTGCAGGCCGTGCTGACCACCGGGCGGCCGGCGTTCAACGCCTCGACCACCACCGCCGCATAGCCCTCGTAGTAGGATGACAGCAGGAACACCCGCGCGGCGTCCAGCCAGGGGCCGATGTCGGCGACATAGCCCGGCAGTTCCACCCGGTCGGCCACCCCAAGCTCGGAGGCCAGCGCCTCGAGCGTCGGGCGGCCGGGACCCTCGCCCAGGATCACCAGGCGCGCCTGCCGGTCCTCCAGCCGCGCGAAGGCGCGCAGGGCCACGTCGAAGCCCTTGACGTCGCACAGGCGTCCCGCCGCGACGATCAGCTTGCCGTCCGCCCGCGCCGGCGAGGCGTCCTGGTGGTCGTCCAGTGCCGGAAGCCGGATGCACTGGGTGATCCGCCGGCCCAGGACCGCGTCCACATCGTCGGTCATCGACGGCGACAGGGACACGCCGGCGTCGACGCGCGCGAACTGTCCGCGCGTGCGCAGATTATAGGCCAGTTGCCGCAGCGGGCCCCGGCCGTGACGGAACAGCGGCGTGCTGACCTGGGCGACGATGCCCGGCCGCTGGTCGGCCGGCAGCCGCGCGACGGCGGGGGCGATCGCCCAGTGGTAGTTTCCGGGGATGAACAGGACGTCGTGACGCCGCCGCGCGAGGAACGCCGCGGTCGCCTCGCCCAGCCTGCGGCGCGAGCCGCGGGCGCGCGGGATCGGCGGGTCGCACTCGACCATCTCGACGGCGGGGTCGACCATCCAGGCCAGCGCGCCGCGCTGTTCGCCGCAGAGCAGGGTGACGCTGCGGCCGGCGGCCGCCCAGCGGTTGGCCAGCCGGATGGCGATCCGCTCCGTGCCGCCGAGCGGCAGGTCGTGCAACACGATCAGGATCGACCGGGCGCGATCGCCCGAAATGTGGAAGTGCACGCCCGTTCCGCCCTACTGGCCGGGCCCGCCGGACAGGCGGAAGGCTCGCGGCCGTTCTCAGAAGACGGAAGCCGCACTCATCGTGCAACAAAGTAAACTATAGCAATATTATGGCGAAGAGGGCCAATTCTACTGAATTCAACTAAAAGTTGTGCATATAATGAAGATATAAGGGCCAAGATGTGCGGGGAAATTGAGGTTTTCTTACTGTAATGGCTTACATGGCTCTCGGCCGACAACGCGCCGCGCCCGCCGCCGCCTCTGTCTGGCACAGTCTAGAGTAGCGCCGAAGCGGGCGAATGGCCGCATGCCGACAGGGCGCTGGCGACATCCTTCTCGGGTTCAGCTAGGCGGAGCCGCGCGAGGCGGTTTCGCGAGGGACCAGTCAGGTTGGACAAGGCGGCGACCGAGGGCGAGGGAACGGCCGGCGAGCGGCGGATCCTCCAGCGGGTGATCGGCAACGCCGGCCTGCTGCTGGGCGGCCGGGGCCTGAACGCCCTGCTGGGCCTGGGCTATATGGCGCTCGCGGCCCGCGCGCTGGGCGCCGCCGACATGGGCGCCCTGATCCTCATCCACGCCTTCGCCCAACTGGTGGGCGACGTCATGAAGTTCCAGTCCTGGCAGACCGTCCTGCACTATGGCGCCAGGCCGCTGGCCGAGGGGCGGGTGGGCGATTTCCAGCGGGTGGTGCGCTTCACCCTGTGCCTGGACGGCGCCGGCGCGGTGCTCGGTGTCGCCGTGGGGATCGCCGGCGCGCTGCTGCTGGGCGGCCGGTTCGGCTGGGGCGCCTCGCATGGGCCCGCGGCGGCCGCCTACATGCTGTCGGTCGCGGCGATGGTGACGGCCACGCCCATGGGCCTGATGCGGCTGTTCGACCGCTTCGACGTCCTGGCCAAGCAGACCGCCCTGGTGTCCTTCCTGCGCCTGGCGGGCAGCGCCGTGGCCTTCCTGGTCCACGCGCCGATGGAAGGGTTCCTGGTGGCCTGGGGGGCGGGCCAGCTCGGCGGGTTCGCCTATCTGGCGGTGCTTACGTGGCGGGACCTGGACCACCGGGACCTGCTTAGGGGCTTCCGCTGGCGCGGCGCGCTGACCACGGGCATGCCGGGCGCCTGGCGGTTCGCCTGGAACACCAATCTCAGCACGACGCTGGACGTGGCCTTCACCCATCTCGTGACCCTGGCGGTGGGCGCGCTGACCGGGCCGGCCCAGGCGGCCTACTGGCGGGTCGGGCGGCAGGTGGCCGACGGCATCGCCAAGCCCGCCCGCCTGTTGTCGCCGGCGCTGTTCCCCGAGCTTGCCCGCCTGCGCGCGGCGGGCCGGGAAGCGGCGATGTGGCGGCTGGCCGGGCGTGTGGGCCTGCTGGCCGGTGGCGCCAGCCTGGTGATCCTGGCCGTCAGCGTGGTCGCCGGACCGCCGTTCCTGACCCTGGTGATGGGGGCCGCGTTCCGTCCGGCCGCCGCCGTGATGACCTGGCAGGTCGCCGCCGCCGTGGTCGGCATCTTCGCGCTGCCGCTGGAGCCCATGCTGATCTCGCTCGGCCGCACGGGACCGGCCATCGCCGTGCAGCTGGTGGTCGGGACCGCCTATCTGTCGGCCCTGCCGTTCCTGCTGCGCCGCTTCGCCCTGACCGGCGCGGGCGCGGGCCTCGTGGCCGCCGAGACCGGCCTGGCCCTGGGCCTGCTGTGGTTCCTGCTGCGGGAGCGCAAACTGCGTCCGGCGGCTACAAGTCCGGCCGGATGATGGTCTTGCCGATCACCCTGCGCTCGGCCAGGGACTCGAAGGCCGCCCGCCAGTCGGCCAGGGGATATTCGGCGTCGACGCGCGGCCGCAGCCGTCCCTCGCCGGCGAGGGTCCAGATGGCGGCCTGGTTCTCGGCGCCCAGCTCGGGAAACTGACGGCCGAACTCGCCAGCCCGCACGCCCATCAGGCTGAATCCCTTGATCAGCGCGATGTTGACCGGCAGCACCGGCCGGCGCCCCGAGGTGAAGCCGATGGAAAGCAGCCGTCCGTTGAAGGCGATGCAGCGGACGCTCTCGTCGAAGACGTCGCCGCCGACGGGATCGTAGATCACATCGGCCCCACGCCCGCCGGTGATCGTCTTGACCCGCTCGCGAAAGCCGTCCGCCACGTTGACCGTGGCGTCGGGCGCATAGGCGGCCTGCACGACGGCGAGCTTGGCGTCCGACGCCGAGGCGGCGATCACCCTGGCGCCAAGGTGCTTGCCGAGGTCGACGGCGGCCAGGCCCACGCCGCCGGCCGCGCCGTGGACCAGCAGCCACTCGCCAGGCTCGATCCGGGCGCGGCGGACGAGCGCCACCCAGGCGGTGAGATAGGCGGCCCCGAATCCCGCCGCCTGGCTGAACGTCAGCCGTTCGGGCTTGTGGCGCAACGCGCGCGCCGAGGTCACCGCGAACTCCGAGAAGGCCCCGCCCCGCGCGCCGCCGACCACCGCGTCGCCGACCTTGAAGCCCTCCACGCCTTCGCCCAGGGCGTCCACCTCCCCGGCCATCTCCAGGCCTGGCGTGAAGGGCAGGGCCGGCCTGTGCTGGTACTCGCCGCGGGTCTGCAGCAGGTCGGGGAAGTTGACCGCCGCGGCGCGCACGCGGACCCGCACCTCGCCGGCGCCCGGCGAAGGCGTGGGAACCGCCTTCAGGATACAACCGTCATAGGCGGGGGCCAGCCGCTCGACGACCAGCGCGCGCATCAGGCTGGCTCGGCCATTCAGGCCGGCGCCCTAGGCAGGCCCTTGAGCCCGGTCAGGATCATGCTCACGGCGAATTCGGCCGCGCCCTCGGTGTCGATGGGCCGGCGCTCCAGCATCTTGTCGCCGACCTCGCGGGCAATGGCGATGCAGGCCGCCGCCATGTAGTCGGGGTCGGCCACGGGGCCTTCGCGCCGGGCGATGGCCTGTTCGATAGCCCCGCGCACGTCGGCGAAGACGGCGGCCATCTCCGGGGTCTCGCCCTGTACGTGGAGGTGCGGCTCGCCCTCGGGCCGGCGGGCCACCCAGTTGCGGTGCTCGTCGGCCAGGAATTCGAAGAAGGCCCGGATGGCGCTGCGCACGAAGGCCTCGAAGTCGGGCGATTGGGCGCGGAGCGCTTTCAGGATCGGGCCGAACCGGCGCGCGCCGTCGTCGGCCAGGGCGGCGAACACCTCGTCCTTGGAACGGTAGTAGTTGTAGAAGGTCCCGGCCGCGAGGCCCGCGCGGCGGATGATGTCGCGCACGGTCGCGGTCTCGTAACCCAGCTCTCCAAACACCTCCCGGGCGGCGTCCAGGATCGCCTGGCGGTTGGCGACCTTGGTCTGCTCGCGCTTACCGACCGCCGGGCTGGCGGGATCTCGGATTGCGGCGGCCTGGGACATGGCGGGACTCGGGAGGGCTCGAACGTGACGCACGTCACCCTAGGGCTTGTCGGTGCTGGAAGCCAAGGGTTCCGCGCGGCTCACACGGTGCGCTGGGCCCGGTCCTGGTCGTTGGCGGAGCGGATGGCGCTGCGGGCCTCTTCCCACTCCGCGTCGCCCCAGCCGGCCAGGTCGTGGCGGCCGCGGCCCATCAGGTGGTTGCCGCCGTCGATGGCGATGGTCTGGCCGTTCACATAGGCCGAGCCCGGGCTGAGCAGATAGACCGCCAGGTTGGCGAGTTCGCGCATCTCCCCGTTGCGGTTGTGGGGGATGCCCGGATCGGCGGGCGGGGCCTCGTCCACCGCGCTGCCCGGCTTCAGGCGCGACCAGGCGCCTTCGGTGGGAAAGGGGCCGGGGGCTATGGCGTTGAAGCGGACGCCGCGGTTGCCCCACTCCACGGCAAGGGACTGGGTCATGACGTTGACGCCCGCCTTCGACATGGCGGAGGGCACGGTGAACGGCCCGCCGTGCCAGACCCAGGTGGCCAGGATCGAGACCACCGAGGCGTGCCGCCCCTCGGCCAGCCAGCGCTTGCCGCATTCCAGCGTCACCAGGAACGAGCCTCGGAAGACGATGTTGGCGATGGCGTCGAAGCCGCGCGGCGAGAGATCCTCGGTGCGGCTGATGAAGTTGCCGGCGGCGTTGTTGACCAGCCCCGTCAGGGCGCCGCCATCGGCCCAGATCGTGGCCACTATATCGGCGATGGCTTCGGGAACGCGGATGTCGCAGGCCAGGCCCACGCACTTGCCGCCGTGGGCGTCGGTCAGTTCGCGGGCCGTGGCCTCCACCACGCCGCCCCGGCGGCCGCAGATATAGACCTCCGCGCCCAGGATCAGGCAGGCCTCGGCCATCACCTTGCCAAGGCCCGTGCCGCCGCCGGTGATCAGGATCCGCTCGCCCGTCATCAGGCCGGGCTTGAACATCAGGTCGGATATTGAAAGCGCTGGCATTGCGGGGTTCCTCGGAGCCGGGTGTCAGGCGCGCCCTAGACGCGCTTGATGAGTTCCATGGCGGCGGCCGGAGCGCGCACCTTTCCCTCGTGGATGACGAAGGCGTAGACGTCGCGCGGCGCGGGCGGCAGGCCGGTGCGGTCCACCGGCGTGAAGTCGGCCGGGAGATCGCCGGCCGCATAGCTCTTGAAGCGGCCGGCCCACAGGTCGAGGTCGGCGGGCGCGTAGCCGGTCTCGATCGCGTCGGAGGCCGAGATCAGGCGCAGGTAGACGAGGTCGGCGGTGACATCGGGGATGATCGGATATTTGTCGTTCTCCGAGACGCAGATGGAGACGCCCCGGTCGCGGCAGAGGCCGATGAACTTCGGGTCCGCGAAGGTGCCGTTCCGCACTTCGATTACATGTTCGAGCTTCAGCCCGTCGCGCTGGTCGGGCAGCAGGTCGAAGAAGCCCGCGAAGTCGTCGTAGTCGAACTTCTTGGTGGCCATGAACTGCCACAGGATCGGTCCCAGCCGGTCGCCCAGCTCGGTCAGGCCCTGGCCCAGGAAGATCTCCATGGAGGGGGCCGCGTCGGTCAGCTTCTTGCGGTTGACGCAGAAGCGCGAGGCCTTGACCGCGAACCGGAAGCCTTCCGGCGTGGCCGCCCGCCACTTGGCCCAGCTCTCCGGCTTGAAGCTGGAATAGTAGGTGCCGTTGATCTCGATGGCGGTGAGATGGGCGGCCGCATAGCTCAGTTCGTCAGCCTGTTTCAGGCCCTTGGGATAGAACACCCCGCGCCAGGGCTCGAAGGTCCAGCCGCCGATGCCGCAACGGATCGTCCCCGACGCCACCGGCCTAGCTCCTCGGGTCCGCGGTCTTGTCGCGTTTGCCGGCGATAAAGGATTCCATTCCGTCTAGCACCCGCTGCAGTCCGAATTCGAAGTTCATCAGCGGCGCGGCCTCGGCGGGCGCGGAACCCTTCCAGGCTTCGGTGACGCGGGTGGTCATCGGGTAACGCGCCGGGTCGAGGAAGTCTTTAAGCAGGGTGGCGTTGAGCGCCCGCCAATCGGCGGTGCTGATGCCCGACCGCTGCTCGGCCTCCCGCGCGTTCAGCGCGGCGCGCACGGCGCCGCGGACATAGTCGCTGATCAGGGTGTTCAGCTGGTGGATTTCCAGGTCGGAGAGGTCCAGCGCCTCGAACGCCGTCAGGGTGGCCTCGACCCGGTCCAGGATATTCGGTCCGATCGCCGCGCGGTGCAGGTCGGCCTGCAGCAGCCAGGGGTGGCGCTGCGCCATGGCCCACTGCTGGCGGGCCATCCGTTCCAGCTTGCCGCGCCAGCCGGTCGGTTCGGGGCCCGCCTCGGCGCACTCGCCCGCCACCCGGTCGAGCATCAGGTCCACCAGCTCGGCCTTGGACGGCACATAGGTGTAGAGCGACATGGGCGAGAGACCGAGCGCCTCGGCGACCCGGCGCATCGACAGCCCCTGCAGCCCCTCGCCGTCGGCCAGGGCGACGGCGGCCTCGACGACCTCGTCCACCGAGCGGCTGGGTTTCGGGCCCCGGCGGCCAGCGCCCCCGGCGCCCCACAGGAGGGCAATGCTGCGCCGAAGCGCGTGATCGTCGCCACCTGTCAGATTTGTAACCACAATCGGCACCCTACACGCGATATAACCCTTTACAAGGTACGGAGTTAGGACCAGAGGAAGCCCGCACCCGACAGGCCAGGGTTCGGAGGCTTCGGTTCAGACATCCGGCCGCAACCTGGCTCCCATAACGAAACCGTTCATGCGTCTCGCGCTCTCCCTGGCTCTTCTCGCAACCGTGGCCCTCGCGGCCTGCGCCAACCCGCGCAAGCCCGACCTGCGCCTGCCCGCCGCCTATGAGGCGCCGACCAGCGGGGCGCCGGCAGGCGCCGTGCCGCTCGACCGTTGGTGGGTGAACTTCAACGATCCGGAGCTCACCGGACTGATCGACCAGGCCCTGGTCGCCAACCCCGACGCGCGCAGCGCCGCCGCCAAGTTGCGCGAGGTCCGCGCCCAGCGGATCAGCGCCATCCTGCAGTACACGCCGCAAGGCGACGCCAGTTTCTCCGGACGCAAGACCACCACCACCCAGCTTTCCGGGACGGTGGCCAACATCCCGGGGTTCTCCAACAGCGGGATCTCCGAGGCCTATTCCGGCGCCTTCAACGTGAGCTGGGAGGTCGATCTGTTCGGCCGCGCGTTCGCCGCCTCCCGCTCCGCCAACGCCGAGGTCGCCGCGGCCCGGTTCCGCTACGAAGGCGCCCGCGCCGCGCTGGCCGCCCAGGTGGCGGACGCCTATTTCCAAGCCCGCGGGCTGGCGATCCAGCTGGCCGACGCGCGCGAGACCGCGCGCATCCAGCGCAACCTCTATGACGTGGCGACCAGGCGGGCCGAGATCGGCATCGGCGCGGGGTCCGACGCCGACCGGGCGGCCGGCGACCTTTCGCAGTCCGACGCCCAGGCCGCGGCCCTCGACGCCCAACTGCAGGTCCAGCGCCGGGCGCTCTTGATCCTCACCGGCCGCATCGTCGAGCCCACCGCCAACATCGCCGTCGCTCCGAACGTGGGCCAGCCCCCGCCGATGCCGGACTCCATCCCGGGCGAGCTGCTCGCCCGCCGGCCCGATGTGCGCGAGGCCCGCGCCGAGCTGGCGTCCGCGGCCGGCCAGCAGGACACCGCGGCCCTGGCCTTCCTGCCGACGCTGAAGTTCACGCCGGGCCTCGGCTATTCGCGGATCCTCCAGCCGGGTTTCAAGTCCGAGACCCAGAACTGGTCCTGGGGCGGCTCGATCACCCAGCCGGTGCTGTCGATCCCCCGCCTGATCGCCGACCTGAAGGCCCAGAACGCCCGCACCGAACAGGCGGTCATCGCCTATGAGAAGGCCGTGCAGACGGCTTTCTCCGAATCCGAGAGCGCGCTGGTCAACCTCGACGCCGACAAGCGCCGGGTGGCGTTGCTGACAGACGGCGAGGCGCGGGCCGAACGCGCCTACAAGGCCTCGCGCATCGGCTACGGCCGCGGCCTCACCGACCTGCAGACGACGCTGAGCGTCGAACAATCCTGGCGCACCACCCGCGCCCAGCTGACATCGGCCCAGGTCCAGGCGCTGCGGCGCTCGGTCCAGGCCTATAAGGCGCTGGGCGGCGGCTGGCAGGCGCAGGCCTTCCCGACCGACCGGCAGGCCCGCTGAAGCGAGACCCCATGAGACTTCATCCCGCCCTGATCCCGCTCATGGCCACGCTCGCGCTGGCCGCCTGCCAAAAGCCGCCGCCGAAGACGACGGAGGCGCAGCTGGCCCGCGCCGTGCGGGTGATCCGCCTGGAGCCGCGCGCCATCACCGGCGCGCTGACCGCCTCGGGCGACCTCGTGGCGCGAGAGGAAGCCGCCGTCATGCCGGAGGTGAACGGCTACCGCGTCGCGCGTGTCCTGGCCGACGTGGGCGACCACGTGCGCCAGGGGCAGATCCTCGTGCAGCTCGACCCCGCGCTGATCCAGGCGCAGCTCGCCCAGCAGCAGGCGCTGGCCGCCCAGGCCGAGGTGCAGGCCCTGCAGGCCGAGGACCAGGCCGCCCGCGTCAAGGGGCTCGACAGTCAGGGCGTGCTCGCCCAGGAACAGATCGACCAGCGCCGCTTCCAGGCGCGCGCCGCCCGCGCCACCGCCAGCGCCCAGGCCGCCGCGCTCAAGGACATCCGCACCCGCGCGTCGAAGCTCTCGGTCTCGGCCCCGGTTTCCGGCCTGGTGCTGGAGCGCAACGTGCGGCCGGGCGACCTCTCCGCCGCGGGATCGACACCCTGGTTCCGCATGGCTCGCGACAGCGAGATCGAACTCCTAGCCCAGCTCTCCGAGGACGACCTGGCGAAGATCCGTCCCGGCCAGCGCGCCGAGGTCACCCTGCCGAGCGGGGCGACGGTGCAGGGGATCGTGCGGCTGGTGAGCCCGCAGATCGATCCCCAGACCAAGCTGGGCGCGGTGCGCGTCCACCTGCCGGTCAGCGCCGACATCCGCGCCGGCGGCTTCGGCCGCGCGGTGTTCGTCTCGGCCTCGGGCCTGTCGCTCGCGGTCCCGGAGACCGCCGTGCGCTATGACGCCGACGGCGCCAGCGTGATGGTCGTCGGCGCCGACAACCGGGTGAAGCGCTATCCGGTGCAGGCCGGCGAGCGGGGCGTGGGTCTGGTGCAGCTGGTCAGGGGACCCTCGGCCGGCTCGCGGATCGTGCTCAACGCCGCAGCCTTCCTGCTGGACGGCGACCTGGTCAAGCCGGTCGACGCGGCCGCGCCAACGCCGACGGCTGCCCGCCGATGAAGAGGGCCACCGGTTTCCCGATCTCGGCATGGGCGATCCGCAACCCGGTGCCCGTCGTGGTGCTGTTCGTCGCCCTGGTGATCGCCGGGCTGTTCGCCTACGCCGGACTGCCGGTCAAACAGTTCCCGAACATAGAATTCCCGATCGTCTCGGTCACCGTCACCCAGAGCGGGGCCGCCCCCGGCGAGATGGAGACCCAGATCACCCGGCCGGTCGAGGACGCGGTGGCCAGCATCTCCGGCGCCCGCAACGTCTCCTCGTCGGTCACCCAGGGGGTCTCCACCACCTCCATCGAGTTCGAGATCGGCCAGGACCTGCAGAAGAAGGTCGATGACGTCCGCTCCCGGATAGACCAGGCTCGCGCCACCCTGCCCCGGGAGATCGACGAGCCGACCGTCCAGCGCCTGGAGGTCGACAGCTCCCCGATCCTGACCTTCGCGGTGGCCTCGCCCAGCATGTCGGACGCCCAGCTGTCGTGGTTCGTCGACGACACCGTCAGCCGCGCCCTGCAGGCCAGGAAGGGCGTCTCGCAGATCGCCCGCGTGGGCGGGGTGAACCGTGAGATCAATGTGCTGGTCGATCCCGAACGGCTGGCGGCCAGGGGGGTCACCGCCGCCCAGGTCAGCAACGCGCTTCGCGGCTTCGACCTCGACGCATCCGGCGGGCGGGTGACGGTGGGCGGGCGCGAGCAGACCGTGCGCGTGCTGGGCTCGGTCAACACCATCGAGGCCTTGCGCGCGCTGACCATCCCGGTGGCCGGGACGCGCTATGTGAAACTGACCGACGTGGCCGACATCGGCGACGGCGCCGCCGAGCTCCGGGGCTTCGCGCGGTTCAACGGCCGGCCGGTGGTGGGCTTCCAGGTCATGAAGACCAAGGAGGCCAGCGACGTCGGGGTCGAGGACGAGGTCAAGAAGGGGCTGGCCGAACTCGCCAAGACCTATCCCGACATCAAGATCACCCCGATCTTCTCTTCGGTCACCGAGACGCGCGCCACGTTCAAGGCCACCCAGCACGTGCTGCTGGAAGGCATGCTGCTGGCCGCCATCGTCGTGTTCGTGTTCCTGCGCGATTGGCGCTCGACCCTGATCACGGCGGTCGCCATGCCGATCTCGCTGATCCCGACCTTCATGGTGATCAGCTGGATGGGCTTTTCGCTGAACATCGTGACCCTGCTGGGCCTGACGCTGGTGGTCGGCATCCTGGTCGACGACGCCATCGTCGAGATCGAGAACATCGAAAAGCGCGTGGCCACGGGTATCCGGCCCTATCAGGCGGCCATGGAAGGCGCCGACGCCATCGGGCTGGCGGTGGTGGCCACCACCATGGCCATCGTGGTGGTGTTCACGCCGGTCAGCTTCATGACGGGCATGCCCGGCCAGTTCTTCCGCGAGTTCGGCCTGACGGTCTCGGTGGCGGTGCTGTTCTCGCTGGCGACGGCGCGACTGGTGACGCCCTTGATGGCGGCCTACCTCCTGACCCCGGCCAAGGCGCCGCATCCGCGCAAGCCGTTCCAGGGCCGCTACCGCAAGGTCCTTGAATGGGCGCTCGACCACCGGATCATCGCGTCCATCTGCGGCGGCCTTCTGTTCGTCGGCTCGGTGGCGCTGGCGCCCCTGCTGCCGACCGGGTTCCAGCCGCCCGGCGACCCCGATCTGATCAACGTGTCCATGCAGGGCCCGCCCGGCGCCACGGCCGAGGCCATGGAGGACACGGTGCGCCGGCTCACCACGCTGTTCAACCAGCAGCCCGAGGTGACCGGCGTCTTCGCCCAGGTGGGGTCCACCGCGTCGAGCGGCTTCTTCGGCGGCGGCGGGGCGTCCGACCTGCGCAACGGCACCGTGACCGTCCTGCTCGATTCGCACCGCAGAACCTCCGGCGATGCGTTCAAGGCGCGGATGCGCCCCGCGCTGAGGGCCATTCCTGACGTCCGGCTGGGCTTCCAGGGCGGCTTCGGCGGCGCCGGGTTCCAGCAGATCCTGACGGGCGACAATCCCCAGCTGTTGCAGGCCACGGCGCTGGAGCTCGAGCGCCAGATGCGCACCCTGAACGTGCTGGCCGATCCCCGGCCCTCGAGCCCGCCGGTCGGACCCGAGGTGATCATCCGGCCGCGCGCCGACGAGGCCGCCCGCCTGGGCGTCTCGGTGGACACCATCGCTCAGGTCGCCCGCGTCGCCACGGTCGGCGATATCGACGCCAATGTGGCCAAGCTCAATGACGGCGAGCGGCGGATCCCGATCCGCGTGCGGCTGCCCTCCAACGCGCGAGCCGATATCGAGCGGATCCGGGCGCTGCGCGTGCCGACCGCGGGCGGCGGCGCCACCACACTGGACGCGGTGGCCGACGTGACCTTCCAGGCGGGGCCGGCCAAGATCGACCGGCTGAACCGCAAGCGTCAGCTCACCGTCCAGGCGGAGCTGAACGGCGTGCAGCTGGGCCAGGCCAGCAAGGCCGTGGCCAGGCTGCCGATCATGCAGCACCTGCCCCCGGGCATCGGCCGCGCCGAACAGGGGCAGCAGGAGGGCCAGCGGGAGCTGTTCGCCAACTTCGGCACGGCGATCTTCGCCGGGGTGTCGATGATCTACGGCGTGCTGGTCCTGCTGTTCCGGTCGTTCTTCAAGCCGGTGGTGATCCTGTCGGCCCTGCCGCTGGCGGTGGGCGGGGCGTTCGGGAGCCTGCTGGCCTTCCACCTGTCGCTGTCGGTTCCCTCGCTGATCGGCTTCCTTATGCTGCTGGGCCTGGCGGCCAAGAACTCGATCCTGCTGGTGGAGTACGCCATCGAGCGGGAGCGCGAGGGCATGAGCCAGCGGGAGGCTCTGCTCGAAGCCTGCCGCGAGCGCGCCCGGCCGATCGTCATGACCACCATGGCCATGGCCGCCGGCATGTTGCCCACCGCCTTCGCCCTGGAGAAGGGCGCGGAGTTCCGCCAGCCGATGGCGGTGGCGGTGATCGGCGGCCTGCTGACCTCCACGGCGCTGTCCCTGGTGCTGGTGCCGGTGGTCTATGAGTTCGTCGACGACTTCGAGCAGTGGCTGAGGCCCAGGCTGGCCCGGCTGGTCACGCCGCGCGAGCCGGTGGGGCAGGCCGCGCCCGAGGATCGGCTCTAGATCTCGCCGCCGATCGCGCGCGCGAACAGGTCCGGATCGACATTGCCGCCAGACAGGACGAGCCCCACCGTCTTGCCGTCGCCCGGCCTGACCTTGCCGGCCAGCAGGGCGGCCAGGCCGACCACGCCGCCGGGCTCCACGACCAGCTTGAGCGTCGTGTACGCGTAGCGCATGGCGTCCGCGACCTCGGCGTCGGACACCGTCGCCACCTCGACCGCCAGCCTTTGCAGGACCGGGAAGGTGAGTTCGCCGGGCGCGGGACTTTCCAGCGCGTCGCAGAGCGAGCGGAGCGTGGGGGCGAGCGTCATGCGCTTGCCGGCCCGCAGCGAACGGGCGGTGTCGTCGAAGGCCTCGGGCTCCACGCCGGCGAAGGCGGTCGCGGGGGACAGCGCGTTGACCGCGATGGCGGTCCCGGCCATCAGCCCGCCGCCGCCGACCGGGGTGATGACCAGGTCGAGGCCGGCGCCCAGGTCCCGCGCCTGCCGCGCCAGCTCGAGGCCCACCGTCCCCTGGCCCGCGATGATGTGCGGGTCGTCGAAGGCGGGCACGATCACCGCCCCGCGCTCGCCGGCCAGGGCTTGGGAGAGCGCCACGCGATCGTCCTTCAGGCGGTCGTAGAAGCGCACCTCGGCGCCGTACGCCCGGGTGGCCGCGACCTTGATGGCGGGGGCGTCGGACGGCATGACGATCAGCGCCGGCATGCCCAGCAGCCGGGCCGCCAGCGCCACGCCCTGGGCATGGTTTCCGGAGGAGAAGGCCACGACGCCGCGCGTGCGCTGGCCCGCGTCCAGCTGGACCAGGCGGTTGTAGGCGCCGCGGAACTTGAAGGCGCCCACCCGCTGCAGGGTCTCGGGCTTGATCAGCACCCGCAGGCCCAGGCGTTCGTTCAGCGCCGGGCTCTCGACCAGCGGCGTCACGATGGCCTGGCCCTCGAGGCGGGCGGCGGCGGCCTCGATGTCGGCGAAGGTGACGCTCATTTCGCGAACACCATGGCGTCGTCGGCGAAGGCCTTGAACTCCAGCGCGTTGCCGGACGGGTCGCGCACGAACAGGGTCGCCTGCTCGCCGGGCTGGCCCGCGAAGCGGACGCCGGGCTCGATGATGAAGGCCGCCCCGGCCGCCCTGAGCCGCGCGGCCAGCGCCTCCCAGGCGGCGAGGGACAGGATCAGGCCGAAGTGGCGCACCGGCACGTCGTGGCCGTCGACGGGGTTGGTTTCGCCATCCGCCGGGTGGGGAGCCGCCAGGTGGGCGACGATCTGGTGGCCATGGAAGTCGAAGTCGATCCACTCGTCGCTCGACCGGCCCTCCGGACAGCCCAGCAGGCCGCCGTAGAAGGCGCGGGCCGCGTCCAGGTCGTGGACCGGGAAGGCCAGATGGAAACGCGGGATGTCCATATGGCCTGATTACCGACCCCCCGGGCGCCGCGCCAGAACCTTCCCCCGGTACGGGGGAAGTGGCCCAAGACGCTCTTGCGTCGCGGGTCGATGGAGGAAGTCGAAAAGCAAGACCTCCTCCATTGTCGCCCGCCTTCGGCATTGGCGACATTTCCCCCGTACGGGGGGAAGGCGGCGGCGCCGAATGGCTTGAATGTGCTATGGCCCTGGTCTACACACCCGCCGCGCGCGGCTGAGGCCGGAGCGCCACAATCGATCAAAGCCATCCGCCGAGCCCCTGTCGAAGGGCGGATGGTCTCGCCCGGCAGGGGGAGGGATCGTACCCATGGCAAACGTGACCGTTATCGGCGCCCAGTGGGGTGACGAGGGCAAGGGCAAGCTCGTCGACTGGCTGTCCAACCGGGCCGACGTCGTCGTGCGCTTCCAGGGCGGCCACAACGCAGGCCACACCCTGGTGGTCGGCGACCAGGTCTACAAGCTGTCGCTGCTGCCCTCGGGGGTCGTGCAAGGCAAGCTTTCCGTCATCGGGAATGGCGTAGTGGTCGATCCCTGGCACCTGCTGTCGGAGATCGAGAAGCTGGGCGGCCAGGGCGTGACGATCACGCCCGACCTGCTGGTGGTCGCCGACAACGCCTGCCTGATCCTGCCGCTGCACCGCGACCTGGACCAGGCCCGCGAGGCCGCCGCCGTCAACAAGATCGGCACGACCGGGCGCGGCATCGGTCCGGCCTACGAGGATAAGGTGGGCCGCCGCGCCATCCGGGTCGCCGACCTGGCCGACCGCGAGGCGCTGGAGGCCAAGATCGACCGCCTGCTGGCCCACCACACGCCGCTCCGGCAGGGCCTCGGCCTGCCCGACGTGGACGCCGCAGGCCTGCTGGCCGAGCTTGAGGCCATGGCGCCGAAGATCCTGCCCTACGCCAAGCCCGCGTGGCTGTTGCTGGGGGAGCTGGTCAAGGCCGGCAAGCGGGTGCTGTTCGAGGGCGCGCAAGGCGCGCTGCTGGATGTCGATCACGGCACCTACCCCTATGTGACCTCCTCCAACACCGTGGCCGGCCAGGCCGCCGCGGGCTCCGGCCTGGGGCCCAAGGGACCCGGTTACATCCTGGGGATCGTCAAGGCCTACACCACCCGGGTCGGCGAGGGTCCGTTCCCGACCGAGCTCAACGACGCGGTGGGCGAGCACCTGGGCGCGGTCGGCAAGGAAGTGGGCACCGTCACCGGCCGCTCGCGCCGCTGCGGCTGGTTCGACGCGGCCCTGGTGCGCCAGTCGGTGGCCTTGAACGGCATCAGCGGGATCGCGCTCACCAAGCTCGACGTGCTGGACGGCCTGCCGACGCTGAAGATCTGCACGGGCTACAAACTTGGCGACGCGGACTTCAGTTACCTGCCCGCGGGGCTGAAGGCGCAGAGCCAGCTCGTCCCCGTCTACGAGGAGATGGAGGGCTGGAGCCAGACCACCCAGGGCGCGCGTTCCTGGCGCGACCTGCCGGCCAGCGCGGTCAAATATGTTCGCCGGATCGAAGAACTTATCGGTGCGCCGGTGGCGTTGCTGTCCACCAGCCCGCAACGCGACGACACAATACTGATGCGCGATCCTTTCCAGGACTAAACCCTCGGTCGCGGTTCTGCGAACGCGGTTACCGTCAAGCCGTTCTTTACTTCCGTGCCGTAGAACAGGATCAGGTCCCGGGAGCAGCCGCCTTGTTCGACGCCGAAGCCAAGATCATCAAGCAGATGACGCCGCTGCTTCAGCGTGTGCTGATCGTCGACGCCCAGCCGGCCAGCGCCCGGTTCGTGGGCGACCTGATGCGCAACCTGGCCCGCTCGCAGGTCTGGGTCGCCGACACCCACGACCGCGCGATCCGGGCGGCGGGCATGTACGACCCGCACATCATCTTCGTGGAGTTCAGCTCAGGGATCGACGGGGCGGAGTTCACCCGGCAGCTGCGGCGCAGCCACCTGGCCTGCCGCTACGCCCCGGTGATCATGGTCACCAGCCAGGCGACCGCTGGCGGCATCCTGGCCGCGCGCGACGCGGGTGTGCACGAATTCCTGCGCAAGCCCTTCACCATGAAGGACCTGCTGCGCCGGCTGGAGGCGGTGACGTTGCGCCAGCGCGACTGGGTCGAGGCCGTGGGCTACGTGGGTCCCGACCGGCGCCGGTTCAATTCCGGCGACTACACCGGCAAGCTGAAGCGCCAGTCCGACGCGCGCGTGACCCCGGACCTGGCCAAGATGACCCAGGCGCTGAAGATCCTGCGCTCCTCGATCGGCGCGGTGGACATCGACCCGGCCCAGGCCATGCGCTCCATGCAGGCGCAAGCCGCGGCGCTGCAGACCTGCGGCATGGGGGTGGCCGACCTCAAGCTGACCACCGCGGCCATCGATTTCGGCCGGCACCTGAACGAACTCGAGGCCAAGGGCGCGCCCTACGACAAGGCCCAGCTGCAGGCCCGCGCGGCGCCGCTGCTCGCCTACATGCCCAAGGACCAGGACGAGGCGTTCGCGGCCTAAGGGGCGGCTCTTTTCTGCAACCGTCATGGCCGGGCTTGTCCCGGCCACCCAGAGACACCGAGGCTGCAGGCGATCCGCCCGCGCCGCCGCCGCAATCCTTGAACCGCCCGCGCGTCTAGGTGGCCGGGACAAGACCGGCCATGACGATCAGGAAGAGGGTGACCTAGTCACGCGCTCAGGCGTCGACCAGGTTCTTCGCCACGGCCGCGGCCTTCATCGACTTCTGCAGCTTCTCGAAGGCCCGGACCTCGATCTGGCGGACCCGCTCGCGGCTGACGCCATATTGCGAGGCGAGTTCCTCAAGCGTGGTCGGATCGTCCTTCAGCCGGCGCTCGGTGAGGATGTGCCGCTCGCGGTCGGTGAGCTCGGTCATGGCGTCTTCCAGCAGGCCCATGCGCAGGGTCTTCTCCTGGCTATCGGCCACCACGGTTTCCTGGCTGGGCGTGGTGTCGTCCACCAGCCAGTCCTGCCATTCGCTCTCGCTGTCGGCCCGCATGGGCGAGTTCAGCGAGGCGTCGCCGCCGGAAAGCCGGCGGTTCATCGAGATGACTTCCTCGTTGAGGACGCCCAGCTTGGTGGCGATGGTCGAGACCTGATCGGGATGCAGGTCGCCCTCCTGCAGGGCCGAGATCTCGCTCTTGGCCTTGCGCAGGTTGAAGAACAGCTTCTTCTGGGCCGCGGTGGTGCCCATCTTCACGAGGCTCCAGGACCGCAGGATGTATTCCTGGATCGAGGCGCGGATCCACCACATGGCGTAGGTCGCCAGGCGGAAGCCGCGGTCGGGATCGAATTTCTTCACCGCCTGCATCAGGCCGACGTTGCCTTCGGAGATCACCTCGCCGATCGGCAGGCCGTAGCCGCGGTAGCCCATGGCGATCTTGGCCACGAGACGCAGGTGGCTGGTCACCAGGCGATGGGCGGCGTCGGGATCCTCATGTTCCTGCCAGGCCTTGGCGAGCATGAACTCCTCGTCCTTGGCCAGCATGGGAAACTTGCGGATTTCAGACAGATAACGACTGAGGCCACCATCCGGCGACATCACAGCCAAGGCGCTTGCGGCCATGTAGCATCCCCTCAAAATCGCGGACGTTCCTGGCCTTGCGCGACACGCGCGCGAGAACCATCCGCCCCCTTCTAATCCCTAGATAGGCACGGGGTTGCGGGAGCGGTAGGCCGCCTGGGAGCGCGACCTGAAAGTCCGACTACTCAACTGGGGTATTTCTACCCCCGGATGTGGGCGCCAGCAAGGCGACGTTATCTTATGACGGCGCCAGCGGAGCTCCTGGTCCTGCTAGAGCTTCGCCAGCAGCGCTTCGAGGCGCGCCATGTCCGGCGGGAGCGGGCTTTCGAAGCGCAGGGTCTCGCCGGTCACCGGGTGGACGAAGCCCAGGACGGCGGCGTGCAGGGCCTGGCGCGTGAGGCCGGCCTCGGCGATGGCGCGGCGCACCGGCTCGGCCGGCGGGCCGGAGCCGTAGGTGGGATCGCCCAGGCAGGGCGCGCCCCTCGACGACAGGTGAACGCGGATCTGGTGGGTGCGGCCGGTCTCGAGGCGGCAGGCGACGCGGGCGGCCAGCGGCTTCACCGCCTTGGTCGTCGACCGGGGTCCGAAGGCCTGCTCCACCACATAGTGGGTGATCGCGTGGCGGCCGCCGGACTTCACCAGCGCCATTTTCTTGCGGTCGTGGGCGGAGCGCGCGATGGCGCCCTCGATGGTCCCCTTGTCGGGATAGGGCGCGCCACGGGTCAGCGCGATGTAGAGCCGGTCGATGTCGTGGGTTTCGAAGAGCGCCGAGAGACCCTGGTGGGCGGCGTCGGTCTTGGCGACGACGATGACCCCTGACGTGTCCTTGTCCAGGCGGTGGACGATGCCCGGCCGGGCCACGCCGCCGATCCCCGAAAGACTGGCCCCGCAGTGGTGGAGCAGCGCGTTGACCAGGGTGCCGCTGGCGCTGCCCGGCGCCGGGTGGACGGCCATCCCCGCGGGCTTGTCGACGACGATCAGGTGTGCGTCCTCGAAGAGCACGTCAAGCGGGATGGCCTCGGGCCCAGGCTCGGCCGCCTCTGGCGGCGGGACCTGGATGCGGTAGTCGCCCGCCTGCGCCTTGCCCGACGCGTCGCGCACGACCGTGTCGCCGTGGCTCACCCGGCCCTCGGCGATCAGCGCCTGGAGACGGGCCCGAGAGAGTCCGGGCGCCAGGCCGGCCAGCACCTTGTCGATGCGGCCGCCGGCCTCGGCCGGGTCCACCTCGACGACGCGGACGCCGTCGGCCTCGTCATCGTCGCCAGGCGCCCCGTCGCTCATTCCTTGCCGGCGGCGGCCTCTTCGTGGCCCGTGATCGAGCCTGACTTGAAGAGGTATTCCTTGAGCTGCTCGTCCACCTCGCCGTCGTTGCGGCGCAGCCATTCCAGCACCATGGAGGCGTGCTCCAGCTCCTCCTTGGCGTTGTGCAGCAGGATCTCCTTCAACGCCGGGTCGGAGCAGTCGTCGGCCCGCTGGCGGTACCAGTCGACGGCCTCGAGTTCCTCGATCAGCGAGGTGATGGCGTAGTGCTTGTTCAACGTCTCCGGGCGCAGCTTCTCGCGGGGGACATGCAGGCCTTCACTCGACATCGGGTCTCCTATTGCTGTGCAGCTTCATACACCGCACGGCCAAACGCGTGAAAGCCGCCGCCGTTCAGGACCGGTCGACCAGTTTCCCGTTCTCGATCGCGCGATAGAAGCAGGTGCGGGCGCCGGTGTGGCACGCCCCGCCGTCGCCCTCCGGCGTCACCTTCAGCAGGATCGCGTCCTGGTCGCAGTCGATGCGGATCTCCTCGACCAGCTGGATCTGGCCGGAGGTGGCGCCCTTGTGCCAAAGCTCGTTGCGCGACCGGGAGAAGTAATAGACCTCGCCGGTCGCCAGGGTCCGCTCCAGCGCCTCGGCGTTCATGTAGCCCAGCATCAGCACCTCGCCGGTCTCGGCGTGGGTGGCGATGGCCGGCACCAGGCCGGCGGCGTCGAAGCGCGGCGCGAGCAGCTGACCGCGTTCGAGAATGTCCTTGGAGGGTGCGGTGGGGAATTTGGCCATGGGCCGCATATGGCGCCGGACGCCCCGGTCGCGCTAGCCTCAACAGGCCTGGCCCCGATCCGGCGTCCGGCGCCGGATCGGCCTGCACGCCGCCCGCTACTTGCGGTTGGCGAAGTCCAGGAAGCGTTGGCGCAGCGTCGGGTCGGTCTTGAAGACGCCGGTGAACTGGGTGGTGATCGTGGTCACGTGGCGGTGGTGCACGCCCCTTGTGGTCATGCACTGGTGCGCCGCGTCGATCAGCACCGCCACGCCCGCGGGGCGCAGGCTGTCGGTGATGGCGTCGCAGATCTGCTGGGTCATGGTCTCCTGGGTCTGGAGACGGCGGGCGAAGATCTCGACCACCTTGGCCAGCTTGGAGATGCCCACCACGCGGTTGGTCGGCATATAGGCCACGAAGGCCTTGCCCAGGAATGGCGCCATATGGTGCTCGCAGTGGCTCTCCACCTCGATGTCGCGGAGCATGACGATGTCGTCGTAGCCCTGGACGTCCTCGAAGGTGCGCGACAGTTCCTTGGCGGGATCGAGGCCGTAGCCCTCGAACCATTCGCCATAGGCGTCGACGACGCGCTTGGGGGTGTCGATCACCCCTTCTCGGCGGGGGTCGTCCCCGGCCCAGGCGATCAATGTGCGCACGGCCTCCATCGCTTCTTCGCGGGAGGGGCGCTTTACGGCTTCAAGATCAAGGTCAGTAGTGCCGACCAGGGTTCGGTCGCGTACGGCGTCCATGTCAGAGGCGGTTCTTTCCAGGGCTGAGTTGCGCCGGAACGAAGGTTCCGGAAAATTTCGCGTGGCCACCCTTAAGCGGAGGGATCACCGAGGGGTTGTTCCCGTGGCGTCCGGTCCTGTGCATCTGTATATGGGCCCATCGCCGCCCTCGGCAACTATTATCCAGCGTTAGCTTGACCATGACTTTGGCACTCTACGACACCATGGCCCGCGCCAAGCGGCCCTTCGTCCCGCACGACCCCCGGCGGGTGACGATGTATGTCTGCGGACCGACGGTCTATAACTTCAGCCATATCGGCAATTTCCGGCCGGTGGTGGTCTTCGACCTCCTGTTCCGGCTGCTGCGCCGCGCCTATGGCGAGGACGCCGTGCTCTACGCGGCGAACGTCACCGACGTGGACGACAAGATCAACGCCAAGGCGACCGAGGAGGGCGTCGGGATCGAGGTGATCACCGAGCGCTACCTCACCGCCTACAACGCCGACATGGCGGCGCTCGGTGCCCTGCCGCCCACCTTCCAGCCGCGCGCCACCGAGACCATCGACGCGATCATCCTGATGATCGACCGGCTGATCGCCAACGGGGCGGCCTACGCCGCCGAGGGCCATGTGCTGTTCAACACCCAGGCCTACGAGGGCTACGGCAAGCTCTCCGGACGGCCGCTGGACGAGATGATCGCCGGCGCCCGGGTGGAGGTCGCCCCCTACAAGCGCCATCCCGCCGACTTCGTGCTCTGGAAGCCGTCCAAGCCCGGGGAGCCCTCCTGGATCAGCCCGTGGGGCGAGGGCCGGCCCGGCTGGCACATCGAATGCTCGGCGATGATCGAGGAGAGCCTGGGGCTGCCCATCGACATCCACGGCGGCGGCATCGACCTGGTCTTCCCGCACCACGAGAACGAGCGGGCGCAGGGGGTCTGCGCGACCCACGACCACGAATATTCCGCCTACTGGCTGCACAACGGCTTCCTGAACTTCGGCGAGACCAAGATGTCGAAGTCGGTGGGCAATGTGGCGCTGGCCCACGAGCTCCTGCAGACCATGCCGGGCGAGGCGATTCGCTGGGCCCTGCTGGTCGGCCACTATCGCGGCCCGCTGGAGTGGAACGCCGACCTGCTGGACCAGGCCAAGGGGGCGCTGGATCGGCTCTACCGGGTGCTGGCCGACGCCGACCGCTTCCTGCGCGAGTCCGGGCCAGGCCTGGAGCGGGACAGCGACGTCGAGCATCCGGCGCTGCGCCGGGCGCACGAGGGGTTCATCGCGGCGCTGGAGGACGATCTCAACACCGCCGAGGCGTTCGCCAGCCTCTTCCAGATGGCCGACCAGCTGCGCGCCGCCATCATGGACCGCGACGCGGCCCAGGTGCGCTCGGCCCGCGGGCGCCTCGCCAAGGACGCCGGCCTCGCGGGGTTCCTGCGGGCCGACCCGGAGGCCTGGTTCCAGGGCGCGGCGGACGACGGCCTGAAGGCGCGCATCGGCGACCTGCTGACCGCCCGCGACGCCGCCCGCGCGGCCAAGGACTGGCCGGAAGCCGACCGCATCCGCGCCGAGCTCACCGCGTTGAACGTCGAGGTGATGGACGGTCCGTCCGGGGCGACCTGGCGGATCAAGGAGCAAGCGTGACATGCCCATGGCGCCGCCCCCGCAGCTGAAGGCCGGCATCTTCGGGCGGGGCGGCGCGCCCCGGCCGCCCAAGGCCACCGCCACCGGGGCCCCGGCCGCCAAGCCGCCTGGCCGCATCCGTATCGAGACCCGGATCGGCGTGCAGGCCTCGCCGGAGGCGATCTGGGCGCTGGTCTCCGACCTCGCCCGCTGGGGCGAGTGGAATCCGATCTACAGCCAGGCCTCGGGCGAGATTCGCATCGGCTCCACCCTGGCCCTGACGCTCACCCTGCCCGGCCAGCCGCCGCAGGATATCCGGCCGGTGGTGCTGGACTGGGTGCCGGGCGAGCAGTTGCATTGGCGGTTGTCTATGCTGGGCGGCCTGGTCAGGACCACCCGCTACATCGAGATCGAGAAACTCGCCGAGACCAGCTGCATCGTCTCGAACGGCGAGTATTTCGCGGGCGTCATGGCCCCGTCCCTGGTCCGCCGCGTCGGCCGCTCGCTCAGCCGCGGCTTCCGCGAGATGAACGAGGCGCTGAAGATCCGCGCCGAGACGCCCAGCGTCTGAACGCCGCCCGCCGGCCGATTCACTCCACAATTGAATAACGCGGCGACGCGATAAGTAATTGTGGCCGAATAAGGGCCAAAGATATCGACGATATGTCAATATTAGAGACCTATCGTCGCAACAAATTGCTTATATACGCATATCAGCGTTCTGGAACATTATTTCGGATAAGCACCTTACAGCGGTCCTATCTGTAAAGGTGATTCCAGAGTTAGTGTATGCGTACCGTAAAGCTTATCTCCATAGTGACGCTTTCATCGATAAACTTATTGGCGACGCCAGCGGCTGCGTTGGACTGCTTTACGACCGTCACCCAGGTCCGCGCCCCCGCGCATCGGGTGGTTGCCCAACGGACCCACCGTGGCGCGCGCCGCCACATCGTTCGGGCGCGCACCGGGCCGGCTCGCGCCCGTCCTGCCCGCATCCGTCCATCGGCGGTCGCCCGGGCCGCACCCCTGCCGGGCGCTCCGCGGGTGGTCACCCTGCGCGGTCCCACCGCCTGCGGTGAGGCCGCCCCTCGGCCGCTGCTCGTGGCTTCAGGGCCGGTCTCGCCCCCGGGGGAACGCCTGCTTGACGATCTCGCCGGCCCGCGCGCCCGTTCGTCGCGCGCTCCCGGCATCGGAGATGTCGGCCCAATCGAGGTCACCGATCTGCCGCCCGGCCTTGTCGAAATCGACGAAGGGGGCGGCTTCTATCCAGGCGGCGGCCAGCCGCCGCCGCCTGGCGAATACATATATCCGCTGTTTCCAGGCGGCCCGGGTGGTCCGCAGACGCCGGTCACCGGCGTTCCGGAGCCCACCGCCTGGGTGATGCTGACGATGGGGTTCGCGGGTCTCGGCGCGGCGTTGCGCGCCGACCGGCGTCGTCGCCGCGCTCAGGCGGCCTGATCCGCGACCGGCCTGTTCGACGGGCCTGTCGATCCGCCGAGCTCAAGCGCGTCTCGCCCGCCCCGGCGTGGCCGAGGCGGGCGATCTGCGGGTCGAAACGAAACGTCGATCGGGCGTCAGGCGCGCGCCTGCGCCAGAACGGGACCGCGGCGCCGGGCGCGCAGCAGCGAACCGATGCCGGCAAAGCCCATCAGCATCATCGCCCAGGCGCCGGGCTCGGGAACCGCCGCGGCGCCGATGCTGAGCGAGAAGTTGTCGATCAGCGGGCCGATATTGTCGTGGCTGCTGGTCCCGACGAAGGCCGAGAGGGCGCCCGCGTTGCCGGCCTGGAAGCTGATCGCATAGTGGCGCCAGGGATCGTCGTAGTTCAGCGACTCGCTGCCGCTGGCGAGCGCCGTGCCCGGACCGAGGTTGCCCAGGTTGCGCAGGCCTAGCGTCGGGCTGTTCAGGACGCTGACATTGAGGAACTGGGTGGGGCCCGTGGTCTCGAGGCCATAGGACCACTCGTCGGCCCCGCCGCGCTGGTTGCCGGAGAGGTCGAATTCCAGGGTGACGATGTCGCCGGCGTTGAAGCTGAACTGCGCCGTCCGCAGGATCCCGCCCTGGCCCGTCGATCCGTCAAGGTCGACGAAGGCCGAGCCGTAGGCGGTCATCAGGTTCCAGGGGTCGTCCGCGCCGATAAGGTCGACGGTGCCGCTCTGGACCGTCAGGTGGTCGAAGGCGGCGAAGTTGAGTTCCGAGGTGCCGTAGGCCGGCCCGTTGGCCGGTGAATTCACATAGCTTTCGAAGTCGTCGAACACGACCACGGAGGCCTGGGCGGAGGCGCCGGCGCAAAGCGCGATGGCGAGGGCCGCGGAGGCGGCGAGCAGACGAGTGGACATGACAACCCCTAATTGCAGATGCGGTTCCGGAACGGCACGGCTTGCGGTTTCGTTCCGGGGGACACGCAAACGGGGCGCCAGTCTGGAAATGGGGGCTCGCGGAGCCTCATTTGACTTCGCGCGCGCGAGCCCCGACCTAGGAGCGATGATCGACGACCTCTATTCGGCCAGGATCTTGACGCTCGCGGGCAACATGCCGCGCGCCGGGCGTCTCGCCGCGCCCCAGGCCAGTGTCGAGAAGGTCGCCAAGCTCTGTGGCAGCCGGGTGATCGTCGATGTCACCATGGACGGCGACCGGGTGGCCGATTTCGCCCAGGACGTGAAGGCCTGCGCGCTCGGCCAGGCGGCGGCGTCGGTGCTGGGCGCGCACGTCGTCGGCGCCAGCCTGGCCGAACTGGAGGCCGCGCGCGGCCAGATGCGGGCCATGCTGAAGGAGGGCGCACCACCCCCCGGCGGCCGTTTCGCCGACCTGGCCCTGCTGGCCCCGGTGAAGGACTACCCGGCGCGCCACGCCTCGACCATGCTGGCCTTCGAGGCGGTCACCGAGGCCGTTCGGCGCGCGATGGGCGACGAAACTTGACATCGGCCTTCCAGTGTTCTAGTTTTGTTCCGTGGACACCTCAGGCGAAATGACCGAGCGGCACGCCCGCGTCCTGGCTGAACTCGCCGAGCTCTGCCTGGCCTCGGCGCGCGACCTCGCCGCCCGGCAGGCGGTTGCCGAGGATCCCGCCGACGCCGCCGTGCTGGCCAGCGCCCTGCACAAGGTCGGCCGCTCGGCCCGGCAATGCCTGGCGCTGGAGGCCAAGCTCGTCCGCGACGCCCAGCGCGCCCTGCGCGAGGATCGCGACGACGCGGCCAAACAGCGGACGGTCCAGACCCAGAAGCGCCGGGCCAAGGTCAAGAGCGCGCTCAACCAGCTCGTCTGGA
>CANJXI010000033.1 GCA_947478785.1 Caulobacteraceae bacterium
TCCAACCACGTCTTCAAGGACTACGACGCCATCCTCGACGCCGTCTGCGACGCCTGGAACCGCCTCATCGCCGAGCCAGACCGCATCCAATCCCTCGGCGCACGGACATGGGCCTGCTGCGGTGACGTTTAAGGGCGGTTGGTATTAGGACGCCCGGCGCCCGATCTCAGGCGGTCACCCCGGAGTCGGCGGCGGCGCTCGCGAGGCCCGGCGGTCGGACGCGCCTGCGCCCGGCTTGCCGACCGAACGCTCATCGATCGCCGCCAGCACTGTCCCCGGGTCCGCCGGCCTGGCCATCGCCCGGGACTCCGCGTCGTCGCGATCGCGCAGATCGGGGTGGTCGCGGCGCAGTTCTTCCAGCAAGGCGATCAGCTTGGCGGTCTTTCGGTCGGCGAGCATCGCCAGCTCCAAGGTCAACTGCGCGCGCCGTTCGGAGAGCTTGTCCTGCCGGCGTTGGGTCACCAGGATCAACATGGCGACGAGCAGGGCGAACAGCGTCGCGCTCAGTTCCAGCCAGGTGAAGGCAGGCTGGCCCACGTCGGAGCCGGACAGGCCCAGCGCCGCCACGATCCAGGCGGCCACGCCCAGGAAGACGACAGCCACCAGTCCGGGCCGCCCGAGACGGTCGGTGACGGTCTCCATAGCCCGCTGCAGCGGTGAGGCGCTGTCGTGGTGCGCCTGCTGGAACGCCATGATCTCGTCGACCGTCTCGCTGACGTGATCGGCCAGCGCCGATTGCTCGGTCATCTGCTTCGCCGTCGCGGGGCGACAGCGGCTTTCGATGCGCCTTTCGACCGGGCGCCCTGACGCGACTTCTTCTCCGCGTCCGTTTGTTCAAGCAGGCGGTGGCTGTTGGCGGCCATCTTCTGGCACTTGGCGTGCAGCACATCGAGTTCACGGTCCGTGAGCTTCTCGATACCCATGAATTCGTCCTCGGCGTCCGAGGCGCGGATCAGTTCGTCGAGCTTGGTCTGGATCGCGAAGCCGTCCCGGTTCTGGGTGTTCTGGATCAGGAACACCATGAGGAAGGTGACGATCGTGGTGCCGGTGTTGATCACCAGCTGCCAGGTCTCCGAGTAGTGGAAAATGGGCCCGGTCGCCGCCCAGATGACCACCGAGGCGACGCACACCAGGAAGGCGATCGGGCTTCCGGTGACGCGAGCGGTCGCCGTGGCGAACTTGGCGAATAGTTTGTCCATGGGTCTTCCCGCGCCAGCCTTCACTGCAAAAGGGTTCGCATCGACGTCGGTTGCACGCCCGACGCCGCGGGCGCTTCAGAAGTGATGCGTGCAGAAGGCCAGGAGCAGGATGACCGGGATGGGAACGCCCAGGAGGACGAGGAGCATCGATCGCATTTTGGCTCTCCGACTAGGATGTTTGACGCTCGCCTGATGACGAAGCCGGGCCGGAAACGCGATGTGGCCAGGCTTGTTCCAGATCGCCCGCGAGGCCGGCCAAGCCGGCCGGCCCCAGCCAGAGGGCCGACCTGCGGCGGCTATTTGGCGATGTGCTCGGGCTTGCCCTTGCGCTTGGTGTGGGCGAATTCCTCGAGCTGCTTTTCGCTCATCGAACTCGCCATGTGCTTCGCGGCGCCCTTGAGTTTGCTCTTGGGCGTGTCGCCGCGCTTGGCGGAGAGGGCCGCGCCGGCGGCCTTTTGCTGGGCGGCGGATTTGGCGGGCATGGGGACCTCCTGTCTCTGGTCCCCCTTCAACGCCGCTTGCCCGGGGAGGTTCGCCGGGCCCTCTCGCAAGAGCCCGGGTAACGCTTTCGCCGAACCCTATGTGAACAGGATCGTCAGCGCGGCGCGCGGGCGATGACCTCTTCGCCGAACCAGAGCACGTTCTCGATATAGGCCGCGCGGCTTGAATGGCCCATGTCGGCGCCGACCCAGGTGACGCCGACCTTCTCCAGTTCCGCCATGCCTTCGATGTAGCGATCGGCGTCGGCGCGAGTCTTGTTCTTGAGGCTCACCTGCGGACCGATCGAGATGTCGAACGGGCCGGTGCGGCCGAGGCTCGCGCGCAGGTCTTGCAGCTGGGCGATCTTTCCGGCCAGCTGTTCGACGGTCTGGATTCCGGTGTCCTGGTTGAGCTTGCTCATGGTCGGCGCGGCGAAGAACGGGCACCAGCCGTCGCCCCAGCGGGCCGCGCGCTCGACGGCCTTGTCGCTGCCGCCGCCGATCCAGATCCTGGGCTGCGGGTTGGGCGCCGGCCGGGGCTCGTTGCCCGCGGCGTTGAAGTTGCGCCCTTCCTTGACCACGGCCCCGCCGCCCCACGCCAGGCGCAGAACCTCGAGCCCCTCGTCGAACAGGGCGCCGCGCTTGTGGAAATCGATGCCCAGCGCCTCGAACTCGCCCTTCTGATAGCCGCCGCCGACCCCCAGGATCAGCCGGCCGCCGGAGAGCACCTGAACGGTCGCCGCGGCCTTCGCCGTCACGAATGGATTGCGATAGGGCAGCACCACGATGTTGGTGTGCAGCAACAGGCGGCTGCTGGCGGCGGCCACGAAGGCCAGCGCCGCGAAGGGGTCCAGCGCGTCGTGGCCGTTGGCGTGCAGCCATTCGGCGGACGGCGCGGGATGGTCGGTGACATAGCAGGCGTCGGCGCCGGCCTGTTCCAGCGCCTGCGTCATCTGGCGGATCGCGTCCATCGACTGGAACTCGCCAGGCGCGATTTCACCCAGTGGAATGGCCATGGTGAATTTCATGCTGGTCGTCTCCTCCGCCGCTTGAGCGAGCTCCGTTGTCTCTCCTTACGTACGTTGGATCAGGCGTGTAAAGCGGCGTTCGGCCTGCTGGCCAGGGCATGGCCGCGGAGCCCTTCCCGCCAGGCCTATTCGGCCGCGTAGACCAGCGCGTGATGGTGCGCCAGAAGGGCTGCGCTGTAGGCCGAGAAGCACTGCTCACCGCAGATCAGCCGCATCACCGCGCCCTCCGCGAGGAAGCGGGCGGCGCGCGAGGTCTCGGTGACCAGCGGGACCAGGGCCTCGGCGTTCCAGGCCGCGGAATGTTCGACGTCCAGATGGGCGTGGAGCGCGAAATACTTCCTCTGGTCGGGCGCGCGGCCCAGACGCTTGAGGCCGGCGTCGACACAGGCGACCCGACTGGGCGCGGTCAGCTCGACAACCCCAAGCGCACCGACCGACTGGTAGGTATAGCGCCGCGTGGTGGCGAGCGCGGTCATCAGATTGGCCAGGCAGAGGCTCTGCCAAAGCGTGCCATCGATGGTGGGGTGAAGGCCAAGCCCTTCCACCGTGCGATCCAGCATCGGTCCGTGCATGCCGGCCGGAGAGCCGCGCCCCATCTCGTCCCAATAGTTGCGCGCCAGCTCCATCTTGGGTCGCGCCGGCAGTTTCACCTGGGTCATGGCGACGAGGTCGTCGAAGCCCGCCTCGCCGGCCGCCTCCTGTGTCAGGAACCATTTCATCTGGTCCAGGCTGGCCTCGGTCTCCAGCCACGCGAACAGCGGATCCCATTGGCCCGGGCCGGAGTCCTTGAGGTCCTCGAACCAGGCGATGAAGCCGGCAGGATCGCTGGGAACGTCGGTGATCAGCGGAGCCACGTGATCGCGGAACGCCTCCACGAAGGCGCCCTCCAGGCGCAGCATCCCCTGGTCCTCCATCATCTGCGACTGCCAGTCCGCGTGGGGGACCTGCACCGCCAGCCGTCGTCGATTCCATCGCGCGAGGCCCACGTGGAGTCCCTCCGCGTCGGGGAACTCCGGCGTGAACCGTCCAAGATTTGATAGGCGTTCGCCTGCGAGCATCGGTGTCCTCCGTCGGCTGCAGGGAGCGCTCAAAACGGGAGGTGGTTCCTAGGGTTAAGTCCGATTGCTTACAGTGTCAGCAAGCCGACATTCGCGCTGACTCGCCCCCATCTGGCCCGCTCCTGGCCGCGGCCGGCGTCAAGACCTGTTGCATACCGGCGCGAGAGCTTCATGCTGCACATACGGTTTCCAATTGAGTGCGAGGTAATGGCATGTCCGCGGACTTCGACCTTGTCATCCGGGGCGGTACGGTCGCCGACGGCTCAGGCGGTCCCTTGCGTGAAGACGACGTGGCGATCCTGAATGGCCGCATCGCCCATGTGGGCCGCGTCGGTGGCTCCGGCCGCGAGGAAATCGACGCGAAGGGGCTCCTGGTCACCCCGGGCTTCGTGGACGTCCACACCCACTACGACGGCCAGCTCACCTGGTCCGAACGGCTGTCGCCCTCCTCGTCGCACGGCGTGACGACCGTCGTGACCGGCAACTGCGGGGTGGGCTTCGCGCCCTGCCGCGAGCGGGATCGCGAGAAGCTCGTCCGGCTGATGGAAGGGATTGAGGACATCCCGGAGATCGTCATGACGGAAGGTCTGCCCTGGGACTGGGAGAGCTTCCCCGACTTCCTGAACAGCGTGGAGAAGCGGCCACACGACATCGACTATGCGGTGATGCTGCCGCACTCGCCGCTCCGGGTGTTCGCCATGGGCCAGCGGGCGGTGAACCTGGAGCCCGCCACCGAGGCCGACCGCGCTCAGATGCGGGTCCTGGCCAAGGAGGCGATGCTGGCCGGGGCTGTCGGCTTCGCCACCTCGCGCAACATCCTCCACAAGGGGAGCGACGGCGGCTTCGCGCCATCGATGCGGGCCGGCGAGGACGAACTCACCGAAATCGCCCGGGGCCTGGCCGACGCGGGACGCGGCAACCTGCAGGCGATCACCATCACCGACGACCAGCGCATCGAGGACTACGAGCTCCTGCACCGCGTCGCCAAGGCCGCCGGGCGGCCCCTGTCCTACACCCTGATCCCCATGCAGGAGTGTCCGAACCTCTGGCGCGAAGTCCTGGGCGCGATCGCCCGGGAGAACCACGCCGGCGCCGACGTGAAGGCCCAGGTTTTCAACCGGCCGGGCGGGATGATCCTTGGCCTGGAGACGGACCACCATCCGTTCGTCGCCCACCGGCCCTATAGGGAGCGCCTCGCCGCCCTCCCCCTGGCCGAACGCGTGGCGCAGATGCGCCGCCCCGACGTGCGCGCGGCGGTCCTGACGCCGGATGGATCGGCCGACCAGCCGTTCGGCGCGCCCACGCCGCGTTTCGACCAGCTGTTCGCCCTGGGCGAGCCGGCCAACTACGAGCCCGACAGATCCACCAGCGTCGCCGCCCTCGCCGCCGCGCGGGGCGTCAGTCCGTACGAGGTCGCCTACGACCTGCTGCTCGAGAACGACGGCCGCGCGAAGCTCATCCTGGCGATGACCAGCTACATGGACCGCAACCTCGACATTGTCCTGGAACTGCTGAAGCAACGGGACACGGTCCTGGGCCTGGGGGACGGCGGCGCGCATTACGGCCTGCTGTGCGACGCCAGCTACCCGACGACCACGCTCGCCCACTGGGCCCGCGACCGCCGGGGCGAACGGCTGGGCCTGGCCGAAGCCGTCAGGATGCTGACCAGCGATCCGGCGGGCCTCTATCGCTTCCGCGACCGGGGCCGCCTCGCGCCCGGCCTGAAGGCGGACGTGAACATCATCGACATGGACCGACTGGCGCTGCCCGCCCCGGAGATCGTCCACGACCTGCCGGCCGGCGGACGGCGCCTCTCGCAGCGCGCCGAAGGCTATGTCGCGACGCTGGTCTCGGGCGTCACGATCCAGCGCGGCGGCGAGGACACCGGCGCGCGTCCCGGCCGCCTGGTGCGGGACGCCGGCCTGTGAGGCTCGAATGCCTGCGACCCGACGGAGCCCGACATGACTGAGAGCGCCGCGCGGCGCGTGCGCGGCGCACTGACCCATCCCGTCGTCGACGCCGACGGCCACTGGCTGGAGGCCCTGCCGGTCTTCCTGCAGTTCCTCGACGAGACGGCCGGGCCCCGGATGGTGGACCAGGTGGTGACGTTCCTGAAGACGCAGGTAGGCGCCTGGTACGGCATGACGCCCGCCGACCGCCAGGGCCGCCGGGCCTCGCGGCCCGCGGGGTGGGCCTACTCGGCTCGGACGCAGACTCGCGCGGCCTCGATGCTGCCGGGCCTGTACTACGACCGCCTGGACGACTGGGGCATCGACGTGGCCCTGGTCTACCCGAGCCTCGGCCTGCTGTTCCTGGGCCTGGGCGACGAGACGATGCGCCGGCCGCTGGTGCGGGCCTACAACCGGATGATCGCCGAGGTCTTCGCGCCCTACTCGGATCGGATCATTCCCGCCGCGATCTGCACCATGCAGACTCCTGGCGAGGCGATCGAGGAGGCGACCTATGCGGTGGAGACCCTTGGCCTGCGCCTCGCCGTGGTCAACGGAACCGTCGTGCGGCCGCTGGCCAATCCGCCCGAGGGTGCGGCCGGCCGGGTCTACGTCGACGCCCTTGGCCTCGACGCAGCCTACGACTACGACCCAGTCTGGTCCACCTTCTCCAGGCTCGGCCTCGCCGTCACCAACCACGCCGGCTCGATCAGCTGGCCGGACCGGAACTCGCCCACCAACTTCGTGGCGAACCACCTGGGCCACTTCGCCCAGGGCAACCAGGCCTTCGCCCGCAGCCTCTTCATGGGCGGCGTCACGGAGCGGCATCCGGACCTTCGCTTCGGGTTCCTCGAAGGCGGGGTGGGCTGGGCGTGCACGCTCTATTCCGAACTGATCGGACACTGGAAGAAGCGCAACCGCCCGCTTCTGGACGCCCACTTCAAACCGGACCTTCTGGACAGGGCCGAACTTCGCGGCCTGATCGACCACTATGCCGGGCGCGACACCCGCTTCCGCGGTCTCGCGGACAGGATAGCGCGGGACAACCTGGATCCCCTCGAGCCGGACCAGTCCCTCGAAGCCCTCACCCAGCGGGACATGGATCTCGATGAGTATGAGAACGTCCGGATCGACGGCGAGGCCGATTTCCGGCGCCTGTTTTCGCGCAACTTCTATTTCGGCTGCGAGGCGGACGATCCGGCCACGCCCTGGGCGTTTTCCGGCAGCTTCGAAGACGCCGGCCTGAAGCCGATGCTGGGCTCCGACATCTCGCATTTCGATGTCACCGAGCCGACCGAGGTGCTTCACGAAGCCTGGGAGATGGTGGAGCATGGCTGGATCACCGAGCCGCAGTTCGAGAAATTCACCTTCAGCCACGTCGTCGAGCTGCACACGGGCATGAACCCGGACTTCTTCAAGGGCACTGTCGTCGAGGCGCGGGTGGCCGATCTGGCGCGGGTCACGGGAAACAACGGCCGGGCATGACCAGCCAGGTCGCATAGCGAAAGAGCCGATGACCCAGATTCACTTCAACATGGTCATGACGACCTCGCCCAACAGCCATGCGCAAAGCGTCTGGGCCCATCCGCTCGACCAGCACGCGGCCGGACTGATGTCGCCGGACTACTGGCGCCACCTCGCGATGACCCTGGAGCGCGGTCGTTTCGATGGAGTCTTCTTCGCCGACACCTTGGCCGCGGGCGACAGTTCTGCCGGCGAGACCCTGGCCCAGGGGGGTGTCCCGCGGCCAGACCCGCTGGAGCTGCTGCCGCTGATGGGCAGCGTCACGAAATACCTGGGCCTTGCCACAACGCTCTCCACAGTCTGCATGGCGCCCTACCTGGCCGTCCGGCGGCTTGGCACGATCGACAACCTGTCGGGCGGGCGCCTGGCCTGGAACGTGGTCACCGGCTATCTGGCCAGCGACTTCGAGGCGCTGGGTCTGAAGCAGCCCGAGCACGACGCGCGGTATGACCAGGCCGACGAGTACATGGAGATCTGCTACCGCCTCTGGGACGCGTTCCCGCCGGAGGCGATCATCGCCGACAAGGCCTCGGGCGACTTCGTGGACCCGAGCCTGATCAAGAGGGTCGAATACACCGGGAAATACTATAGCTGCAGCGCCTTTCCGACGATGGTGCGCTCGCCACAGGGCCGACCGCTGATCTTCCAGGCCGGCGCTTCCAACCGGGGCATGGACTTCGCCGCCACCCACGCCGACGCGGTGTTCGCGCTGCAGCCCAGGACCGCCTGGGCCGGCTACCTGGCACAGACCCGCGCGGCCGCCGAACGGGTCGGCCGTCCCCCGCCCAAGGTGTTCTTCGGGATCCAGCCGTTCATCGGCAAGACCGAGGCCGAGGCCCAGCAGCGCGTCGCGGAGCTTGAGGCCCGCGTGCCGATCGGCACGGCGCTCGCCCGGCTGGGCGGCCTGCTGGGCCGGGTGTTCTCGGAAGACGAGCTGGACCGGCCCATCGAGATCAGGGAGACCCAGGCCTCCCAGGGCTGGATGACAGCCGTGGAGCACGTGAGCGAGCGCGGCGCGCCGACCCTGCGGCAGCTCGCGCTGCACTTCGCCATCTCGCCGATGATGCCGCGCATCGTCGGCACGCCGGAGCAGGTGGCGGACACCATCGAGGCCTGGTGGCGCGAGACCGGCTGCTACGGCTTCACCGTCACCCCCAACGTCCTGCCGGACAGCCTGGAGGCCTTCGTCGACGGCGTGACGCCGCTGCTCCAGAAGCGCGGCCTGATGCGGACCGAATATGCGGGGACGACCTACCGGGAGAACCTGCTGCAGCAGTGATCAGGAACGGCCGAAGATAATCCGTTGCGCCGGAGCGGCGCAGGGCTGACGATTGCGTCCGGGCGTATAAGAACAGGGGCGGGGGAAACAAGGTCATGAGCCAGGCAACCGAGGCGCCTGTCGCGGGTGAATGGGCGCGGTCCTGGCCGGTGGTGCTGGCCTGCGCGCTGGGGCTGTCGGTGAGCGCGGTCGCGCCCTACGCGATGGGCCAGTTCATGCCGTCGCTGGAGCATGCCTTCGGGTGGTCGCGGGCTGAGGCGTCCGCCGGCCTTTCGGTCGGCGTGGTCTTCGGCTTTGTGTTCGGGCCGCTGGTCGGCCGCCTCATCGACCGGACGAACGCGCGCCTGGTGGCGCTTCCGGGCCTTGTGCTTGGCGGGCTCGGCCTGGCCGGCCTCTCGCTCGCCAACGGCGATCCCACGCAGTGGCTGGCGCTCTGGTGCCTCCATGCCTTCGTGTCGATCCTGGTCGGGCCTACCCTCTGGGTGGCGGTGATCGCGGGTTCCTTCAACAAGCAACGCAGCCTGGCCATGGCCATCGCGCTCATGGGCACCGCGCTCGGCGCGACCTTCGTGCCGATGCTGGCGCGATATCTGATCGACACCTACGAATGGCGCGCCGCCTTCCAGCTGCTGGGCGCCTGCTGGTTCGGCGCCGTCCTGCTGATCTGCATTCCGCTGTTGATCGACCGGCGTGTTCGCGGCCAGGCGGCGACCGAGAAGTCGGCGCTGGCCGTCACCCCGATGTTCGTCATCTTCAGGTCCCCAGGCTTCCTGCGGCTGGCGTTCGTGGTGCTGGCCGGATCGACCGTCATCGCGGCCAACATCATCCACCTGGCGCCGGCCATGGTCGACCATGGGTTCGCGCCGCGCGAGGCGGCCAAGCTGGCGGGCATCGCCGGCGTTTCGGTCATTTTCGGCAAGCTTCTGGTCGGCTCGCTGTTCGACCGGCTCCCGATGGGCGTCGTGTCGACGGGGGTCCTGGGGGTGCTGGCGCTGGCCTCGTTCCTGCTCGCCACGCTGAACGGCCAGACGGTCCTGGCGATCGCGGCCTGCGGCGCGGTCGGGATGTCTTCGGGAGCCCTGATGACCTTCGTCGCCTGCGCCACCGCGCGGCTCTATAAGGCCCAGGACTTCGGCGTCGCGTTCGGCGCCCTGATGAGCATGCTGAGCCTGGGCGGCGGGGTCGGCCCGCTCCTGGCCGGCTTCGTCCACGACCAATTCGGCGCCTACACGGTGATGAACTGGGGCGGCGCCGCGGTGGCGCTGATTTCCGCGGCCGCCCTGTTCACCCTGCCATCCACCCCGCTGGCCGAGCGGCAGCCCGCCTGAGGACTTGCTCCGACAAGACCTACTCCACCCGGAACCAGCGGCCGCGGCCCAGGAAGCGGTCCATCAGGTCGGGATCCGCCGCGGCGAGATCCGCGCGATCGACGCGGACCAGGGCCCTATAGGCCTCGTGCACCCTCTGGAGCCCTGGGCGCTCGCCGATCTCAGCCACCCACCGTTGCAGGTTCGGGTAGTCCGCCTCATCGATGCCCAGCATGCCGGGATGGCGCCAGAGCCACGGGAAGGTCGCCACGTCGGCGATCGAGAAGTCGTCGCCGGCAAGGTAGCGGACCTCGCCCAGGCGGGCGTCGTAGAGCTCGCAGAGCCGGATGGCCTGGGTGATGAAGCGCCGCCGCGCGTAGCCGGAGTCCTCCGGCGCGGCGCGGTTGAAGTGCGTGCCGTGGCCGAACACCGGGCCGACGCTGCTGACCTGCAGCATCAGCCACTGCATCACGCCGCTGCGTTGGATGGGGTCGTCGCCCAGCAACCGGCCGGTTTTCTCCGCCAGGTAAACCAGGATGGCGCCGGACTCGAAGACCCGGTGCGGCTTCCCGCCCGGTCCGTCGTGGTCCACTAGCACCGGAAGCTTGCGGAACGGATGCAGCCCGTCGAACCCGTCGGCGAAGTTCTCACCCCGGTAGATCCGCACGTGGTTGACCCGGAAGGCCAGCTCGACCTCGCCCAGCATGAACATGACTTTCAGCACGTTCGGCGTCATGCAGCCGTAGAGTTCGATCCGCTCCGAGGTTTCCACCGCCATTGAATCCTCCCAGTTCCCCAGCCTATCCGCTTAACTGGGCCTTGGACCAAATCTCACCGGGAAATCCCATGACCGACACCGTTCTCGCCCCCGGCCTCGCGCACAGTGAAACCATCACCATCGACAAGTCGCTGACGGTGCCCGCGCTCGCCGCCAACTTCCCGTCACTGTCCGACATGCCGGAGGTCTTCGCGACCCCGTTCATGGTGGCCCTCGTCGAGTGGACCTGCATCGAGGCGATCAGGCCCTACCTGTCTACCGGGCAGAGTTCGGTGGGCGCCAAGGTCACGATGGATCACGTGGCGGCGACCCCCATCGGCATGAAGGTCACCGCAGAAGTCGAACTCGTCGCCGTGGAGGGCCGCAAGCTCAGCTTCCAGGTGAAATGCAGCGACGAACGCGACCTGATCGGATCCGGAACCCACGACCGCTTCATCATCGACGTCGAGAAGTTCCTCGGGCGTCTGCAGTCGAAGGCAGGCGCGGCGTAGGAACCCCAATCGTCAGGCAATCGCGCCCACGGCTTTTCGCTTGCCCTCAGCCACCCGGGCTCGCGCCAGCAGCTCGGCGAAGGGCACTTCGTTCAGCGACACCCGCTGCATGGCCCGCGCGCCCTTCCCCGGATCGGCCATCTCAGGCCTCGCGTGCTGGATGGCCAGGTTGTCCCAGACCATGAGGTCATGCAGGCGCCACTCGTGCCGATAGATCCGCTCCAGCGCGTAGATCTCGGCGAACAGCTCGGCGATCATCCTGTCGCTGGCGTCCTGGTCGAGCTCCAGGATCCGGTTGGCGTGGTCTTCCGTCACGAACAGCACCGGCCGGCCGCTCTTCGGATGCAGCCACCGGACCGGGTGTTCGGAGATGAACTCCGGCCAGTCGAACGCCTTGTTCTCGCTGACGTGCCGGTGGCGCAGCGTCATGGGCGCGAGCAGGGCCTGGCGCTCCGGCGAAAGCCGCGCCCAGGCGTTGATGTTGCTGACATAGGCGGTCGCCGTCGGCCCGTCAGGCAGTTCGATGGCGTGCAGGCTGATCCCTTTGACGGGACTGTCGGTGTAGCTGTGGTCGCAGTGGAATTTCAGGCGGATGCGTCCGCCGTATTCCTTGTTGTGCAGCACGTTCCAGAACTCACCGGTCGGGGTCTCCGAGACCAGTGGCCCGAACCAGCTGGCGATCTCGACCTGGCGTTCGGGTGGCGTCCGCCCCTGCCCGCGGAAGAGCAGAAGCTGATGCTCAAGGAAGGCCGCGCGAAGCTCTTCCACCTCGTCGGGTCCCGTGTTCAGGATGTCGACATCAAGGATTTCCGCCCCGAAGTCCGGATGCAGGCGACGAATGCGCACGACGTCTCTCCTCTGCTGACCGCCTTCAGCCTAGGCGAAGTTCGGCAATCCAGCATCCCGTTATTGGCGGCTCGATTCCATTCCCATCTGGGAGGTAGGCGGTCTTCCGGCGATATGCCGCGCACCATCGGTCCTGGCCTTGGCTAAACCGCAAGTAGGGCCGGACCGTCCTCCGCCGGGCCGGCTGCTCAGGGCTCTCCAGCGTAAACAAGCTCTGCCTTGGCGAGTGGCCGGAAATTTTTGCAACCTAGACAGGCGACGGCAACGCTCGCATGATCGCCTCCGATATCGGAGGGGCGCACGTGAAGAACATCGCCATCTTCTGCGACGGGACCTGGCAGAACTTCGGCCAGCCCTTTCCCACCAATGTGGCCCGCCTGGCTCGCGCCACCCGGCAGTCGGCGGCGGACGGCCGCACCCAGGTGATCCGCTACGACGATGGCGTGGGCGTGGGCAACGGCACCCTCGACCAGCTCAACAGCCTGGTGGGCGGCGCGCTCGGCAAGGGCCTCGATTACAAGCTTGCCCGCAGCTACGAGTTCCTGTGCCTGAACTACGAAGTGGGCGACCGCATCTTCCTGTTCGGTTTCAGCCGCGGCGCCTACACCGTGCGCAGCCTCGCGGGTTTGCTGCGCCAGTTCTGGATCCTTCGGCCAGACGCCACCGGACAGGTGCCGGGCGCCATCGACCTCTACCGCTCGCGGCCAGTCGGCAAGAAGGACACGCCGGCCGCGACCGCGGCCTGGAACACAAGCGTCAAGCGCTTCCACGACGTCTGGAGCCACGGCGTGTCGATGGCCTTCGTGGACGACAAGGCCTACGACCCGGGAAACCCCGAGAGTCTGGTCCCGGCGGACCCCTCGACCTGCGCCTGGATTCAGTACCTTGGCGTCTGGGACACGGTGGGTTCGCTTGGCATCCCGTCCAAGCTGCCATTCGCCGACCTCGTGGACGAGCAATACGAATTCCACGACCTGGAACTCTCGCGCTTTGTCCGCTCGGCCAGACACGCCGTCGCGCTGGACGAGCGGCGCGAGACCTTCATGCCCTCGCTGTGGACCAATGTCGCGGGCCTGAACGACAACGCCCACGCGGGCGGGCTCGGCTTCGATCGCCGGCCGTATCAGCAACAGTGGTTTCCCGGCGTCCACGGCTCGGTGGGCGGCGGCGGCGCCAGCACGATCAGCACGCCTGCCCTCCTGTGGATCGCCGAAGGCGCGGCGCGGGCGGGCCTTGCGCTGGACCTGGCGCAACTGGCCGGCCTGGCGGCCAAGGCCGACGCCACCGCCGCGCTGGATGAAGAGAAGATGGACCTCGGATCCTTCGCCCTGAAGCTGGTCGGGGCGAAGTGGCGCACGGGCCCCACCGACCTCGACGAGATATCCCTGTCGGCGAAGACCCGGCTGAAGGGGCTGGCGACCTACGATCCGCATTCCCTGACGGACGACACGGTCGCCAAGGTGCGGGACCCGGCGCTGAAGCTGCCCGATCCGACCATCTGGTTCGCGCCATGATCGCCCCATGGACGCTCGCGGTCTCGGAGGGCTCTCGCGCCGCGGTGCCGCTGTTCCTGGCGCTTGCCCTGCCGGTGACGCTGTTCGTCTGCCGCTCGGTGGTCCGCAGCCAGCGAAGCGCGACCTACGACGACCTGGTGCGCGCCCTCTACCCGGAGGGCGGCGCCGAGGAGTTGCCGCAGCTCGACCTCGTACGATCGAAATACGCAACCTCCAGGACCCGCCGGGCGGAGCACCGCGACCCGACCGACCAGGGCCGGACCTACCAGAACGTCCTGATCCTGACGCTGGCGACCTACCTCTTCGCGGCGTTCAGTTTCATCGGCTTCCAGCTCCTGCTGACGCCCAAGGCGTGCCTGTTCGCCGCCAAATGCGCCGCGCTCCCGGACACGCCGTGGATTCAGGATTCGCTGGCCTGGTCCGCCACCATTCCGGCCGGCGCGGCCGTATCCCAGGACCTGGTCTATTCCGTCACCATCGCCGCGGTCGGCTTCCTCGGAGCCTATATCGCCACCACCCAGTTCCTGATCCGCCAGCTCCTGAATTACGAACTGGGCGCGGTCAGCTTCATGCGCTCGGCCTTCCAGCTGCTGCTGGGCTTCACCGTGCCGCTGGTGGCTTTCCGGGTGGCCTCGGCCATCGACCTGCCGTTCGAGACCGGCGTCAGCACCTTCCCGTTCTGGCTCGGGACGGCCTTCTTCCTGGGCATGGCGCCGCAGGCCGGTATCAGCTGGCTGAGCGGCCGGCTGAAGCTGACCCTGGAGAAGCGCGTCAATCTCGACAGCCTGGAGAGCGTCCGGATCATCCCGGTGGAAGTGATCGACGGGATCGACTCGACCACCAAGTACCGCCTCGACGAGGCGAACGTGAACGACGTCCAGAACCTCGCCACCCGCAATCCGATCGAGCTCTACGTCGAGACGCCCTATACCCTGCTGCAGGTCTTCGACTGGGTGCTGCAGGCCCAGCTGTGCCTCGTGCTCGGCGCCGACACTTTCCAGAAAGTCCGCCAACATCGCATCCGCACGATCTTCGACCTGGAGCGGGCGGTCCTCGCCGACGGCGCGCCCGAGACCTATGTGGTGGCCATCGGCGACGTCATATTCTCCGGCGCGGACCCGGCGTTCCTGGCAAAGATCGGCGGGACATCGGGCGCGATCGACGGCGATATCGTGCGCCACGCGGTGGCGGTCATGTGCGACGATCTGCATGTCCACCGGCTGCGCGCGCTTTGGAAACGCATCCTGCTGCGCAGCGCCGACCACGAGAACCAGCCCTGGCTCTACCGCACGGGCGCCCTCCCGGGCGACGGCAACTTCGGCGGAACGCCCATGCCCAAGCCGATCGCCGGCGATGCGCCAGGGCAGGCGGCCGGCGGGCCTCGGCTTGTCCCAGTCCCCTAGGCGCATGAGCAAGCGGCGCCCAAAAGCCACTGTCGCCCACAGGCCCCAAAATGGAGACCGTCATGGCCTACACCGTCGCACAGCTGCTGAAGACGCCACAAAAGGAGTTGGACGCCCTGTTCACCGGACTGGACGCGGGCCCGATCCCGACGGGTCAGGCCGACGGCACGGCGATCATCGCGCCCGGGACCAGCTTCAGCGACGAGATCGCCAAGATGATCAATATCTTCGCCTGGCAGGGCAAGGTGTTCGACCCGGAGGCCGGCGTGCTGCGCAACCGCATCCTGCCGCTCGGGATCAACGCGATCGTGGCCCGGGTGTACAAGGACAAGAGCTGGCTGGACGGCAAGGAATGCATCGTCCTCGACTATTCCGACACTTCCCTGGTCGCGCACTGGATCCGCGACGAGATCCGGATGGTCCAGCCCGGGCTCTATCTCGGCAAGGTCTACTGGGACAAAACCCGGCTCATCGATTTCGCCCTGGAGTTCTGACGCTAGCGGCGCGGCCGTCATGACTCCCCAGTCGGAATTCCTGGTCCTGGCGCCCATCCGTCCCGAGGCAGTCGGCCCGTTGCGCGCCGTGCTGGCCGGCATGACCGCGGCCCCGGGGCAGGCCGACCCGCGGAACGCCATCGTTCCTTTCGGCGCGTTCCCGACGCTGCACGTCGCCCGCTTCGTGGTGCTCGAGGACGAGACGCGCGGTGATCTTGAGGCGTTCGGCCAGACCCCCGGGGACCTGCCCGTCCACCTGGCCTTCCTCGGCGATTGCGATGGCCCGTCGGAAGCCCTGCTGGACGATCTGGCTGCGCGCGCGGACCAGGGCTTGCGGACCATCTTCGGCCACTGCGAGGGCTTTGGCCCGCAGACCGACGTGGCGGCGTGGATGCGCGCCCATCTGGTGCGCCCGCAGGCCTGGTACGTGAACTGGGTCGGCCGCACGGTTTCGCAGGTGCGCGAGGAAGCGGCCCTGCACGAGGCGCTGTCGGCGGAGCTCCGGCGCGCGGTCTCCGAGGGCGAACTGACCCCACAGGCCCTCCACGCGCGACTCCGCAGCTTCGTGAAGGCCTCTGACCTGACGCTGACGCCGCCCGAGCCCACCCCGCCCGCCTGGAAGGCGCGACACGCCTGGTCGCTGGTCGCGGGCATCGTGATCCTGCTAATCGCCGCGCCGGTGCTGCTGGTCCTGTCGCCGATCCTGCTGGCCGTCCTGCGGCTGCACGAGACCCGCGACCCGGAGATCCAGACCCCCTCCGACCGCCGGCGCCAGGCGCGGATCGCGGCGGGCGAGGACCACGACGTCAGCAACCCGTTCAGCGCCATCGGGACCATCAAGCCGGGCGCCTTCCGCTTCGCCCTGGTGATGGCGGTGCTCTGGCTGATCAACTTCGGGGCGGAGCACATCTACACGCGCGGCCGGCTGGCGCGGGTGGGCACGATCCATTTCGCCCGCTGGGTGGTGATCGACGGCGGCCAGCGCGTGTTCTTTGTCAGCAACTACGACGGCTCGCTCGAGAGCTACATGGACGATTTCATCAACAAGGCGGCGTTCGGCCTGAACCTCGCTTTCTCCAATGGCGTCGGCTATCCGACCACGAGCTTCCTGCTGTTCCAGGGCGCCAAGCGGGAAGAGCATTTCAAGGCCTTCCTGCGCCGCCGCCAGCAGTTCACCGACGTCTGGTACAAGGCCTACCCCGGGCTCACGGCCTTCGACCTCGCGCGGAATTCGGAGATCCGCCAAGGGCTCGAAAACCCCGAGCTGACCGGCGCGCCGCTGCGCGCCTGGCTGGCCAAGATCTGAGGGCCGCATGCCGATCCCCCCTCACGACCTCGCCGACATCCAGGGCCTGGTGAAGTCGGGCTACGGCCCGCTGACCGAGGCGCTCAGCCTGTTGCTGCGGGTGAAGGACGCCGAGGCGGCGCGGGCCTGGCTGGGCGGCTTCCATCCGACCACCATGGCCGATCTCTCCGCCGGCAAGCGGATCCCTGCCGCCCGGCACCTGGCCCTGACCGCGCCTGGCCTGTCGGCGCTGGGCCTGGCGGACGCGGTGCTGGAAGGCTTCTCGCCAGAGTTCGTGGGCGGCATGTCGGCCGACCGCGCCCGCTCGCGAAGGCTGGGCGACGTGGGGCCGAACGCGCCCGAGGCCTGGGCCTGGGGCCGGGCCGGCGAAGAGCCGCATGCGCTCCTGATGCTGTTCGCCCTGCCCGGCCGCCTGCCGACGCTCAAGGCCGAGGTGCTGACGCCCGCCATTAGCGCCGCCTTCGAGATCACGGAACTGCCCACCGCGCCCCTGGACGGGCGCGAGCCGTTCGGATTCGTGGACGGGCTCAGCCAGCCCAGGGTCGACTGGGCCGGAACGCGCCAGCCCGACACCAGCGAGGACCTGGACTACGGAAACCTGATCTCGTCGGGCGAGTTCGTGCTGGGTTATCCCAATGAATATGGCCTGGCGACCCGCACGCCACGCCTTGACCCGACCGGTGCGCCTGGCCTGCCCCGGGCCGCGGACAACCCGGACAAGGCCGACCTCGGGCGCAACGGGACCTACCTCGTATTCCGCCAGCTGCATCAGGACGTGGACGGCTTCTGGCGGTTCGTGGACGCCAACGGCGGCCTCCCCCTGGCCGAGGCCATGGTTGGGCGCCGCAAGGACGGCCGGCCGCTGGTCGCCACCGGCCAGCGCCCGATCCGCGGGGTCGGCCCGGAGCCCGCCGACGTGGCGGCCAACGGTTTCGACTTCGAGAGCGACGGCGAGGGCCTGGCCTGCCCCCTCACCGGCCACGTCCGCCGGGCCAACCCGCGCACCGGCGACCAGCCGGGCGGCAACCTGGGGCCCATCCGCACGCTGGCCGGCATGCTGGGCTTCGGCATCGAGCGCCAACCTGACACCATCGCCTCCAGCCGCTTCCACCGCCTCCTGCGGCGCGGCCGGAAATACGGCGCGGGCGCCGACACCGGCCTCCACTTCATCTGCCTGGGCGCCAGCATCGCGCGGCAATTCGAGTTCGTGCAGGGCGCGTGGCTGGCCAGCGCCAAGTTCGGCGGCCTGACCGGGGAGCAGGACCCTCTGCTGGGCGCGCGCCAGCCGTTCCCGGAAGGCCACCCGACCGACGGCTTCCGCTGGCCGCAGGCGGACGGACCCTGCCGCGCCTTCGACGGCCTGCCCCAGTTCGTCACCGTGCGCGGCGGCGCCTACTTCTTCCTGCCGGGCGTACGCGCCCTGCGCTACCTGGCCAGCCTCAGCTGAACACCTCGTCGCCGGTCGGCTCCAGGTGGGGGGCGGCGTTCATCTTCTGGCGGAAGTCGCTGAGCTCGCGGTAAAGGCGCAGGCGCGTGCGGCTCTGGTTGCCGAGCGGCCGGTGCTCAGGGAGCGCGTGCCAGGGATTGTATTTCAGGTTCCTGGCGAACCCCATCTGGGCGGCCGAGTTGAAGGTCTGGCGCGGAATCTTCAGCTTGGCCACGGTGACGAAGGGCGACAGCCGCCTTGGCCACATAACTCCGGCGTTCTCGATCGGCATCCGGTGGGAGTCGGTCTGGACCTGGACGGCGATGTCGAACTCGACGTCCTGGGCGTCGAGCGTCCGGACCATGTTGTCGTGCAGGTAGTTGTCGGGGACGGCGCCGAACGGCAGGCCGGGGATCTTGCGATGCACCTTCGAGCGCGGGAAGAAGGCGTACTGCATCGCCTGCCCCTCGCCCAGCAGGTAGGGAACACAGCTGTAGAACGCCTCGCCCAGCGGGTTCGACTGGGTCTTGTTCCACAAGGACTGCATCCAGAAATCCAGCAGGTGGGACTGCCGAGGGTCCAGGAAATACCAGAGCGGCTGATGCAGCAGGCTCCAGTACTGCAGCCGCGCGTTGGTCTTGGTGTCCGGCGTCGGGAAGGTCGGCACGCAGATGCAGATCAGGTCCTGGGTCAGTTTCTCCTCGTCCATCAGCTTGGGCCCCTCGACGCCTATCAGCTTGATCGCCATGGAGACGAAGCCGACATCCTCGATGTCCTTGGGCACGTCTGGCCCGGGACCTGAGTAGCGGACCCAGGCGCGGAAACTCCGGGGCGTGGCGAAGACGCCGCGCCGCACGTTTTCCGGCAGGCCGTCCAGGATCGTGACCTCCCCCCGCACCAGGCCGTGGGTCTTGGTGTTGCCGCCGCGTTCATAGCCGCCCGGCTTGAAACGCCCGCGCATCTGCTCGCGCATCAGGTCGATGATCCCCTGGGTGTCGGCCTCCTCGCCCGGCTGCAGTTTTTCCTCGGCCAGCGCCAGGTGCTCGTTGCGGCGCTGGATGTTGATCAGGAACTGGGCCACGGCCGCCTGCGGCGCGCGCAGCGCCGCGTCCAGCGCGTCGCGGACGAAGGGTTCAAGGCGGCGCTCGATGTGGCTGACCGCCACCAGGGCGTCATGCAGCCGCTGCAGGGGCATGGATCGCTTCCTTCTCGCTTCGGGGCGCGCGCAGGGCGGCGGCGTGGATCACCTCGGCCGCCTTCTCGCCGATGAGATAGACCGCGCAGGCGATGAAGAAGCCGGGGATGCGCGGGAACACCGAGGCGTCCACCACTCGCAGGCCGGTGACGCCGTGGACCTGGAAGTCGCTGTCGATGACGCCGCCCTGCTCGCGAGGCCCGATGGCGCAGGTGCAGGAGGCGTGATGGCCCCAGGCGTTGTCGCGGACGTACTGTTCGATCTGGGCAGAGGTGTTGACCGCCGCCCCGGGCGTCTCCTCCTCGGCGATGCGGCGCTCGGCGCGGAGCGGGCTCGCCATGCGGCGTGCGAAACGCACGGCATGCACCATGGCCTTCAGGTCGCCCGTGGGATCGGCGCCGCCCTCCTCGAAGTGGTGGAAGTTGATGTCCGGCGGTTCGCGCGGGTCGGCCGAGCGCAGGGTCACCCGCCCGCCGCGATTGGCGGTGTGGGCCTTGAGGATCGTCCAGGTCAGGTAGTTGTGACCGGTGGCGATTTCCTTGGAATAGCCCGGGTAGTAGCCCCGGAAGGGTGCCAGCAGGCCCATGAAGAAGAGATCGCGCGGCCCCTTTTGTCCGGGTGAGCGCTTGGCCACGGCCACCGCGGCGCCGTTGGAGATGTACATGCCCGCCCCGCCCGACCACTGGGTCCAGAGGCGGTCGTTACGCTCGAAGGCGGCGCCCGACAGCGCGCTCCAGTCGCAGGTCAGGCGGTTGACGACACCCACCTCGTAGCGGTCCTGCAGGTTACGCCCGACGCCCGGCAGGTCACAGCGCAAGGCGATGCCGTGCCGCGCGAGTTCGTCGGCGGGGCCGATCCCCGACAGCATCAGGAGCTGCGGCGTGTTGAAGGCGCCGCCCGCCAGGATCACCTCGCGCCGCGCGCGCGCCGTGCGCACTTCGCCCGCTGCGTCCGTGACGCCGGGACTGGCGCGATAGAGCTTATCGCCCGACCGGTACTCTACGCCGTCCGCGCGGTTGGCGGCGTCGAACAGCACCCTGGTCGCCAGCGCATGGAGCTGAATATCGAGCCGTCCGCCATGGGCCGGGGCCCCAACCTGCGCCGAGAGCACCCGCTCGCGCGAGCCCACCCGTCGGTGGTCGCGGGTCGTGAGCGGCGTGTACCAGACCCGCGCATTGCGCCCGGCCGCCTGCAGCCGCGCATTGGGATCGGCCCGCCCAAGCAGCAGACGAACCACGGCCCCCAGCGCGCGCGGCCCACGCAGCAAGGCACCCTGGGCGGAATCGACGATCAGGCGGACCATCTGCGGGTCCATGCACGCCTGGCGGGGGAGCGCGCGTTCCGTGGTCAGCCATCCCGTCCAGCCATGGCCGCTGAAATCCAGCCCCAACCGCGCCAGGAACCGCAGCACTGGGCGATGGCGGCAGTCCTCCATGCGCCGGAACCGCGCCCGCATGGCCTTTGGCGCCCAGGAGGCGTCGCCGGTCAGGTCCTGGATCGCCTTCCAGTCGGCGTCGTCGGGGCGCACCAGGATCATGGCGTTGTGCGCCGTGCAGCCGCCCAGCGTCGAGGCGCGGGGGTAGAGCACGCCCTCCCGGCCCCGCTTGGGATCGCGCGCCTGCTTCGCCGGATCCGCATAGTGCTCGACGAAGAAATTCCAGCTGATCGCCGGGTTCTCCGAGGCGAAGGGATGGAAGGCCGGAACATCGTAGTCGTCCGGCGCCCGGCCGCCGCCCGTCCTCGGGTCGCCGCCGGCCTCCAGCAGCAGGACGCTGTGTCCCAGTTCAGCCAACCGCGCGGCGACCGTGCCACCGCCGGCCCCGGATCCGACCACGATGTAATCCCACTCAGCATTCGCCGGGCCCGCCACGCCCGGCGCCTCAGAAGGTCTTCAGGAAGGCGATCAGGGCGCGCTTGTCGTCGTCGCCGAGCGCCTTCTCGGTTCCCCAGGACTTCTCGTCGGCGGTCAGCCCGTCCTGGTGGTTGAAGGCCTCGGTCCCGAACAGGTGGCCGCGGTTGACCACGAAGTCGGGGCATTTGTTCAGGGCCAGCAGCGGCGCGCGCACGGATGCGTACTGTTCGCGCAACGCCTCGCCGGACGCGCCCGGGGTCAGCGCCTTGCGGTCGTGGCGCAACTCGTGGACCAGCCACAGGATCCGCCAAGCGTGCACGATCTTGTCGATCGGATTGTGGCTCTCCGAGCGCAGCATGGTGTTGGCCAGCAGGTTGACCGGCATGCCGGCCGGGATCGGCCCCACCACCAGCGAGCCGTCCATGGTCGCGTCCATCTTCGGATAGTCGGCGAAGGCCGCGTCCAGCTTCGCCCGATCCGCGTTCCGATAGACGAGGCCGGGATAGAAGCGGCCCAGCGGGCCCTGGATCAGCCTGACCGCGCCCGGCACATAGTCCGGCGCGATGACCACCCAGCTGGTCTTGGTGGTGCGGTCGATCACGCCGTGCACCTTGCCCTTCAGCAGCGGGTCCTGGGCGCGCTTCTCCGGCCACAGCATCTGTTCGATGGAGGGCTCGAAGACGGCCATTCGGTCGGCGACGCCGACCATGGGCGTGGCCTCGTACGGCATCCCGGCGCGGGTGACCTCGGTGCGGTAGCTGAAGGGCCCGACGGTGTTGTTCAGCAGGTAGGGCGCCGTCGACCAGAGCGCGATCAGCGACGGCGGCCGGGTATAGCCTCGTCCGCCGCCCGGCATCCGGTAGACGCTGGGCGCCCCGGTGATCGGGTTGCTGACGGTGATCGCCCCGACCGATGGCAGGGTCTTGTAGGTCTCCGACGAGAAGTTGTCCCAGATGTTGCCACGGATGGCGTTGGTGGCCAGCGGACTGCAGGCGTTGGTCCGAAGCAGCGTTACCGGCACCCGGAATTCGGCCGACAGATAGTTGTGGTCGAGGAAGTCGGGCGCGGCCACGATGCCGCGCATCTCGCTTTTGAAGGCCGGCGTCTGGCTGTGTTTCCAGTAGGCCTTGAAGCAGGCGAGGTAGCCCGCGCCGACACACCTGTCGTCTGACAGCTTGGCCACCGCCTCGGGCGGCAGCTTGCTGGAGTGGCAGCGGGCGCAGGTGTCGGCGAACACCTGCTTGCCATGCGCCAGGGTCGCTGGATCGGCGGTGAGATAGGCCGCGCCGCCGGGGGCCGCGGCGAGCCGGTCGGGTCGGCCGGCCTTCAGGAAGAACAGCGCCGTTGACGGCGTCCCCGCCTCGGTCGCGCGCCAGTAGGCGGAATTTTTCTCGGCGGTGACGATCGGGATCGGCGTGATGGTCTGGCCGCCGACTACCGCCTTGAAGTGCAGCAGCCATTCCTCGGAGAACAGGCCGATGTTCAGGTAGACGCGGTTGAGCGCGCCCAGCGCGCCGACGGAGTCCGATCCATCCTTCAGGACCCGAGGCGACTTCACCCGGTCCTTGCCGTCGAAAAACAGCGTCAGCGGGGCGGTCGAGATGTAGCTGTTGAACTGCTTGTTGTGCAGCTCGCCGCCCTTCAGACGCTCCTTGCCCAGGTAGAGCGCCCCGCCGGGCAGCTTGTCGCTGGCGGCCACCCCCATGCGGTCGTCGAGGCTGTAGATGGCGTTCATGGTGCGCGGGTTGTTGATGCTGTCGGTGGACACCAGCGAGGTGTCCATGGCGCCCGGGCGATAGGTGTGGACCAGCTGGAACATGAAATTCCGCTCATCGGCGCTCTGGATGAACAGCCGATCCACCCACATGTACTGCGCGCCCACCGTGGAGCTGAGCTCGGCCAGCTTGGGGTTCTCGGGGTCGGCGGGCGGCTTCAGCGGGTTCGGACCCACATGGCAGAAGCCGCAGGACATGCCGACCCGGTAGGGGCGCACCAGCTTGGGATTATTGTAGTAGCGGGGGTCTGTGTAATAGCGCTCCGGGTCCCAGGCGGCGGCGGCCTTGTCGTCGAATGCCGGGTTAGGGAACAGCCGCAGCCCGATGATCCCGGTCGGATAGCCATAGTAGGACCCCACCGGCATGGCCGCCGGCGGCCTGGCCCCGTTGGCCATCACCGTGCCGGCCTTGAAGGCCTTGCCGCGGAAGCCGAACTTCACGCCGGGATAGGCCGCCTCGTCGGCGAACGGGTCTGGTCCGCAATCGGCCTTGCGGATGTCGAGCCACAGACCGAAGCGTTGCGGATCGGGCGCCTTGGCTTCCTCGAAGCAGGGCTCGTTGACCAGGCCCAGATTGGCCCAGCGGTTGGCCCGGTGGTAGGCCTGCATCGGGTGGGAGGTGACGATCTTCAGGAGATCGAAGCCGCCGAAGGTGGTGGCCGTCATCCCGTCCCAGAACCGGTCGTTGCCCCCGGTCCAGACGAGCCACATGTCGCGGCCCTGCACCTCGCGCTCGTTGAGAGCCGGCGCATTGTCCATGTCGTGGAAGTAGTCGACCGCCGAGTGGGGAAACGACGCGGCCTCGCGTCCAGCCGCCTGCGCCTCGTCGAGGACCGCCCCGGGATGTGGACCCCGATCACAGGCCGGCAACGCAAACAGCGCTCCGACAATCGCCGCGAAGCCACTCCATCGACGCCAAGGCATCAGGCCACTCCCGCTTGTCAATCACGCTCGCAACTTGTGCGAGCGTAGCAGAACCAAATACACGGTGAAGGGGGAATGCCCGCGAGAGTTTCCCTAGGCAGCCCTCACCTCGCGGCTCTGCGGAGGAGCCGCCCGGGAAGCGCGCCGGTGTGCTCGCCGCCTTCGAGCAGCACCTGACCGGCGACGATGGTGGCCACCATGCCGTCGGACTTCATGATCACCCGCTGGGCGCCGGCCGGCAGGTCGCGCACGGCCAGCGGCATCCCCGGCATCAGCGCGTCCAGATCGATCAAGTTGATGTCGGCGACCATGCCTTCGCGCAGCAGCCCGCGGTCATTGAAGCCCCAGACGCGCGCCGGCGCCAGCGTCACCATCCGGACCGCCTCCTCGATCGTGAAGGCCTTCTGGTCGCGGGCCCAGTGCGAGATCAGGTGGGTCTGGATGCAGGCGTCGACGATCTGGGTGACGTGGGCGCCGGTGTCGGAGAAGGTCATCACGGTCTGGGGATGGCGCATGACCCGCAGGAGGTCCTCGTCGGCCATGGGCGACGGCAGGGTGATGAAGAACTGCCGCAGGTCCTTTTCCAGCGCCAGGTCGATCAGGCACTCCACCGGATCGACGCCGCGCGCCCTGGCGATCTCCGCCACCTTCGGATTGGGCGGCAGGGGGTTCTGGTAGACGCGCAGCAGGTCCCAGTCGGGCTTGCCCGCCTCCGCGCCGATCGCCTGTCCATAGTTTCCATGGTGGGCGGCATGGACCAGCCGGGCGCGGACCTCCGGATCGCGCAGCAGCGTCTTCTGCTCCTCCAGCGGCCGGCTGCGCACCGCCCGCCATTCGGGAATCCGGTCGAAGGGCAGCTGGGTCTCGAACGACAGCAGCATGGAGACGCCGCGGCTGTGGCTCTGGCCGATCATCCGTCCGCCCGCCGCCGCGGTCTCCTCCAGGGCGTCGAGTTGCGGCTCCCAGAGTTCGCGCGGCCCCATCGGCAGGACGCCGAACGTGACGAGCGCGCCGCTCTCCACGGCCAGGTCGCGTAGCCGTCCGAAGAATTCGAGACGGCCCTCGTGATCGGGACTGCGTTCCTGGGCCAGTTCGAAGAGCGCGTCCTTCGCGCCCACGGTGGCGACCAGGCTGCGGATTTCGTCCCAGGTCGCCAGGCGAGAGGCCACCGGCCGCTCGTCGCTGGTCTGGTCATGCATGCTGCGCGATGAGGTGAAGCCCACCGCGCCGGCGTCGAAAGCGCGGGCGAGTTCGCCGTTCATCAGCCCCAGGTCGTCCGGGTTGGCCGCCTCGGTGAAGGCGCGCTCGCCCATCGCCCAGGTGCGCAGCGCCGAATGCCCGACCTGGGCGGCGTAGTTGATGCCCTTGGGCAGGGCCTCCATGGCGTCGAGATATTCGCTGAAACTCTCCCAGCCCCAGGCGATCCCCTCGGCCATGGCGGCGGGCGAGATGTCCTCGGCGCGCTCCAGATTGCGTACGGCCAGCGCTTCCTCGCCCCGGCGCACGGGGGCCAGCGTGAAGCCGCAGTTGCCCATGACCACCGAGGTCACGCCGTGCCAGCACGACGAGGTACCGAGTGGATCCCAGTTGATCTGGGCGTCCATGTGGGTGTGGGCGTCGATGAAGCCCGGCGTGACGAGCAGGCCGTCGGCGTCGATCTCGCGTCGGCCGCGCTCGGCCACCCGGCCGATCTGGACGATCCGCCCGTCGCGGATCGCGACGTCAGCCGTGAAGGCGGCGAGGCCCGAGCCGTCGACGACCTTGCCGCCGCGTATGACCAGTTCGAGCGCCATGACCGAACTCCCTAGACTATCGCCGCAACAAACAGAGGACCCCGGGGCGTGTCAGTAGAGACTCATCGCCGCCGCCATGGTCTCCCCGAGCTTCACCATGTCCTTGTCCGGCGTGTCATATTCCCACGCCAGGTATTCGCCCATGAAATCACTGAACCGCTTGGGATTCCGGGCCAGCATCTCGGGCGACGCCTTGCCCTGGTATTTTTCGAGGGTGAAGAGGTAGGGCCGGCAGAACAGATTGGCGTAGGCGACCCGCAGGCCATCGGTCTGGCGCGGGAAGGCCCCGTGCCAGGTGTAGCCGTCGAAGATGATCATCGACCCGGCCGGCGCATCGATCGCCTCGCGCTGATCCACGCCCTCGTCGCCATGCGGCCTGCGCCCCAGGCGATGGCTTCCGGGAACGACGGCGATCGAGCCGTTCTCCTTCGAATAGTCCGTCAGCGCCCAGGTCACGTTGCACATCGACGAGTATGTCGGGAACGGCGCCGGGCCGGCGAAATCGGTGTGCAGGACAAGGGCTTCGGTGCCGCGAGCCTTGATGAACCCGCGCGACGAGGACAGCAGGCTGCGATGCCCGAGCAGATAATCCACGAGGGCCACCGACACCTCGTTCATCAGGACCTGCTCGAAAAGCGGATCCTCGAACAGGATGTACATCGGCATCTGGCCGAACGGGGAATTGAACTGGGTGTGGCTGTTCCCGGTCTTCAGGTCGGGGGCGACGCCGGACCGGCGCTGGCCAACCTCCAGCACCTTGTCGCGAAACCTGCCGATGAACTCCGGCGTCGCCACGCGTTCGGGCGGCACGACGGTGTAGCCGAGAACGTTCAGGTCCGAGACGTGCCGCTCGAGATCCAGCCGGCGGATCTCGTCCTGCACGCGGCGCAGCGCCGCCATCTGGGGGTCCCCGCCCGCGGCGTTCATCCGTTGCTGGAACGCCGCCTGATCCTGCTCCGCGGGCCGAGGATCGGCCTCATGTTTCACCGCAGGTTGGTCGTCCATGCGAACCTCCGAGCCCCCTCACGTGGCGATCAAGACCCATTACCCTGGGGGGTCCCAATCGGATACTATCAGGCTTGCCGGAACGCCTGCTGCAAGGCCCGCGTCAGGGCGGCGTGGAACTGCTTCGAGATCCCGGCCTCCGGCGCGAACACGTCGAAGCCGTGGAAGGCGCCCGGCGCCACGTTCAACTCGACGGGGATCCCGACCTCGATGAGGCGGCGGGCGTATTCGATGTCCTCCTCGACGAAGAGGTCGAGCGCCCCCACCGCGATGTAGGCCGGCGGCAGGCCCGCCAGATCGGCTAGGCGAGCCGGCGCGGCCTCAGGCGGTATGTCGTCCGCGCCGGCCGGCGCGCCCAGGTGGGCGGTCCAGCCTTCGCGGTTGTGCTCCGGTGTCCAGACCAGCGAGCCGATGTGCGGCGGCAGGTGGCGGACGCTGCCGGTCCGGTCGTCCAGCATCGGATAGACCAGCGCCTGGAACATCAGCGGAAATTCGCCGCGGTCGCGCGCGGCGATGGCCAGCATGGCGGCGTGCCCGCCTCCGGCGCTCTCGCCCATCACCGCGATGCGCGAGACATCGACGCCCAACTCGGCGGCGTTCCGGAACAGCCATGCGAGTCCGGCATAGTTGTCGTCCAGCGCCCCGGGAAACGCGGTCTCGGGCGCCAGCCGGTAGTCCACGGTCACGATCACGCAGTCCAGCGCCGCGGCGAGCGCCTGCAACTGGGGAATGCACATCATGGCCGTCCCGCGCACGTACCCGCCGCCATGCATGTGCAGGATCGCCGGGCGCGACGTCCCGGCCCCTCGGCTGTTGATGACGTAGACCCGGACATCGGGCGCGCCGCCGGCGCCGGGCACGCTCCGCTCGACCCAGACCGGTTGGGCGGGCGGCTGCACCTCGGGAATCGCGGCCCGCAGCTCAGCGAGCGTCATGCCCGCTGTCTGCGCCGCCGCCTGCTGGATGCCGGGGACCAGATCGCGCAGGTCGGGATGGACCTGCGCGCCCTTGGTGGTGTCAGCCATCGTCTTACGCCTTACGCCGGTCGCCTCAGTTCAGGTTGAAGATGCGCTCGGCGTTGCCCGACAGGATCTTGGCCTTGGCGACCGGATCGACCCCCTTCGTCACCTTGTCCACGTAGGACATCGAGTCCGGCCACAGGCAGACGCTGTGCGGATAGTCGATGGAGAACAGGCCCATCTCGGCCAGCTTCGGGAAATCCTTGACCATCGGGAACCCGACCTCGTCGTCCAGCACGGTCACGAAGACATTCTCGCCGACGTACTCGCTGGGCAGCTTGGAGAAGGGGAACGAATTCCAGTTGTCCTGTTGCCCATGGCACTGGTCCATCTGGAACATCCAGTATGGCGCCCAGCCGAAGTTCACCTCGGCCTCCAGGACCTTGAGCTTCGGATGGCGCTCGAACATCCCGGAGAAGATAAACGACGTCAGCGGCGTCACGCCCGCGAAATAACGGATCACCGTGCCGGCGACCGCCATGCCGGGGGCCGACAGCTGGCCGGCGAAACCGCCCGACGGGTCTTTCCCGCCGTTCTGGCGATGCAGCGACACCGGCGTCCCCGCCTCCGCTGCGACCGCCCAGATCGGGTCGTAGTGCTGGTCGATGTAGGGGATCTTCGGAAAGGCCGGGATGAAGAAGCCTCGCGCGCCCTTCTCGATGCAGCGCTTCACCTCGGCGACCGCCACCTCGACGGGGTGGTTCACCGGGATCAGCGGCAGGCCGATGAGCCGCTTGGGATCGGCGGCGACGAAATCTGACAGCAGCCAGTCGTTGTAGGTCTTCATCAGGGCGAGGCCGAAATCGTCGGCCGGCAGGTCGTAGGCGCTGAGGCAGACGGTCGGATAGAGGACCGCCGCGTCGATCCCGGCCAGCTTCATGTCGGCGACATGGGCGTCGGGATCGTAATTTCCGGGCAGGATATCTTCCCACTTGTAGCCGCTCACCTGGACCGCGCGGCCGGCGGTGGCCTCGAGGCCGAACGTGCGGGAGGGCGGTTTGCCATCCAGGCTCCAGCCGTCGCCGCCGTCGGCGCCGCGCATCACGCGCGGGGCGCGGTCGCGGAATTCCTTCGGCATTCGCGTCATGAAGAGGTCGCGCGGCTCGAGGATGTGGTTGTCAGCGGAGATCACGTTGTACTGCATCGGTGGCTCCTCCCGAATTATGGCGTCGTCGCCGCCCATTGCCGAGCAAGCGTTCGGGCACAGCATATCGCTTAGCGATCGCGACGCCAGCGCCGTGTCTCTCGCAGACCCGCCATGACGGCTTGATCGACCCGTCCGCGACAGCGAGACGAGCGCTTACAATTCCGTTCGAGCAGGATACCGTTCGCCCGGGAGGATCGTCAGGACTGATGCGGGACCACGCCCTGAAGCCCTATCCCGTGTTCGCGCGCTGACCTGGGCGGAGATCGCATGCAGCCATCCTATGATGTGATCGTGGTCGGCGCTGGGTCCGCCGGGATTCCGCTGGCCGTGCGCCTCTCGGAGGACCCGACGCGCAGGGTGCTCCTGCTGGAGGCCGGACCGCGGTTCGTCGGCGCCGAAGGGTTTCCCCCGGCGCTGCGGTACGCGGGCGTGCTGAGCGCGATGATGCCGGACCACCCGAACAACTGGGACATGGTCGCCACCCTGCGCGAGGGAGTCGTCCAGCCGCTGCCCCGCGGCAAGGTCGTCGGTGGCTCCAGCGCGCTCAACGGCGCCCTGTTCACCCGCGGCCTGCCCGAGGACTTCGACGGCTGGGCCGAGGCCGGCAATCCGGAATGGTCCTACGAGCGTGTCCTGCCGTTCTTCCGCAAGCTTGAAACCGACCAGGACTTCCACGACGCCAACCATGGCGCCGACGGGCCGATCCCCGTACGCCGGGCCAGCGCCCGCGAGCAGCTTCCCCTCGACCACGCCTTCATCGCCGCTTGCCGCCAGGCCGGACATCCCGACGATCGGGACATGAACGCGCCGGGGTCGATCGGCGTGGGCCTCCTGCCGGTGAACATGCGCGACGGCGTCCGCATGAACACCGCCATCACCTATCTGGACGCCGTGCTCGACCGGCCCAATCTCGAGGTGCGGGACGGGGCCGAGGTGCTGCGGGTCGTCCTGGAGGGGCGGCGCGTGGTCGGGGTCGAAGTGGCGATCGGCGGACAGGTCTCGACCATCCAGGCCGGCGAGGTGGTGCTGAGCGCCGGGGCCATCAAGTCCCCTCACCTGCTGATGCTCTCGGGAATCGGCCCGGCCGATGAACTGGCGCGCGTCGGGATTTCCGTGCGCTGCGAGTCGCCGCTGGTCGGGCGCGAATTCACCGACCACTGCTCCATGAGCATCCCGTTCCGGGTACAGCGGCGCAAGAGCCCCACGCCCGATCCCACCCGCAGCGCCTGGACCCACGCCGGCCTGCACTACACCGCCGCAGGGTCGTCCGAGCACAGCGACATGCTGCTCCTGCAGTCGGTGATCCCGATCAACAGCGCGGTGTTCCACGGCCTGCCGATGGCCGCCCGGATCGGCATGCTGCGCGCCACCTTCGGCAAGATGTCGGTGCGCAAGGTGCTCGACTATGCCCGCAACGGCTGGGACCACGGGATCAACGCCATCCTGCAGCGGGGCGAGAGCCGCGGCGAGATCCGCCTGACTTCCGCCGACCCCAGGGCCAAGCCGGACATCTTCTACAACTATCTGGAGTCTGAGGCGGACCGGCGCAGGCTGCGTGAGGCGTTTCGCCTGTCCGCCGGGATCATCGCCAGCGAACCCTATCGGGCGCTCGGCGCAGACCGCATCGCGCCCGGCGACGACGTGCTGGAGAACGACGCGGCGCTGGACAGGCACCTGCTGCAGCACGTGGGCACGGCGGTGCACATGGCCAGCACCTGCCGCATGGGCCCCTCGCAGGCGACGGCGGTCGTCGACCAGCACCTGCGGGTGCATGGCGTCGACGGCCTTCGGGTCGCCGACAGTTCGATCATGCCCACGGTCGTCCGACGGTGTCCGGCCGCGACCGCCGTGATGATCGGCGAGCGCGCGGCGGCGCTGACCGGCTGAATTCCTTCCACCAACGCAGGGAACAACCTCATGGCGCGCTTCGAAGACTACGCCGATCGCTACACCCGCGCGGCGCTCCGCATGGAGGGCGGGATCCTGGAGATTCGTCTGCACGACGGCCAGGGCGGCTCCCTGGTCTGGGGCGAGCCGGCCCACCGCGAACTGCCCGAACTCTTCGAGCGCGTGGCCAGCGATCCCGATGTTCGCGTGGTGATCCTGACCGGCTCGGGCGACACGTTCTGCGCGTCGGGCGACGGCTCAGGCTGGCCGTCCAAGTGGACGCCGGAGACCTTCTCGACGCTCTTCTACGAGGGGCGCAAGCTGCACGAGAACCTGCTGAACATCGAGGCGCCAGTGATCGGCGCGATCAACGGCCCGGCCACCTGGCACGCCGAGATCGGACTGCTCTCCGACATCGTGCTGGCCGCCGACGACGTTATCTTCCAGGACTTCCCGCACTTCCCCTATTCGCCGCCCAGCGACGCCGTCCACACCGTCTGGCCCGCGCTCCTGGGCCCTAACCGGGGGCGCTATTTCCTGCTGATGAAGGAGATCATCGCCGCGGCCGAAGCCAAGCAACTGGGCCTGGTCGGCGAGGTGCTGCCCAAGGCCGACCTCCTGCCGCGGGCCTGGGAGATCGCGCGGCGCCTGGCCGCCGAGAACCCCGTCGTGCTCCGCTACAGCCGGATGGCGCTCACCCTGAAGCTCAAGCGCGAGATCCTGCAGGACCACCCCTACGGCATGGCCCTCATCGGGCTGAACATGCTGCGGTAAGGACCGCGAGCGGCGAGGCTCAGGCCTCGCCGATCAGCACATGCACCTTGGTCTGGTCGTTGGGACCGCGCAACGCCTCGAAGGTCTCGGGCAGGTCGTCGAAGCCGATGGTCGACGTCACCATGACCTTCGGATCGACCACGCCCGCCAGCATCAGGTCGGCCACCTGCTCGAACTCGCCTGGCGAATAGGCCAGCGGGAAACAGAGGCTCACCTGTTTCATGGCCGCCGTCCCCGGTACGATCGGATCGGGCGCCGTGCAGAAGCCGAGTGAGACAACCTGCCCGAACACCTTTGCGTGGTTGATCGCCTGAGCCAGTAGCCCGACAGCGCCCGCGCATTCGAAAACGAAATCGGGCGGGCCGCCCAAGGTCTCGATCACCTTCGCGACCTCGTCCTGCCCGGTCTGAACGAAGGCGTCGGCGCCCATCGCCAGCGCCATCGGACCGCGCGCCGCCGAACGCGACGCGGCGACCACCCGCTGGGCGCCCAGGCGCCTGGCCCAGAAGATCGCCGCCAGCCCGACCGATCCCGCGCCCAGCACCAGGACCTTGGCGCCGATCGGCATGTTCGCCATCCGCACGCCGTGCAGTCCGATCGCCAGCGGCTCCACAAGCGCCCCGTCGGCCAGCGACAGGGTCTTGGGAAGTTGCGCCGCCGCGCCCTCGGGCAGGCGCAGGTATTCCGCGTAGCCCCCCATTTCACCGTCGCCGTTCTGGCAGAGCAGCGGCATGCCCCGGAAACAGGCCTCGCAGGCGCCGCAGCCGGCCCGCGCCATGCCGCTCACCCGATCGCCCACCTTGAAGCGCTCGACCTCGCGGCCCACGGCGACGACCTCGCCGGCGTACTCATGGCCAAGGATGGTGCCCACCGGAAAATCCCAGCCGTGACCGGAGGTCATGTGCAGGTCCGTGCCGCAGATGCCGCAGCGGCCGACCTTCACCAGCAGGTCGCGCGGCCCCGGCTTGGGATCGTCGACGGTTTCGAATTCCAGGGCCCGCGCCAGGCCGGCCCCCTTGAATACGGCAGCCTTCATGGGCGTGCTCCCTTAAGCGCCGGCCTGAGATCAAACTGGTCGATGTACGAACCGAAGCCCTCGCGGATCTCGTCCTCGGTGACCCCAAAGTCGGCCACGTCATAGCTGTGGACCCCATGGGCGGCTTCCGGCGCCGCGGCGATCCGGGCGGCCATGGCAGCCTCGACGGCGGGGGTCAGGTCCAGGCCGAGGAACCCGTAGATCCGGCCGATGGTGGCCATCGGGTCGCGATGGAAATCGCCGTGGATGACGTCGAGCACCTGGGCCCGATGCGCCTCGCGCACCGGCTCGCACTTGCGCAGGCCGTGCGCCCATTTCGCGGTTTCGCGCCGGATCATGGTGTGGGCGCGCTGGTCCTTCCGGCCCTTTTCCATCGCGGGATAGCCCTGCATCAGCAGGGCGCAAAGCGACGGCACGGCCTTGGCCGGGTCGCGGTGGGTGTGGATCACCAGGGCGTCGGGGAAGACGGCGAACAGCAGGTCGAGGTGCAGGACGTGGCTGGGGTTCTTGAGCAGCCAGCGCTTGCCCGGATCGTTGCTGCCGATCAGCTGCAGGCCTCGCCGCAGATAGCGGTACGACGGCATTTCGTCCTGGCATTGCCACCAGGCGTCGTAGGTCGCCGCCGACCAGCCGCAGGGCCAGAAGTTCGAGACGAAGGTCTGCCGCTGCAGCCAGAGGCACTCGTCGACTTCCTCGGCGACCATGTTGTGGGCGGCTCGCTGCTGGGGCGTCGCGCCGAAGCGGGCATTGAGCTCGTCGACTTCCTTCTGGAAATAGGGATGCGTTTCCCAGGTGTCGCGGGGCGGACGCGGCATCGGCGCGGCCAGCAGCCATTTCTCCAGCCCCTGGAACTGCGGATCGACCGCCATCAGCTTGTGCAGCGCCGTGGTGCCCGTGCGCGGCACGCCGATGATGACCACCGGCCGGTCGATCAGTTGGCGATCGTATCCTGGGTTTTCGGCCATGGACCGGAAGGCGATCGCCCGGCTGCCCAGCGCGTCGATCAGCCCGCCCCAGGCCGCCCTGCGCCCCTGCTCGGTGAACGTGGCGTCGTAGTCCATCGACTCCAGCAGGACCTCCAGGCCCAGGCGGTAATCGTCGTCGCCGAAATCAGACGCGCCGATTCGGGCGGCGACCACTTCGTGGAGTTCGTCGAAGGCCGTTCTGAAACGTTCGGGCGGTGCGGGGGGCTTGGGCATGGCGCGGCTACCAGCGGCGGCGGCGCTGGGCGGCTCGCACCCGCGTCCGCAGTTCCTCGGCGCGCTGCTCGGGCGTCACGACCGGGGTGTCGGCCGGCATGTGGGCGCGCAGCTCCGACAGCGGCACGCGCTTGATGGTCGGCATCGGGTTGGGGTCGCAATCGTACCAGCGGCCGTAGATGGTCCCCTGCTTGAACCCAGCCGGGTCGAGCCAGTTGGGAACGCCCGGATCCACCAGGGCGACCACGGCGCGCAGCTTGCCGTCCGGGCCGATCGTGGCCGTCGCCGCGTTCAGGCTGCTCAGCCGATAGACGTATTCCACGGCGTTGAAATAGGGGTCGTTCATCTGGATGTTCCAGTAGGTCCGGACCACCGGCATGTCGGTCTCGATGAGCAGGGCCTCCCCGTCCTCCAGCTCGAACACCGCCGGCCAGTAGACCTGCTTGGACAGGCCCCCGCCGCCATACCGTTTATGGACGAAGACGTTGACCCCGACCGCGGCCTTCACCTCGTTCTGCAGCGGCAGGAACGACTTGTGATACCGCGCCGGCAAGGCGGCCATCTCGTGGATCCGGTGGAGGATCTCCTCGGAGCTGAGCCGCTTCTTCGGCGGCACGGGATTCAGGCATTCGATCGACAGCTGCGGATCGCGCTCGTTGGCCCAGTCCACGCTCCGGTAGCGCACCACCATGGCGTCGGATTCCGGCGCGATCTCGGCCCACCGGCCCTCGTAGCCGGCCGGGCGCTTGGCGCTGAAGATGATCTCGAAGTCCTCGCCCGGCGCGATCTTGAGATCGCGGTCGTCGAAGTCCTTGGTGTGTCCGATCGTGGCCCGGTCCGCGACGATCCCGACCCAGCCCTTCTGGGTGTTGAAGGTCAGCAGCGCGCAGGTCCCGCGATTGCCGCTGACCCGATAGGTCAGGTCGCCCCGGATCGGCGCATAGAGGTAGATGTCATCGGGATTGGGCTGGTCGGTGTAAACCGGGTTCCACAGGGGCGCCCAGTCGGGGTGTTCGGCGTCGGCATGGAAGAACGCGAAGTAGGAATACGACAGGTTCATCATCGTCTGGCGGAACATGTCGACCCGGTATTCCGGATCGTCCGGGCGCCACATGTCGGCCAGGTGGGCCATGGCGTCCTCAAGACCCGCCAGATGGTCCAGGATGCGCGGCGAGATGCCATCGGCCATGAGGATTTCCTTCAGTTCCGGTGAATGATCCGTCGCGGTCGCCGGGGCGGCGCGCAACGGCCGCGGTCAGTTGCTGGGCACGGCGTCGAAGAAGGCGACACCGTCAGATTCGGGGAAGATGTATTCCAGGTAGTGCCCAAGTTCCGGGACCTCGATGATGCAGGCCTGCATGAAGCCCGGCGCATTGGTCTTCAGCGCGACCCTGTAGCCCAGCCGCTCGATCTCGCCCTGCACGGCGGCCCAGGCCGCCTCGGTCGGGACGAGATAGCCCAGGTGGTGGTGCTGGATCGCGAACCGGTCGGCCGGCAGCCGCTCGTAGAAGACCTCTCCGCCCGGACCCTTCGCCCAGGCGAGCTCGTACATGACACCGCCGGCCCAGCCGAGCTCGATGTGGAACTGGCCGCCCTCCGCGAGCGGACCTTCTAGCCGGCGGAATTCCTTGATCCCGAAGCGCTCGCTGAAGATGGCGCGGGCGCGATCGATGTCGTTGGTCGCATAGGCCATCTGGAAGTGGTCGTTGCGGAAAAGACCCGCGCCGGGACCGACGATACGCGGCGGTTTGGTCACGAGCTGCTCGAGGCCCAAGGTTTCGCTCCCATTCCCGTGCGCCAGGCGAGTTGCGCGGGCCGCGCACTCCCCACTATCGTTGATAGATCGACTATAGATGGCCAGCTTGCGGCGCAAGGGTGCCTCGAAGGGGGTGTCGTGGGCGGTGAAAAACAGGTGGCGGCGATCTGGCTGGCCGAGGTCAGTTCAGGTCAAACACCACGACGGGAAGGAAGCACATGCGTGACAAGAGCCTGGTGATCGTCTCCGCCGACTGCCACGCGGGGCCCGACAGCATGACCGCGTACCGCGACTACCTCGACCCCAAATACCGCCCCGACTACGACGACTATCTGGCGCGCATCGCCGCCTATGAGGCATCCTTCCAGGACCACTTTTCGCGAGGCGGCGCGCCCAGCCCGCAGGGCGAGGACGGCCTGTCGGACATCGAGGCGCGCACCCGCTACCTGGACGCCGACGGAGTGAGCGCGGAGGTCATCTACGCGCAAGGGGCCATCCCGTTCGCCACCTATCCCGCGGTCGCCGGCCGCGAGCGCCTGATGGACTACCAGGCCGACCAGGCGCGCCTGGCCGCCGGAGCCCATGCCTACAACCGCTGGCTGGCGGACTTCTGCGCCACGAACCCCGATCGTCACATCGGCATCGCGCGCATCCCGATCCTGGACATCGGGGCCGCCGTCGCCGAGGTTGAGTTCGCGGCCAAGGCGGGCCTGCGCGGCGGGGTCATCCTGCCGCCGCTGATCAACCCCGAGATCCCGGCCTACAACGATCCGCGCTACGAGCGCCTGTGGGCCGCCTGCGCCGAGCATCGGATGACTCTCAACATGCACGGCGGCGCCCAGCTCACCTATGGCGGCGGCGCCGAACGCGGCGCGCTCGTCCTCGCCGAGACCGACTGGTGGAGCCATCGCGGGCTGGCGCACCTGCTCTTCGCGGGCGTCTTCGAGCGGCATCCGGAACTGCACCTGGCGATCACCGAGCAGCGCACCCATTGGGCGGCGCCCCTGCTGCGGGACTACGACTCCATCTACGAATATCCGGGCAGCTCGAACCTGCGGCGCGTCCTGCCGCGCCGGCCCAGCGAATATTTCCGCTCCAACTGCTTCGTCGGGGCCAGCTTCATGTCCCGCCCGGAATGCGAGGCGCGCGACGAACTTGGCGTGGAATGCCTCATGTGGGGCTCGGATTTCCCGCATACCGAAGGCGCCTGGCCGCATACCGAAACCTCGCTGCGGTGGACGTTCGGCTGCGGGGTGTCCTCCGACGACCTCCGCGCGATGATCGGCGGCAACGCGGCCCGCTGCTACAACCTCGACCTCGCCCGCCTGCAGCCGCTGGCCGACCGGATCGGGCCCACGGAGGCGCGGCTTCGCGTGCCGGTCGAGAGCCTGCCGGAGCTTCCGAAAGAGGGCCACATCTCCTGGGCCTTCCGGCAGGGCGGCGCCTGGCATTAGCACCGGTGGCGGCCTCAGCGGCGGCGGAGGGCCCGGAGCGGGCGGACCGTGAGCCGGAAGTTCAGGCCGTGATCCTGGATATCGGTTTCGGCGACGGGCGGCCGCTTCTTCAGGGCCACGCCGTAGGTGAGTTGCGCGGACATCCAGTCGGACGGCGTCCAGGCCGCCGCGGCGCCGGCGCCCAGCAACGTCGGCCCGGGTTCGGGCGGGCGGTGATTGCGCAGCCGCGCCGCGTCCACGAAGCCCGAGATGGTGAAGGCGCCCCAGTCGAACGGCCCGCCACGGCCCTGCCGGCCCGAGAGGCTGATGGGTTGGGCCAGCTCCACGGAAGCCACGAGGCCGTTGTCGGCCAGCAGCAGGTTCTCGCGGTAGCCGCGCACCGTCGTCCCGCCGCCGGCCGAAAACCGTTCGCCGGAATAGAGCACGCTGTCGGTGATCTGGCCCGACAGCCGCGCCCGCAGCTCCAGCCCCTTGTCGGAGAGCCGCTGCGCATAGTTCAGCTGGGCGAGCAGGATTCGGAAATGCTGCTTGGGGGTTGGCGCGCCGGGAACGTCAGAGCGCGACCCGTCCAGGCCTTGCGTGCCGGTGAGCGAGAGGCCGAAAACCCGGTCGACGCCGCGCACCAGATAATCGCCGGTCAACCTGAGCGCGGTGTATTCGCTGCGCCCGTTCACCGATCCCGCGCTGAACGAGAAGGGCTGATCCATCAGGTAGGACCGGGAGATCCGGCGTGTCACCAGCGCACCCGCCTGTACGTCGTCAGATGTTTTGAGACAGGTGGGGTCCGGATTTAGCGGAGAGATGGCCTCATCTGGGGTTGATATTTAGGCGGCGATTTTGCGGTGTTGCAAGCGCCGATGTTGGATGGTCTGGCGTTTGATGTGGGCCCGTTCACGCA
>CANJXI010000034.1 GCA_947478785.1 Caulobacteraceae bacterium
CCGCGATCGTTTTCACGGCCTCGGCGATCGACCGGCCCTGACCGGTCAGCACATCAACCTGACGCAGCTTGCCGACGATCTCTTCCGGCTTGTGGTGCTTCCTTGCCATCGTTCCATCCATCCAAAATGGTCCTCGGACCAACATAAGGGATGGATCACCTCAAGGGGCGCAGACCAGCACGCTGCACCTCGAACTGGCTGTAGAGGCCCGCCTGGGCCTTCTCCAGCCGCCGCTCGCACAGGTCCGCGCCATGGAGCTCGACACGGACGCCGGGCGGCGGCCGCTCGTCCAGCATCATCGCCAGGGAGTAGATTTCCTGGCCCGCGCCGCAGGCCGCCGACCAGATGCGCAGGGTTCCGCCCGGCCGGCTCGCGGCCAGGTCCGCAAGGGTGTGGGAGGCCAGCAGGTCGAAGGTCCCGGGATCGCGGAAGAAGGCGGTCTCGGCGGGCGACATGGCCTCGACCACCGCCCAGACCTGGCGATCCTCGCCACGGTCGCGGACGGCCTGGACCAGCTCGTGCACCGAGGCGAATCCCTCGCGTCGGGCCACGGGCCCCAGGCGGTTTTCGAGCAGGTATTCCTTTTCGGCGTCGACCCGCAGGCCCGCCTTCTCCGCGCAGAGCGCCGCCACATATTCGCGGTCGCGCGGCGTCACAGGGCGCCCGCCATGGCCATCTTCGAGGCCACGATGTCCCCGTCGAAGGGCTTCATGATGTATTCGTCGGCGCCGCCTTCGAGGGCTTCGCGGATTCGCTCCAGGTTGTTCTCCACCGAGCAGAAGACCACCCGCGGCTGATCGCCGTCGGGCAGCAGGCGCACCTGGCGCAGGACCTCCAGGCCGCTGATACCGGGCATGTGCCAGTCGAGCAGGATGGCGTGCGGCATGGCGGTCGCGCACCAGGCCAGCGCATCGGCGCCGTCGGCGGCCTCGGCGACCTCGAACCCGAGATTCTCCAGGATCCGCCGGGCCACCTTGCGGATGACTCGGCTGTCATCGACGACGAGGCAGGTCTTCACGCCGGCGCGCTCCCCCAGGGATTCCCGCCCCGTTGTGGCGCGCAGAGGGTTAAGGAGCCGTAGCGCACCGGATCACGCCGGGATCGTGGCCGCGAAGACGACCTTCTCGTCGCCCACGTCGGCGAAGATCCGCCCGCCCGCGTCGGTGACGAAGAGGTGGACGTAATAGGCCTGGACCCAGTGGCCGTGCAGCCCCTCGCCGGGTCCCTCGCCGCGCAGGCCGGCCAGCACCTCGGGCCGAAGGCGCGCGCGCGGGCCGGTCGCCTCGATGGCGATCGCCGTGGAGGCCGCCTCCTGGACCGCGCGCACGCGGGCGATCCCGCCGGTCGGCAGGGCGGCGCCGGCGATCTGGGCCAGGTTGAGCAGGGCGCGCGCGGCGGGCTTGTTCACCGAGGGGCTGTCGACCGCCCAGTCGAGTTCGGCGCGCACATGGCCGAAGACACCCTGGGCCAGTTTCTCGAGATCGCGCACATCGAAGCTCTCGGCCGAGGCCGAGGCGCCGAACGCCACGCGGCAGAAGGCCAGCTGGTCGGCAAGTTTGCGGGCCGAGGCGCCGATCAGGTTCATGGCGTCTTCGCGCATGTCCTGGGCCGAGGGGTCCTCCAGAAGGTCCAGTCCGGAGACGATGGCGCTCGCCGGGCTGATGAAGTCGTGACACATCCGCGCGGCCAGGAAGGCGGCGAGCTCCGCGCAACGGACCACGGGCTTTTCGGCGGCGGCGGGCGCGGTGCTGTCGGTCATGGCGTGACCTTGCGGTGATTTGGCCGTTTTGGAAAACCGCCGCGGGGGGACAGATCCGCCGGGCGTCCCGCCGCGGCCCTTGTTTTTGCGAATAGCTCGCATTAGCAAGATACACCATCGCCACACCGGACGCACAATGACCCACTCACCCCTCGCCCGCCTGCGCCGCATCTGGCTCGACATGCATCTGTGGCTGGGCGTGGGGCTGATGGTGGCGCTGATCCCGCTCAGCGTGTCGGGCTCGATCCTGGTCTGGCACGACGCGCTGGACCACGCGCTCTACGCCAGCCGCTACGCGGTCTCCGGCCCCGCGGCGACCCAGCCGCTGACGGCCTACGCCGCGGCGGCCGAGCAGGGATTCGCGGGACGCGCCAAGCTCACCCAGATCCGCCTGCCGCAGAAGGCCGGCGACCCCGTGGTGGCCATGGGCCGTATCGACGGCCCTCCGGGCGCCGGGGGACGGCCGCGCACCTACAACGTCTGGATCGATCCGCCGACCGCCAGGGTCCTGGCCGGCGCCGAGGTCGCCAGGACCTTCACCATGGTGGTCCACCAGCTGCACGGCAACCTGCTGGTCCCGGGGGTCGGCCGCAAGGTCGTGGGGTGGCTGGGCTGGGCGATGTTCGTCTCCAGCGCCACGGGCCTGTGGCTGTGGTGGCCGCGGCACGCCGGGTTCCTGAAGGGGCTGCGCTGGCGGCGCGGCGCCTCGACCCTCTTCAACCTGCACCACATGATCGGCTTCTGGATCTGCCTGCCGCTGGCGGCCCTGTCGCTGACCGGCGTCTACATCGCCTTTCCGCAGACCAGCCACGCCCTGTTCGGTGTTCCCGCACCGGCCGCCAGGCCAGGCGGCCCTGGCCGCTTCGCCCCGCCGCTGGCGCATCCCGCGACGAGCCTGGAGGCCGCCGTCGCGGCGGCTCTGGCGGACAGGCCGGGGACGACGGTCGCGGTCGTCAACATCCCCACCCGCGACAGGACGCCGGCTTGGCGAATCCAGCTCGCGGCCACCGGCGCCAAGGAGCCGGTCACCGTCCAGGTGGTGGACGCCACCGGCCAGGTGAAGGCCGGCCGGCGCGATGCGGGTCCCGGCGGCGAGGGCGGGCCGGATCCGTTGTCGCGCTGGATGCGCCGCGTCCACGACGGCGGCGACATGGGGATCGTCTGGCAGACGGTGATCTTCGCCGCCGGGATCGCACCCGCCGTCCTCGGGATCACCGGCCTGGTCATGTGGCTCCGCCGCCGCGCCCGCAAACGCGCCGTCCGCCACGCATGACTGTCAGACCTCCGCCCACATCCTGAGCAGGTTGTTGTAGGTCCCGGCCAGGCTGACTACGTCGGGATCGGTCTGGCCGACATTCACGGTGAGCGCCTGGATGGCGTTGTCGAGGTTCCACAGAAGGGTGCGCTGTTCGTCCGACCGGACCATCGACTGGGCCCAGAAGAACGCCGCCCAGCGCGAACCGCGCGTGATCGGCGCCACCCGGTGCAGGCTGGAGGCCGGATAGAGGATCATGTCGCCGGCGGGCAGCTTCACCGCGTGCTCGCCATAGGCGTCCTCGACGATCAGTTCGCCGCCGTCGTATTCGTCCGGATCGGTGAGGAACAGCGTGGCCGACAGGTCGGTGCGGAAGCGCACCGGGCCCGCGAACCGGATGGCGTTGTCCACGTGGGTGTCGAAGGCCATGCCCGCGTCGTAGCGGTTGAACAACGGCGGGAAGACCCTGAGCGGCAGGGCGGCCGAGACGAAGGCCGGGTTGCGGCCGAGCGCGCCCAGGATCAGGTCGCCCAGCTCGCGTGCGGCGGGCGCGTCTCCGGGAACCTGCAGGTTTCGCTTGGCCTGGGCGGACTGCTGTCCGGCGGTGACCTTGCCGTCCACCCAGTGCTGGTCGGCCAAGAGCCGGCGGCAATGGGCCACCTGGTCGGGCGTCAGGACGGTCTCGACGTGCAGCAGCATGGAAACGACCTAGACCGGAATCCGGGTCGCATGAACCGGATTCCGGGTCCCGGGGAGGAACTCGGCTAACCTAGAACGTCGCGCCGACCGAAACGATCACCGTGCGCCCGGGCGCGGGCGTGCCGCGGTTGCCGAACACCGAGGTGTAATTCAGCCGGTTGGTGATGTTGTAGACGTTCAAGCCCACCCGATAGGCCCCGAACTTGTAGGCGGCGAAGGCGTCGAGGGTCAGGTTGTGGGGCGCACGCGCGATGTTCGTCGGCGTCAGGGTCGAGCGGTCGGCGTAGCTGTTGCTGCGGGTCGTGTAGCGCAGGTTCAGCTTGCTTTGGTAGATCACGTCGCCGCCGAGCGACAGTCCGTCGATCCACTGCGACAGATCGTAATTCGTGTAGAGCGAGGCGGCGTGCTTGGGCACGAAGATCACCGGGCTGCCCTCGATGAAGGTGTTGTGCAGCGGCGTGCCGGCCGGCGTGCCCACCGGGCAGACGACGCCGGTCGGCGTGCCGGTCGGCGGGTTTGGGGCGGCCACGCAGTTGGTGAACGATTCCGTGGTCTTGGAGTCCAGGTAGGTATAGCCGGCGCTGAGCGTCCAGGCGTCGGTCACCTTGCCGGTGAGGCCCAGTTCGATACCCTTCACCCGCTGCTTTTCGCCGGACTGGGCGAGCAGGAGGCCCGACCCTGACGGATCGACCTGCAGGGCGTTGCCCTTCTTGACGTCGAACAGTGAGGCGGTGGCCGACAGGCGGGTGCCGGGGATGCCCACCTTGGCGCCGGCCTCCCAGATCCGGCTGGTCTCCGGCTTCAGGTCCTTGGACGTGATCACCGCCGTGCCGGTGTTGGCGATGGAGGTGCCCTGCGGGGTCTCCGATCGGCCCCAGGAGACGTAGTATGTCTGGCTGTCGTTGGGCTCGAACACCCCGCTGAGCCGGGGATTCTTCAGTGTCGACTTGGCCTTCACCGTGGGCGACGCGACACCGTTGTAGAGGGTGTTGTCCAGGCTGGCCCTGTAGCGGTCCAGCCGCATGCTGCCGATCACCGAGACGGCCTCGGTGAGCCACAGCCGGTCGGTGAACAGCAGGCCCGTGTCGGTGCTTTCGCCGCGGCTCTTGTAGACCCCCGTGCCGGCGACGTTGGTGGTGACCGGCGCGCCGCCCAGGACGTTGGAGGTGCAGTTGCCGGTGGCCGGGCAGGTCAGGTTCTGGCCGGGAACGCCGCGGAACAGGGTGTAGCCGGCCGGGAAGCCGTAGTTGGGATTGACGAAGAACTTCGGCACGAGCGGCCGGGTCGCGATGCCGGGCGGCAGGGTGTAGGCCAGATACAGCTTGTCGTTGACCTGCCGCGACACGTCGATGCCGAAGATCGCCTGGTTCTTCAGGCCGCCGACGTCGTATTCGACCTTCAGGGTGGTGATGTTCTGCAAGCCCCAGACGTCGGAGTCGTAGGGGCTAGAGCCGCCGATGCCGCCGGCGGGTTCGGTCGCCGGGTTGCCGTCGAACAGGGCGGTGACGCAGGCAGCGGCGCAGTTGTCCAGGGTGGAATACTGGAAGTAGCGCGAATAGAGGCCGTAGCGGGTGTCCGAATTGACCACCACCTTGTCGTTGAAGACATGCTTGAACCGCGCGGTGAAGATGTCGGCGTTGCCGCGGTCGAGGTCGTTTGCGTAGCCGGTGAAGGTCGAACGCTCGACGCCCACGTCATATTCGCTGACCGGCAGGCCGATCACGGAGCCGGGACGCGGGACGATGATGATGCCGTAGTCGGGACGGCCCTTCCAATGCTGGTGCACATAGTTGAGCAGGAACTGGGTGTCGGTCTCCAGGCCGAAGCCCGCCGACACCGCGGCACCCCACTTCTTGCTGTAGATCAGGTCGCGGTCGACAACCTTGTTGTCGTTCCACATCAGGTTCAGGCGCACCGCCGAGGTGTCGTTGAACTGGTGGTTCACGTCCGCCAGCGCGCGCTTGTAGGAGCCGTTGCCGAGATAACCGTCGATGCTGGCGAAATCGCGCAGCTTGGGGGCCTTGGAGATGGTGTTGATGGCGCCGCCGGTGGTGCCCCGGCCGAACATGGCGCCCGACGGGCCCTTCAGGACCTGGACCTCCTCATAGGCGAAGCTGTCGCGGCTGTATGAGCCGAAGTCGCGCAGGCCGTCGACATAGATGTCGTCCTTGGCTTCGAAGCCCCGGATCTTGAACTGGTCGCCGTTGAGCTGCCCGCCCTCGCCGATGGAGATGGTGATGCCGGGCACGTTGCGCAGCGCCTGCTCGAGGCTGGTGACGCCTTGGGCCTTGAGTTGGGAGGAATCGATCACGGTGATCGCCTGCGGGGTGTCCTGCACCGTGGCCGGCATGACCGACAGGCCGGTGTCGCGGTCTAGCGGCTGGCCGCGGCCCACCACATCGACCCGGGAAAGTTCCGAGCCCGCGTCAAATGCGGCCTCCGACGCGGCTGCCGACGCATGGGCCGCGCCGGCCAGGCTGGCGGTGGCCATGATGACTGCCCCCGAGACGAAACGCGCCGCTCGCGCCTTCCGGTATCCGATCACTCCACCCGCCCCGCTCATGCCACTCTACCCCAGTTCCCAAATTGTGATTGCGACGCGTTCTTAACTAGGGTGCGACAACTTGGCAATGAGAATGATTTGCAACAACGAGAGAGACGCCTTCGTCCGACCCGCCCCCGGCGCGCGGCGGAGGATCGATATGGGGCACACCTTGCGTTTACGCCTTTGGGGTTAGCTACGAGGCGGTACTGGGGGACCTCATGGTCGGGAAGCGCGCATCCAGCGCAGTCGAACGCGACGAGATGATCCGCTGGCTGTTCGAGAACAGCCGGGACATCATGCACGTGGTCGGCGCCGACGGGACCATCAAGCTGGTCAACGCCGCCTGGAAGACCCTGACGGGCTGGGACGAGTCCGAGGTCGTGGGCCGCAAGACCAGCGCGTTCATCCATCCGGACGATCTGCCCGGCGCGCTAGCCGAGGATTCGCCCCTTCGCCGCGGCGCCGAGCGTCAGATCCGCCTGCTGACCAAGTCCGGGACCTATGCCTGGTTCGCCGTGCGCGGCCAGAAGATGCCCAGGGGCGCGCATATCGTGACCATGCGCGACGCGACCCAGGAACGGGCGCGCGCCGAGGAACTGGCCGAGGCCCGCGAAACCCACCGCCTGCTGAGCGAGGCGGCCGGCATCGGCGCCTGGACGTTCGATCCGATCGATAAGCGCATCCAGTGGTCGCGGGACCTGCAGGAATTCACCGGCTACAGCCCCGACGCCATCGGCACGCCCGACAAGTTCTACGCCGTGGTGCATCCCGCCGACCGCCAGAAGACCCTGGCGGCCATGAGCCACTCGGTGAAGACCGGCGCGTCCGGGGAACTGCAACATCGCCTGAAGGTCGGCGGCCGCTGGCGAACCTGGCGGGTCACGTTCAACACCGAGGCCCGGCCCGGCGGCCTCTTCGCCCTGAAGGGCATCTCACAGGACATCACCGAACTCGCCCAGGCCCGTGACGCGGCGCGCAAGGGCGAACAGCAGATGCGCCGCGCCCAGCGCGACGCCCAGGCCAACGCCCACCGCCTGAAGCTCGCGCTGGAGGCGGCCGACGCGGGCGTCTATGAAATCGACCACGTCGGCAGGACCTTCTGGGCGTCGCCCGAGTTCGCCCGGCTGACCGGCCGGGGAAGCGCCAGCTTCGAGGAGGCGACGCAACTCAGCTTTCCGGGCTTCCACCCCGACGACCTGGCCCAGGTCCAGGACTCCTTCCGGGCCTTGGACATGGGGACCAGGCGGCCGGGCGAGGGCTTCGACGCCCGCATCATCCGCCCTGACGGCGAGACCCGCTGGATCCGCGTCTCGCACCATGTGGAGATCGGGGCCGATGGCCGCTGGCTGAAGACGGTGGGCCTGGTCCAGGACTTCGACGCGCACAAGCGCCAGGAGATCGCCTTGCTGGAGGCCCAGCGCGCCGCGGAGGCCGCGGGCGAGGCCAAGGGCGCCTTCCTGGCCAACATGAGCCACGAGATCCGCACCCCGATGAACGGGGTGATGGGCGTCCTGCACCTGCTGAAGGCCGAGAGCCTCACCGAAGACGGCCGCCAGATGCTCGAGGAAGCGCTCTCCTGCGGCCAGATGCTGGCCGAGCTGCTCAACGACGTCATCGACTTCTCCAAGATCGAGGCCGGCCGGCTGGAGCTGGCCTGCGAGCCGCTGGACCCCAAGGCGCTCTTGGGCGGCGTGGTCCGGCTGTTGCGCCCGCAGGCCCAGATCAAGGGCCTGGATCTGGCGATCGACGCCGACCCGGCGCTGGGCTGGGTGCGCTCCGATCCGGTGCGGCTGCGCCAGGCGCTGTTCAACCTGGTCGGCAACGCCGTGAAATTCACCGAGCGGGGCTCGGTGACCGTGCGATGCGTCGCGCCCAGGCCGGGCTTCCTGCGCTTCGAGGTCCAGGATACCGGCATCGGGATTCCCGCGGACGTCCAGGCCAGGATCTTCCAGCGCTTCGACCAGGGCGACGCCTCGACCACGCGCCGGTTCGGAGGTTCCGGCCTGGGACTGGCCATCACGCGGCGGCTGGCGGAGATGATGGACGGCGCGGTGGGCTTCGCTTCGGACGAAGGCCTGGGCTCGACCTTCTGGCTGGAGGTGGCCGCGGAATCCGCCGACGCCGAGGCGCCGGCCGCCGAGTCCGTGCAGCCGATCTTCGACGGCGTCCGCGTGCTGGTCGTGGAAGACAATCCCACCAACCGGATGATCGCCAGCAAACTCCTGCAAAGCATGGGCGCCGAGGTGGAGACCGCCGCCGACGGCTACCTGGGCGTCGAGGCCGCCGCCGCGGGGACCTTCGACCTCATCCTGATGGACGTGCAGATGCCCGGCATCGACGGCCTGGAGGCTTCCCGCCGGATCCGCGCCCTTGGCGGCGTCGCGGGCCAGGTTCCGATCGTGGCGCTGACCGCCAATGTGCTGGCCCACCAGCGCCAGACCTATCTCGACGCCGGCATGGACGGGGTGGTCGGCAAGCCAATTTCGCCGACGATCCTGGTCGGCGAGATCGCCCGCCTCAGCCGGCCCTTGCCTCCCGAGGCGGTGACCGCGGCCGCCTGATGAACGGTTGCGGGCGTGAAACACCCGGCCGCTTGGAATGGTTTGCCGGGCGATGCTAACTTACGGCCCGTGGCTCGGGGTTCGAGCGCCCCCTGTCAGCGCCGGTTCATGGCGCTGTGGGTAGGAGCACCTCGGCATGCGTCCGTCAGGAGTACCGATGAAGTTCGTATCCATGCTCGCCGCGGCCGCCGCGGCAACCGCCTTCATGGCCGCCGCCGCCACGGCCTCGCTGGCCCAGGTTCCGGCCCCGGCCGCGCCCCCGGAGCCGCCCGGGGAGTTCGCCGTCTGCACCGCCTGCCACGAGACCATCGCCAGCGCCGGCCATTCCCTTGGGCCCAACCTGTCGGGTGTCGGCGGCCGCAAGGCGGGATCGCTTCCCGACTACGAATATTCGGACGCCATGAAGGCGGCGGACCGGACCTGGGACGCGGCCACGCTGCAGGCCTTTGTCCTCGACCCGGCCAAGGCCGTGCCCGGCAACAAGATGGACTATGCGGGAACCGGCAACGCCGACACGGCCAAGGCGATCGCCGACTACCTGCTGACCCTGAAAAATTGAGCCACTTGTCGGCCAGCCGACGCCACGATAGCCCTGGAACAGGCGGACAATCGCCCTTCTGGCGCACCAGACCCCGGAGCCCTACATGAGCCGTTTTCGAACCGTCGCCTGGATCGTCGCCGCGGGCCTGGGCCTCGCCCTGGGAATCGCCTCAGCCGCCGCCTCGGCCGGCAGCCCGGTTGAAGCGCGGCAGGCGGCCATGAAGGAACTCGGCCTGAGCATGAAGGGCGCGGGCGCCTACATGGCCCCCGACGCGGCCTACGACGCCGCCAAGGTGAAGGCGCTGATGGACACGATGGCGGCCGACGCCAAGAAGCTGAAAAACCTGTTCCCGGCCGATTCCGCGAGCGATCCGAAGACCGCCGCCGATCCGAAGGTCTGGCAGGACAAGGCCGACTTCAACAAGCACCTGGCCGCCCTGGGCGCCGCCGCCGCGGCGGCCGCCAAGGCCAAGGACACCGATGCGTTCAAGCCGGCGTTCAAGGCGGTGGGCGAGACCTGCAAGGCCTGCCACGACGTCTATCGCATGAAGAAGAAGACCTGAGCCTAGGCCAGGTCGGACTCGCTCGCGGTCATTGGTTGTCGGGGGAGACTGGCGATGCCCAGGCGGATTCTCGTCATCGTCGGCGGGCTGGTCCTGGTGGCCGCCATCGGCCTGTGGTTGCTGATCGCGCCGCACCGGCTGCCGTCCGGCGAGGTCGCCCAGGCCCACGTTCCGGACCTGGCCAACGGCGAGACCATATTCATCGCCGGCAACTGCTCGGCCTGCCACATGACCCCCGGCCAGCCTGACCGCAGGCAACTGGCCGGCGGCCTGAAGCTCACCTCGCCCTTCGGGACCTTCGTCACCCCCAACATCTCGCCCGACCCCAAGGCCGGAATCGGGGCCTGGAGCGAGGCCGAGTTCGTGGACGCCATGAAGCGCGGCGTCGGCCGTCACGGCGAGCACCTCTATCCGGCCTTCCCTTACCCGGCCTACAGCCTCCTGAAGACCGCCGACGTCCGCGACCTCTTCGCCTATCTGAAGACCCTGCCCGCCACGCCGGCGCCGTCCGGCCATCACCAGCTCGGCTTTCCGTTCAACCTGCGGCCGGCGGTGGGCTTCTGGAAGCTGCTCTACTTCAGGCCCCATGAGTTCACGCCCGATCCGAAGCGGACGGACGCCTGGAACCGCGGCGCCTATCTGGCCGAAGGGCCGGCCCACTGCGCCGAATGCCACACCACCCGCAACGCCTTGGGCGGCCCCGAACTGGACAAGCTCTACGCCGGCGCGCCCAGCCTCGAGCCCAAGGGCCGGTTCGCCAGCAACATCACCCCGCACAAGGACGGGATCGGCGACTGGAGCGAACAGGACATCGCCGATTTCCTGAAGTCGGGGACCGACAAGTGCTTCAACGAGCCCACCGGCATGGCCGAGGTTCTGGCCAGCACCAGCCAGCTCTCGGACGCCGACACCGCCGCGCTCGGCGCCTATATCCACGCCCTGCCGCCCAGGGCCGGCAACGGCAAACACAAGACCTGCTAGGGAGCCTGCTTCCACCGCCTCGCGAAGCGGTGCTAGAGCTTGCCCCCTGATCTCGGGGAGGAAGACCGCATGGCGGAAGCCACCGCAGGCGCCATCGGCGCACCGGCCAAGGGCGCCTCGCTGCGCACGGTCGTGGCGGCCTCGGCCGCGGGGACCGCCTTCGAGTGGTATGACTTCTTCGTCTTCGGCAGCCTGGCCCAGGTGATCTCCAAGACCTTCTTCTCGGGCCTCAACGAAACCGCCGGCTATGTCGCGGCCCTGGCGCTGTTCGGCGCGGGCTTCGCGTTCCGCCCGATCGGGGCCCTGGTCTTCGGCCGCATTGGCGACAGCGTGGGCCGCAAGGGCGCCTTCCTGGTGACCGTCGTGCTGATGGGCGGGGCGACCGTGGCCATCGGCTGCCTGCCAACCTACGCCCAGGCCGGGCTGATCGCGCCCGCGCTGCTGGTGCTGATGCGCATCCTGCAGGGGTTCGCGCTCGGCGGCGAATACGGCGGGGCGGCGATCTATGTGGCCGAGCACGCGGCGCCCGACGCGCGGGGACGATCCACCAGCTGGGTTCAGACCTCGGCCGCCTTCGGCCTCTTCGCGGCCCTGCTGGTGATCCTGATCACCCGGATCGTGCTGGGCAAGGCGTTCGGTCCGGCGGCCTTCGACGCCTGGGGCTGGCGCATCCCGTTCCTGGTTTCCGCGGGCCTGCTGGCGGTCTCGATCTTCATGCGCCTGAAGCTCTCCGAGAGCCCGGCCTTCGCCCAAATGAAGTCGGAGGGCGGCGGCTCGGCCTCGCCCTATTCCGAGGCCTTCGGCCAGTGGAAGAACCTGAAGGTTGTGCTGCTGGCGCTGGTAGCGGTGATGTCGGCGCAGGGGGCCGTCTGGTACACCAGCTTCTTCTACACCCAGACCTTCATGGAGAAGTTCCTGAAGGTCGAGCCCGCGACCATCAACGGCCTGATGATGGCGGCCACCGCCGCCAGCGCCGTGGGCTATGTGGCGTTCGGCTGGCTCTCCGACCGGATCGGCCGCAAGCCCGTCATGCTGTTCGGCATGACCCTGATGCTGGCGGTCTATTTCCCGGGCTTCCACATGCTGGCCCAGACGCTGAACCCGGCGCTGGCCGAGGCCGAGCAGCACGCGCCCGCCACCGTGGTCGCCGACCCGGCCGACTGCGCCGTGCAGTTCGATCCCGTCGGCAAGACCAGCTTCGCCTCCTCCTGCGACATCGCCAAGAGCACGCTCGCCAACGCAGGCGTCTCCTATCGTAACGAAGCCGGGCCCGCCGGCGCGCCGGCCATGGTGCGGGTGGGCGCGGCGACCATCCCCTCGGCCAGCGCCAAGGGCTTGCCAAAGGACGCCGCCAAGGCGCTCAAGGCCTCGGTCGAAGGGCGGATCAAGGATGGCCTCAAACAGGCGGGCTACCCGCCCAAGGCCGACCCCGCGCGCATGAACCTGGCCGGCGCCTTCGGGGTGCTGCTGGTCTTCGTGGTCGCCGCCACCGCCCTCTTCGGGCCGCTCGCCGCCTGCCTGGTGGAGCTGTTCCCGACCCGGATCCGCTACACCGCCATGTCGCTGCCCTACCACATCGGCACCGGGTGGATCGGCGGCTTCGTGCCGTTCACCGCCTTCGCCATCGTGGCTTCGGTCGGCAACATCTACTCCGGGCTCTGGTACCCCTTCGCCTTCACCCTGCTGTCCGTCCTGACCTGCCTCTTCCTGCTCCCGGAAACCAAGCACCGGTCCCTGCACGACTAGCCAGCTTAGCTGGCGATCGGCAGCACCTCGGTGTCGACGCCGGCCTCGACCAGCGCCGCCTGTTCGGTGCGCCAGCCTGGATCGACCACCAGCCGCGCGATGCGCAGGCCGCCGCCGGCCAGTTCGGCCAGGCGCCCGGGCGTCTGCGGTCCCAGCCGCTCGGCGTCGCGGCGGGCCAGCCGCAGCACCTCCTCATGGGCCGCCGGGTCGCAGACCAACACGTCGGCCGAGGCCAGCGCGCGGGCCGCGCCCAGGGTGAGCCGGTCGGCCGGCCCCCGCGCGTCGATGAACTGCACCGCCCCCAGCCCCGGCCCATCGGCGGCCAGCGCCCGGCGCAGCAGCGCGGCAGCGCCCGCCATGTCCCCCGCCTGCGCGGCCCGCGCGGCCGGGCCGGACAGGGCGGCGCGCAGGAACGCGCGGCGGCGGTGGGTCTCCGGCAAGGCCTGGCGGATCTCCGCCTGCAGGGTGCGGAACAGCGCCGCGACCCGCCCCGCGCCCTCGGGCACCTGGGCTTCGATGTCGTGGCGCAGCAGGGTCGCCAGCATGGGTGAAGCGCCGCCCGTGCCGATGGCCGCCACCACCTCGCCACGATCGATGATGGCGGGCGTGGTGAAGTCGCAGAGCACCGGGCGGTCGACGACGTTGACCGGCACGTGGGCGGCGCGGGCGGCGGCGGCGGCGGCGGCGGCGAAGCTGTCGTCCTCGGCCGCGATGAAGGCCAGCGCCGCGCCCGCATAGGCCGACGGCGTCAGCGCCTGGTCGCCCCGCAGCCGGCGCAGCGTGGCGGGCGAGCCCTCGAACAGCCGCACCTTGGCCTCGGCGGCCTCGCCGGTTCCCGCGATCACGACCGTCGCGCCGGCCAGGGGAAAGAAGGCGGGAAAGGCGTCCATGCGACAAGGCTATCGGGAACGGCCCCAGAAGTCGTCAGGCCAGATCTTCCCGCCGATCGACGTCGAACAGCACCCCGTCGTCGGGGGCCTCGATCAGCGCCAGGCGATCGCCGAGCCCCTGGAGGACCTGGCGGGCGCCCTCGTCGCCGGAGAGCTTAAGCAGGTCGGGAAACAGCGCCCGGCCGAGCAGGACGGGATTGCCCCGCCGGCCCTGGAACATCGGCGCGGCGGCGGGGGCCCCGGCCTCCACCGCCTGCGCCATGGGCCGAAGCACGGCCGGCGGCACGCGCGGCATGTCGCCCAGGAACACAAAGGCGCCGGCCGCGTCGGCGGGCAGGCTGGCGATGCCGGCGCGCAGCGAGGCCCCCATGCCCTGCGCGTAATCGGCGGCGTTGACGATGTGGATCCGTCCATCGAACGCCCGCGCGGCGAGCGCCACCGCGGCCGCGTCGGCCCCGGTCACCACGGTCACCGAACGCACCGGACCGGCCAGCGCCGATGCGAGCGCGGCGTCCAGCAACACGCCGCCGCGCCAGGGCGCCAGCAGCTTGCCGCCGCCGAACCGGGCGCCCAGTCCGGCGGCGAGAACCACCGCCTCGAACGCCTGCGTCGTCCCCGCCCCTGTCGCCAAGGCCACTTCCCCTCTATGTTAGGCGCCAGATGACGCCTTATGACGCCCCCTTGAAGCAAGACCGGCCGACGCAAGATGCGCTGGTGGACGGTTTCGGCCGCACGGTGAGCTATCTGCGCGTCTCGGTCACCGACCGGTGCGACCTGCGCTGCGTCTATTGCATGGCCGAACACATGGTCTTCCTGCCGAAGGCCGAGATCCTGACGCTTGAAGAGCTCGAACGCATCGCCAGCGCCTTCGTCGGCCTGGGGACGCGGAAGCTGCGCATCACCGGTGGCGAACCCTTGATGCGCAAGGGGCTGATGGACCTGCTGGGCAAGCTCTCGCGCCACCTGGACTCCGGGGCGCTGGAGGAGATCACCCTGACCACCAACGGCACCCGGCTGACCGAGTTCGCGGGGCGGCTGGCCGAGGTCGGCGTGCGGCGGATCAATGTGTCGCTGGACACTCTGAAACCCGACCTTTTCCGCAAGCTCACCCGGGGGGGCGATGTGGCCAAGGTGCTGGCGGGCATAGCCGCCGCCCAGGCCGCCGGCCTGCGCGTCAAGATCAACGCCGTGGCGCTGAAGGACGACAACGCCGCCGAAATCCCCGACCTGATCCGCTGGGCCCACGGCCAGGGCTGCGACATGACCCTGATCGAGACCATGCCGATGGGCGAGATCGAGGCGGACCGCACCGACCAGTACCTGTCGCTGACCAGGCTGCGGGCCGAGCTGGAAAGCTTCTGGACCCTCACCGACCTCTCGGTCTCCACCGGCGGCCCCGCCCGCTATGTGGAGGTGGCGGAAACCGGCGGCAAGCTGGGCTTCATCACCCCGCTCAGCCACAATTTCTGCGAAGCCTGCAACCGCGTGCGGCTGACCTGCACCGGCACCCTGCACACCTGCCTGGGCCAGGAGGACGCCAGCGACCTGCGCGCGGTGATCCGCGCCGGCGCCAGCGACGCCCAGCTGGTCGACGCCATCCGGCTGGCCGTCGACGCCAAGCCCAAGGGCCACGACTTCCGCATCGCCCGCGCCTCCGCGCCGGCCGTCGCGCGCCACATGTCGACCACCGGGGGCTGACCCGATGGCCCGCGTGCTGCTGTTCGGCCGCCTCTCTGACGTCGCCGGCTGGCGGGAGCGGGAGATCGAGAGCCCCTTCCTGTCGGCCTTGCGGACCAGGCTGGCGGCCGACGACCCCGGCCTTGGCGAGGCGCTGGCCCGCCCCGGCGTCCAGGTCGCCCTGGACCAGGTCATCGTCCGCGGCGACGCGGCCCTGAACGCCCGCACCGAGGTCGCCTTCCTGCCTCCCATGAGCGGCGGATGATCCGGCTCACCTTCGACCCCTTCGATCCCGGCGCCCTGCTGACGGAATTCTGCCGGGGCCGGACCGAGGTAGGCGCGGTCGCCACCTTCACCGGCCTGGCGCGCGCCGACGCCGGATCGACCGCGGTCCTCGAGCTGGAAGCCTACCCGGGCTTCTCCGAGGCCGAGATCGGCAAGATCGCGGCCGAGGCGCAGGTCCGCTTCAAGCTGGCCGACCACTTCATCCTGCACCGCATCGGCCGGATCGGGCCCGGCGAGCCGATCGTCTTCGTGGCCACGGCCGCCCGCCACCGCCGCGCCGCCTTCGAGGCCTGCGACTTCCTGATGGACTACTTGAAGTCCAGGGCGCCCTTCTGGAAGAAGGAGCATGGTCCGGACGGCGCCCGCTGGGTCGAGCCCCGCGCCGAGGACCACGCCGACATCGCCCGCTGGGACAAGGAGAGATCATCGTGAACGCCCCTGTGCTGAGCCCCGGCGGACGCATCGACGAAAGCCGGCCGATCAAGCCCGTGCGGATCGCCGTGCTGACCATCTCCGACACTCGCGACGAGGAGAGCGACACCTCCGGCCACGTGCTGGTCGATCGCGTGAAGGCGGCCGGCCACGAGCTCGCCGACAAGGCTATCGTCCCCGACGACGTCGAGGCGATCCGCGCGAAGATCAAGGCCTGGGTGGCGTCGGGCAAGGTGGAGGCCATCGTCACCACCGGCGGCACCGGGATCACCGGCCGCGACGTGACGCCGGAGGCCGTGGAGCCCCTGTTCGACAAGAAGATCGACGGGTTCTCGGTGGTCTTCCACCTGGTCAGCTACCAGTCCGTGGGCCTGTCCACCCTGCAGAGCCGCGCCACCGCCGGCATCATCGGCGGCGTCTTCGTCTTCTGCCTGCCGGGTTCCGGCGGGGCGGTGAAGGACGGCTGGGACAAGGTGATCTCCGCCCAGCTCGACAGCCGCCACGGCCCCTGCAACATGGTCGAGCTGATGCCCCGGTTGCTGGAGACGTGAGCCGGCTCACCCATATCGACGAGACCGGCCGGGCCCGCATGGTCGACGTCTCCGGCAAGCCCGACACCGCCCGCGAGGCCGTCGCCGAGGGCTTTCTGCGGATGGCGCCCGAGACCCTGGCGCTCGCCGTCTCCGGCGGGGGGAAGAAGGGCGACGTGCGCGCCACGGCCGAGATCGCCGGCGTCATGGCCGCCAAGAAGACCGCCGACATGATCCCCATGTGCCACCCTCTGGCGCTCTCCAAGGTCGAGGTCCGGGTCGAGCCGGCCGACGGCGGCCTCGCGGTCACCGCCCGGGTCAAGACCACCGGCCCGACGGGCGTCGAGATGGAGGCCCTGACCGCCGTCTCGGTCGCCTGCCTGACCCTCTACGACATGCTCAAGGCCGCCGAGAAGGGCATGGTCATCGAGGCCGTGCGCCTGGTCTCCAAGACCGGCGGCAAGAGCGGGGATTATCGGGCGGAATGAGCGCCTGGGCCGACACAGGAGGCTTCCCCCGGTACGGGGGAAATGTCGCCAAGGCCGAAGTCGGGCGACAATGGGGGAGGTGTTTCCCCGATCGCGACTTCCCCCATCGACGCGCGGGCTTCGCCCTTGGGCCACTTCCCCCGTACCGGGGGAAGACCCCAGCATGAAGCTGCTCCCCGTCGATGAAGCCCGCGCCCGGATGCTGGCCGAGATCGTCCCGCTTGCGCCCGAGGCCGTGGCGCTGGCGCGATCCATCGGCCGCGTGCTGGCCGAGGACATTGTCGCGGCGCGCGACCAGCCGCCGTTCGCGGCCTCCGCCATGGACGGCTGGGCCGTGCGCGCGGCAGACACCCCGGGCGCCTTGCGCATCGTTGGCGAGAGCGCGGCGGGCCACGGCTACGAAGGCCGCGTCGGGCCCTCGGAGGCCGTGCGGATTTTCACCGGCGCCGCGGTGCCGGAAGGCTGCGACGCCATCGTCATCCAGGAGGACGCCCAGCGCGACGCCGACGCCGTGCGCGTCCCGCAGACGCGGCCCGGCCATCACCTGCGGCCGGCCGGCGGCGACTTCCAGGCCGGCGCCGTCCTCCTGCGGCGCGGCGACCGCATCGACCCATGGCGGCTGTCCCTGGCCGCCTCGGCCGGCCGGGCCGAAGTGCAGGTCCATCGCAGGCCGCGCGTCGCCCTGCTTTCCACCGGCGAGGAGATCGTTGAGGCGCCGGCCACGCCGGGACCGTTCCAGATCTACGATTCCGGGGTTCCGGGCCTGGCCACGATGGTCGAGGCCTGGGGCGGGCAGGCGACCCGCGCCAAGCCGGTCAGGGACCACCTCGACGCCGTCATCGCCGCGCTCCGCGACGCCCAGGCCGAGCTGGTGGTGACGGTGGGCGGCGCCTCGGTGGGGGATCACGACTTGGTGCGCGCCGCGGCCGGCGCGCTCGGCCTCAGCCTCCGCGTGGCCAGCGTCAACGTCCGGCCGGGCAAACCCACCTTCTTCGGGGTGCTTGGCGACGGCCGCCGGCTGCTGGGCCTCCCTGGCAACCCAGCCTCGGCCTTCGTCTGCGCCGAGATGTTCCTCAAGCCAATCCTGGCCGCCTACCAGGGCGCGCCGACCAAGCCCGCCACCATCACCGCGCGGCTGGCCGAGCCCCTTCCCGCCAACGGCCCGCGCGAGCACTGGATGCGCGCCAAGCTGAGCTATGCCGACGGCGGCGTCACCGTGCGGCCCTACCGCGATCAGGACTCTTCGCTGGTCAGCGTCTTCGCCGCCGCCGACGCGCTCTTGCGCCGGACCGGCGGCGCGGCTGAGGCCTCGGCCGGCGACGTGGTCGAGGTTTTCCCGCTCGCCCGCGCGTAACGCAGCGCCATGATCTCGCCGATCACCGAGACAGCCACCTCCCAGGGCGCCTTGCCCCCGATATCAAGGCCGATGGGGGCGTGCAGCTTGGCGAGCGCGCTCTCCGGGAGGCCCTCCGCCAACAGCGGCGCCAGCCGGTCGGCGATGCGCCGGCGCGCGCCCAGAAGTCCCACATAGCCAGCGGCCGACGGCAGCGCCGCCCGCAGCGCCGCGCGGTCGATCTCCAGGTCATGGGTGGCGATGGCGATCGCCGTCCAGGGATCGATGCCGATCGCCGCGAAGGCCTCGGCGGGTTCTTCGCGGCGATAGGCCAGGCCTGGGATCGGCGGCGGCGTGGCCGGGCCCTTGGGCCGCACGAGCGTCGTCTCGAATTCCGACTGGGCGCCAAGCTGGGCGATGGCCAGCGCGGACGGATCGCCGCCCACCACGATCAGCCGGGCCGTCGGTTCGTGGCGGCGGATCACGCCGGCCCCGGGCCAGGGCGTGACCGCCTCGGCGCAGGCCCGCCGCACGCCGTCGCTGACCCAGGTCACCGGCCGGCGCGCCCGATAGGCGGCCAGCAATTCGGCCAGCGCCGGATCGTCCACCGCCACGCGCTCCACGAAGATCTCGATGCGGGCCCCACAGAGCAGGCGGATGTCGGGCCACGGGCTGCCCTCGCCATAGACCAGCCGGCGCGGCGCGCCATCTTCGAGACAGGCGAAGGCGTGGTCTGCCACATCGGATTCCACGCAGCCGCCCGAGAAATAGCCGGCGGTGATCCCCGGGGCGAAGACCATCTGGGTCCCGGCGGGGCGTGGTCCGCCGCCATCGACCGCGACCAGCGTGGCCAGCGCACAGGCAAGGCCCGCCCCCTGCGCCTGGGCCAGGGCGGGCCGGACATCGTCGGTCAGGCCGAACAGGGGCCACTCGGGAAGGGGGTCGCGCACGCTCAAAATTTAACGCCTGGGAAAGGTCCTAGATACCGGTTCTTAGCTATCATGCGCGAAAGATGGCGGCTCATCGGAACCTCTCCAAGGCCCACCCGTCAGTTCATGACCTCCTCCATCGCAAAATTGGGCCTCGGTTCCGGGCAGTTCGGGCTCGACCAGCAGCAGGCCATCCGCGGCCGGCCGCGAGACGCCGAGGCGCGCGAGATCCTCGCCATCGCCGCGCGCTCGGGCCTGGGCTTCCTGGAAGTCGGGCGCCATCCGCAGTCGGCGGAAACCACGCTGGGGCAGGTCATGCCCAAGCCCAACACCTTCAAGCTTACGGTGACCACGGTGCGTCCCGACCGCGGGCCGGACCTCGTGGAGGCGGAGATCCGCGCGCAGTTCGTCCGCCTGGGCGTGACCTCGGTGGACGCCATCCTCGCGCCCTCGGCCACCGACCTCTTCTCCGCCCAGGGCCCGGCGCTCTGGGATCGTCTGCGCAAGCTCAAGGACGAAGGCCTGTGCCGGCAGATCGGCGTCTCGGTCTATGCATCCGACGATCCTGTGGGCCTGGCCCGCCGCTTCAAGCCCGATGTGGTGCAGGCCCCGGCCTCGCTCCTCGACCAGCGGCTGCTGATCGACGGCACCCTGGCCGAGCTCGCGGGCATGGGGATCGAGGTCCACCTGCGCTCGATCTTCCTGAACGGCCTGCTGTTCCTGCCGCCCGACCGCGCGCCGCACCACCTGAAGGCGGCGGCCGGCCGGATCTCCCGCGCCCGCCGGCTGATCGCCGAAGGCCGCTCCGATCCGCTGCAGGCCGCGCTCGGTTTCGCCCTCTCCCGTCCCGAAGCCTCCGCGGTCCTCGTGGGCGTCGCCTCGGCCGCCGAGATGTCCGCCGTGGTCGCCGCCGCCATGAGCCCGCCGCCGGACCTCGATTGGGACGAGATGGCGCTCGACGACCCGGAGGCGCTCGACCCGCGCGCCTGGGCGGCGGCCTGAGCGGAGTCCGGGCGTGTCGAAGACCAGCGAACGCATCTACCGAAGCCTCCGGGGCCTCGAGAAGACCGCCTCCACCAGCCGGGTGCTGAACCTGGCCGCCATCAGCGTGAAATTCGCCGATGACCCCGAGCACATGAAGGCTCCGCTCTTCACGTCCTCCGTCCTCAACGCCGCGGTGATCATCAAGCACCGGCTGCGCATGGATGAGGTGGATTCCTTCGACGACATCATCCGCACGGCCACCAAGGTGATCGTCCCCTTCGACCGGACGAACCTGGCCCTGGGCGGCCGCTCCATCTTCGTGGGCGAGAAGCTCTGGATGGACAAGCTGGCGGAACTGCGCGGCAGCGCCGAAAATCTGCAGCAGGACGCGGAAGTCCTGCTGGCTATCAACGAATTGCCGTCGCTCGACCCGTTCCTGCTGCGCGAGCATCTGAAGCGGCGCGGCTACAATATCAGCCCGACACACTTCGCGATCTCGCCCGGCGACAGCGATCGCATGCAGAAGTTCGTGGGCGGCGAAATCGCCCGCCTGATCCAGCTGGCCTATAGCGAGGAGGGCGTGGGCGCCGGAAACGTCACCCGCCTGGTGGAGGCGCTGCTCTCCAGCCAGACCGACGAGCGGCTCGAGCCGCTGCGCCTGACGCTGCGCCTCGAGGGCGAAGCCTACCGCGAAGGCATCTTCTGCTGGAAGGGCTTCCTCTACTTCAAGTGGGTGCTCAACACCCTTTGGCCGGTCCTCAAGGAAGTGCTCTCCGAACTCGCCAGGGTCCGGGTGGTGGGCGCGCGGGACGCCGAATTCATGTCGGCGATCGAAGGCATGCGTGTGCGCCTGCGCGAAAGCATGGAGCGCGAGGTCCGTGGCGTCATGGGCTTCCTGAAGATGTACGACGCGGTCTTCGAGCAGCTGACCGGCGAGGGCAACGCCATGGCCTTCCGCGACTTCCTGCTGAAGTCGCCGGACATGTTCGTGGCGCTGGGCGAAGGGGCCGGCACGCTCTCCCACATCGCCACCTTCTGGCGCTACCGGTTCCCCAAGGACCGGCCGCTGACCGCCAGCATGGGCGAACTGTTCGACATCCTGCAGGACTTCGAATCCAGCCTCGCCGCCGAAGTCCACATGAGCCAGAGCCAGGCCGCCTGATCGACGGCCTGACCCCAGGGTCAGGTGGCGACGTTATTTTATGGACCGTCATCCCCCGGCTTGTCCGGGGGACCCATGAACACCGGGGGAAGACCGTTGTTCGCAGCGCACCCGCCGCGTTCAATCCGGCGCCACGCGATCATGGGTCGCCCGGACAAGCCGGGCGATGACGTTGCACGGATAAGATCGATATCCTGTTCGAGCTTTCCGCTCAGTTGCGGATCTTGATCCCCACATAGGCCGCGAGGCCCGGCTCGTTATAGCCGAGCACCTCCTCGAAGCGCTTGTCGGTGAGGTTCTCGACGCGGGCGGTCACGCTGACGTGCGCGTTCACGGCATAGGCGCCCGCCAGGTCTGCCGTGACGAAGCCCGGCCGCACGGCGCGGCTGAAGCCGTCGCGGGCGGTGTCCGACTGGCTGGATTCGCCCCGGACGGTGACCGCGCCTTCCCACGGGCCCTGGCTCCAAAGGAGCGCCGCCGATCCGGAGTGGTCGGGGACCCTGAGCAGGCTGCGGTTGGTGGCTCGGTCGATGGCGTCGCTCCAGGCATAGGCCAGCTTCAGGCGGAGCGCCTCGGTCAGGTGCGCGTCCAGCTCCGCCTCCAGCCCCTGCGAGCTGGTCTTGGCGATGTTGATGTAGCGGGACGCCACATAGCTGATCTGGTCGCGCACCAGCAGGCGGTAGGCGGTGAGCGCGGTGGTGACATGGTCGTTGGCCCAGCCGAGCCGCAGGTCGTAGCCCTCCGCGCGTTCCGGCCTCAGCGGGACGGCCGGGGCGAAGCAGAAGTCGCAGACCACCTGGCTGATGGTCGGCGTCTTGAAGCCCGTGCCGGCCGAGGCGACCGCCGTGAAGCCTCCGCCGAGGTCCGCCGCCGCGGCCAGCCGGCCGGTGGCCTTGCCCTTGTAGGCCTTCGGATCGTCATAACGACCGCTGGCGGTGACGGTGAGCGGCCCGGCCTTCACCCGGCCGACGGCGAAGGCCGCCGAGTTGGAGAGGTCGAAGCTCTTGCCCGACGACAGGTCGGCCGCGCTCCGCTGGTGCTCGACGCCCACGACGAACGCCTCGCCGCGCGCGGCGGTCCAGCGGTAGACCTGCCGGTCCGCGTCGAAGGCCGAGGGGAAGGACGAGATGTTGCGCCGATGCAGGTCATAGGCGCTGATGCTGATCTGGTGGGTCAACCCAAGGCCCTCCACGGTGGCGCGGGCGAAACCCTGCCAGGCGCGGCTTTCGGCCCGGTCGGGCGTGTCCCCCAGGGCGAAGGTCGGCGGGGCGAAGCCGTCCACATCGACGTTCGAGTGGGTGTAGCGCAGGCGGCCGTCGAGCCGCACGCCGTCGGCGAGCGTCAGACGCCCCCCGGCGTTGGCGGTGAAGGTCTTGAAGCCGTCCTTCTCCGTGCCCGTGTCGGCCTTGGAGATCCCGTCGCTGCGAAAGCCCGCGATGCTGGCGCTGGCGGCGTAGACGTCGGTGCGCACGCCGGCCCCGGCGAAGGCCCGGACGGTGTCGAACGATCCCCCCTCGAGGCCGGCGCTCAGCCCCTCGACCTCGCGGGTGGTGAAGCTGACCACCCCGCCGATCGCCTCGGAGCCCCAGAGCGAACTCTGCGGCCCGGACAGCACCTCGATGCGCTCCAGGTCGGCGGACTGCAGCGAGGACGGGTCGTAGGCGCCGTTGGGGTCGGAGGGGTCGTCGACCGGCACGCCGTCGATCAGCACCAGGGTCTTGTCGGGGGTCGCCCCCCGGATGCGGATCGCCGCCGTCCCGCCGAACGCCCCGGTGCGGGCGATGGAGACGCCGGGGATGGTGGAGAGCAGATCCGTGGCGAAGGGGGCGCCGCGGGCCTCGATCTCGGCGCGGTCGATGACGTGGGCGCCGGTGATCAGCTCCGGCGCGCTGGGCAGGCGGGTGGCGGTGATCACCATCTCGCTGAGGGGGGTTTCGGCACGGGCCGCGGGCGCCAGCGCGGCGAGCGCGGCGGTGGTCAGGATGAAGGCACGCATGGTCGGTCAGACTCCGTCTTCGGAGTCGCTGCGACGGCTGAGCGGTTCAGGCTCTGCCGGTCCTTGGCCTGATCCCGGACCGCGGACGAGCGACGGAAGAAGACGGCAGGTCTCCTGGCTTGCGGGTCAGCGGACCGCGCCCCGGCCTTCCCGGTTTCCCAGTGGCCATCTCCTCTTTCACAAGGAGAAACGGACGCGACCCTCGCCGCTTACAGTTGCGGGCACAGCCGGGGATTTTCACCCCGGTTCCCTCTTGGCCCCCATCGCTGGGGGACCGCCTTCGGGCGCGCTTATGCCCCGGTCGCCGAAAAACTGCAAAAAAAGACCGCCCGGAGGCGGTCTTTCTCTCAGAGGTCGCTTGAAAGGCTATCCGGCGAAGGCTGCCGCCCGGCGGTTGCGGCGCAGCAGCGCTCCGATGCCGCCGAAGCCCATGATCATCAGGCCCCAGGTCGCGGGCTCGGGAACGCCGCCGGCCCCTTGCTGGATGTTGATGCTGTCGGTCACCGTCGCGAAGTTCGTTCCGCTGACGGTGAAGGCGACGCGGTAGGTGGTGTCGATGTTGGCGTTGTAATTGATGTTGCCGAGCACGCTGCCGTTGAGGAAGCCGAAGCCCAGGTATTCGCTGTTCTGCGCCGCCGGCGAGCCGACGACCGGATGGTCGTTGCCGAACAGGACGTTGAACGGGTCGTAGGACGCCGTGCCGCCCGTGCGGAGGTTCGTGATGGTCAGAAGGCCGGCCAGGCCGTCGATCGACGTCGTGAACGGGTTGAAGGAGAAATCGAAGCTGGCCTGCTGGCCGAGCGCCACGGTGTAGGTGTTGCCGGTGGGCGTCGTGGTGTCTTGGTAACGCTGGTGCCCGCGGAGCGCCAGTTCGCCATCGGTCCCGAAGGTCTCGATGGTGAAGTGGCCGTTGTTGTTGCCGGCGCCGAAATAGACACCCGGCGGCGTCGCGATGTTAGCGTCATATTGGGTCGCCGAAGCCGGAGAGGCCACGACAGCGGCCATCAGGCCGGCGGCGACCGTCGCCGCGAATCCGGAAAACATCGTTCTATTGTTCATGTACTCAGCCCCACTCGAAAAATTACAAATTTTGCGAGCGAACCGTTAATTCAAATTAACCCTGGGACAAGCAAGATTTGTACTAATCCGCATAAAATTTGAGCTTTTATCGACTATATTCTCCTCTCAGATGAATTTTTCCTTCTGGAAATGGCTTGGCGGTCGAATAAGTCAGCTAGGTAGACTGATCAGGCTTGAAATTATTCTGTCGGGTTCCCGACTTAGGTGGCGCCAAGATGACGCCGAGCCTGCGGCCATGGGTCCGCGCGCGCAGGCCTCGCCGTCGTGGCGCCGACAGGTCGGGCCGCCCGGCCCTTTCGGCCGCGCGGGCGAGACGCTCGATACCTAGGCGAGGTTCTTCTTGTAGAGCTGGGTCAGCGCGGACCAGGCGCGTTCGGCCTCGGCCTCGTTGTAGACGGCGCTGCCCTTGACGCACCAGCCATGGTTCCCGGCGTAGACCTCGACGACCGCCGGGCGCTTGGCCTCGGCGAAGGTCGCCTTGAGGATATCCTTGGACTCCGGCTGGTTGGCGTCGTCGTTCTTGGCGATCGCCACCAGATAGGCGGCCCTGGTCCTGGCGACCAGCAGGTGTGGGCTGGACGGGTCCTTGGTGGTCAGGCCGCCGCCGTGGAAGGTGGCGACCGCGCCGATCCGGCCGGGCGCGGCCGCGGCGGTGCGGAAGGACAGCGGCCCGCCCATGCAATACCCCTGCACGCCGACCTTCTTCTTGCGGTCGGTCTGCGGCTGGGCGTCCAGGAAGGCCACATAGGCGGCCGCGTCGCGGTCGATGCCGTCGTTGGACATGGCGCCCCGCATGCCCATCAGCACCGCGCGGCTCTCGGGCTTGCTGAAGTCGAAGTCGGCCGGAACCACCGGGGCCTTCGCCGAGCGATAGAAGGGATTGGGGACCAGCACCACATAGCCCTGGGCCGCCAGCCTGCGGCCCATTTCGCGCATCACCGGCCGAAGCCCGAAGATGTCCGGCCAGATCACCACGGCCGGCCACGTTCCCTTGCCGGACGGATAGATCAGCGCGGAGTCCGCGACACCATCGGGGGTCTTCACCGCGACGTCCTTCTCCACCACGTCGGCGGCGTAGGCGCCGGTGGCCGCGCCGGCGGCGGCCACGGTCATGAGGCCGAAGGTCCGGCGCGAAAAGGTCGGGTCCTGGACGCGTCCGACATGGATCTCGTCATCGCACATGGTGGGTCTCCTCCCGGAATTGGCGGCTTTGGGAGGATTGTGACCCCGCGGCGGCGCCCCGACAACCACCTGCGATAGCGCCACAGGCCGGGCAACAAACCTCGAAGCGGCGCAAGCGCCGCCGTGCCGCCGTCCTCAGTAGCGAGCGCTCAAGGTAAGGCCGAAGGTGCGCGGATCGCTTGGCGTGCCAACCACCAGCCCCGAGTTGCCGGCCTGGACGGTCAGGTTCTGAATATAATCCTTGTCGAACAGGTTGCGGACCCAGACGGAAACCTCCCATCCGCGCGCGTCGCGGAACCCGAGGCTGGCGTTCACCACCCGATAGCCATCTATCACCGTGTATTTGGAATCGGTGGGGTCGCCAAATGCCCGGGTGCGGGCGGCGAATTCGCCGTGCAGATAGGCCTCGCCGGAGAGGCCGGCTGTCACGGGCTGGCGGTATTCCCCGCCGGCCGACCAGACGAATTTCGGGAGGTTGGAAAGTCCCCGGCCTGTCAGGTCGCAGACCGTGGTGGCCGACCCGATCCGCTCCAGCGGGCAGGGACCGTTCCGGTATGAGAGGTATTTACCCTCCGTGCGCGCCATCGAAAAGCGCCCGGACAGGTGTTCGTTCAGGACGAAATTGCTGTCGAGTTCGACGCCCCGCACCCGTACCTTCTCGATGTTGGCGAGGTAGCCGCGCAGCGCGCCCGGCGCGCTATCGACCACGTTGGTCTGGAAGTCCCGGATCGTAGTGTTGAAGACCCCCAGGTTCACCACCAGCCGGCCGTCCAGAAGCCTGGACTTCACGCCGGCTTCGTAGGTGGTGTCCTTCTCCGGTCGGATCACCGCCAGGGTCAGAACGGGGTTGTTGGCCGCATCCAGCGGCAGGCCGGACATGTTGATCCCGCCCGATTTGTGGGCCCGGGCGTAACTCGCATAGGCCATCACGCCAGCGGTGATGTCGTAGGCGGCGACCGCGCGCCCGGAGATGCTGTTGTCGGTGTCGCGCGCCGAATAGGACTGTGGCCGCAGGATGGAGAGCTTGCTGTTGAGCAGCGCCCCGGTGGCGGGCGCGCCGCCGGACACCGTGGTGGCGTACTGGCCGTTCTTCGTCTCGCGGGTGTAGCGCAGTCCACCGGTGATGTTGAACGCATCGGTGATCCGCCAGGTGACCTCGCCGAAGGCCGCGTAGCTGGCGCTATGGAAGCGCGTGGCGCCGTCCTGGGTGTAGCCATTGAGCAGGTTGGCCGGAATGGCCGGCGGCGCGCCGAGCAGCCAGTAGGCGGCGTCAGGGCCGTAGCCGGTGATCGGCTCCCCCTTGATGGTTTGGGAGAACCAGTAGACGCCGGCCACGTACTCCACGGTCTGGCGACCGTTGGAGGCGATCCGCAGTTCCTGACTGTACTGGTCCTGGCGCGAGGGAATGTGCTGCAGCAGCTGCACGCGCTGGCTGGTGTAGTCGCGGTCGTTGGCGGCGTCCCAGTTCCACCACCGCCACGCGGTGACGGACGTCAGGGTGGCTCTTCCCAGGTTCCAGTTGGCGACCGCTGAATATCCGGCGTCGTCGGTGTTCACAGCCAGTGGCGCGTCGATGTCGGTGAGCCGGTCATAAGGGTTGAGGCTGGGCGGCGTATAGTTCGCGCCGGCCGCCAGGGCAGGGAACTGCCGCGCGGCGGGTTTGAGGGTCGTCCCCACCCGGACGTAGACCTGGGTGCAGCAGAACGAATTGATCGACGCGTCATCCGCCGAGAGCCGCAGGCTGAAGGAGTCGCTCGGCTTGAACAGCACTTGGGCGTGGATGGCCCGGTTGTCGATGTTGTTGGGATGAGCGCCGGTCGTCACGTTCCGCAGCACGCCGTCGCGCTTGGTGGCGAATACCGAAAGGCTTCCCGCGAGGACGTCGCCCCATAGAGGGCCGGATACCGAAAACTTGCCCTGGCGATAGTTGAGGTTGCCGTAGGACACCTCGCCCCGGGCCTCGAATTTGAAGGCCGGCGCCCTCGTGGAAATGTTGATCGCGCCGGCGGTGGTGTTCTTGCCGAACAGCGTCCCCTGCGGCCCCCGCAGGATCTCCACACGCTCCACGTCCAGGAAGTCGAACGCCGCCGTCGCGGGGCGGGCGTGGTAGACTTGGTCCACATAGAATCCGACGCCAGGCTCCAGTCCGTCGTTGGATTGCGCGATGGCCACCACGCTGGACCCAAGGCCCCGGATGGTCAGCGAGGTGTTGCGCGGGTTGGGCGAGGAATAGTTCACGCTTGGCGCCAGCTGTGTGACCTGGGCCACGTTGTCGGTGCGGGTCACCTTGAGCAGCTCCTCGCCGACCACGCTCAGAGCGCCCGGCACGTCCTGGGCGTCCTCCTCGCGCAGCCGCGCCGTGACGATAACGGGCTCGACCGAGACCTCTGCCGCCGCCTTGGCGCCGGTTGCGTCGGTGGCGGCCAGCGCGCAACCGGCCAGAAGACTCCATGCGACTGTCAGTCCCCATCGCTTCGACATAGCTTCATCCGCCCCGTTATGTACCTTGGCTGCATAACGGGTTGCCGGAGCATTTCAAGCGCGCTGCGACCCTTGGGTCGCCGTGGCCAGACTTCGTGCTTACGCGCGCCCTATCCCCAGACGCCGTAGGGATCGGCGAAGGGCTTGCCCAGCGCCTCGGCGACGGCGGGGTGGGTGAGTTGGCCGGCCAGGATGTTCAGGCCGTGGGCGAGGTGGCGGTTGGTCTTGAGCGCGTCCAGGCCCCGGTCGGCGAGCTGCAGGCCGAACCCCAGGGTGGCGTGGACCAGGGCTTCCGACGAGGTGCGCGGCGCGGCCCCCGGCATGTTGGCCACGCAGTAGTGGACGACGCCATCGACGGTGTAGGTCGGATCGGCGTGGGTGGTCGGCCGGGAGGTCTCGAAACAGCCGCCCTGGTCGATGGAGACGTCCACCAGCACCGAGCCCGGCTTCATCCGCTTCAGGTGCTCGCGCCGCACGAGCTTGGGGGCCGAGGCCCCGGCGGTCAGCACCGCGCCGATCACCACGTCGGCCTTCAGCACCTCCTCGTCCACCGCGTCGGCCGTGGAGTAGCGGGTGAGGATGCGGCCCTGGAACATGTTGTCGAGTTCGCGCATGCGCGGGATCGAACGCTCGACGATCACCACCTCGGCGCCCAGGCCCGCCGCCATCCGGGCGGCGTTCATGCCGACCACCCCACCGCCCAGCACCACGATCCGCGCCGGCGGCACACCGGGCACGCCCGAGAGCAGCAGGCCCATGCCGCCGTTGTGCTTGAGCAGGGTCTCGCCGGCCGAGAAGACGGCGATGCGGCCGGCCACCTCGGACATCGGGGCCAGCAGGGGCAGGCCGCCATGGTCGTCGGTCACCGTCTCATAGGCGATGGCCGCGCAGCCCGACGCCAGCAGGCCCTCGGCCTGGGCCGGGTCCGGCGCCAGGTGCAGGTAGGTGAACAGGATGTGGCGCGAGGTCAGCCTGGCCCATTCGGCGGCTTGCGGCTCCTTCACCTTGACGATCAGCTCGGCGGCCTCGAACACCGCCTGGGCGTCCGGGACGATGGCGGCCCCGGCCCGCTGGTAGTCCTTGTCGGCGTAGCCCGCGCCGGCTCCCGCGCCGGCCTCCACCGTCACCTGGTGGCCGTGGCTGACATACTCGCGCACCGCGGTGGGCGTGAGCCCGACACGATATTCGTCCGGCTTGATCTCACGGGGCACGCCAACGCGCATGGTAGGCTCCTTGGGAGATGGGGCTTGCGGTATATGGGGCGATCGGGGGCGTTGGTTTAGAGGTGGCCAGCAGCGGCCTGTCGCGTTCCGGATTCAACGCCCCGTCTTGTCTCGCGATCCACCCGCCCTAGGATAAGGTCCCGATCTGGGACAAGGACGCTCGTCGGGCCGGAAGACCCGGACCATCTGGGAAACTTAATTCGATGTCGAACCACAAGAGCCTGCCCGCCCCAACGGCCGACCTGGAGCAGGCCGAGCGCTATATCCGTGAGCATGGCCTGGCCATCGTGGAAGGCGTCCTTCCGGACCAGGATCGCAAGCGGTACGCCGACGAGTTGCTGCACGTCGCCGAGGTCGAGCGAAGGGCCCACCGGCCCGGGACGGTCAACGCCGCCGATCAGGGCACCCAGCGCGTCTGGAACCTGCCCAGCCGCAGCCCGCTGTTCTGCGAACTGATCGAGCATCCCACCGCGCTGCGCCTGGTCGAGGCGACCATCGGCTGGCCGGCGCTGCTGTCGAACCTCTCGGCCAACATCACCGCGCCGGGCAGCGGCGAGATGTTCCTGCACGCCGACCAGAGCCTGAGCCCCCTGCCCTGGGACCGGCCCCACAGCCTCAACATCATCTGGTGCCTGACCGACTTCACCGACGCGCTCGGCGCCACCCGCGTCGTGCCGGGCAGCCACAGGCTCAACCGGCCATGCGGGGCGGAGGACCAGTCGGCCGAGAGCGTCGCGGTCGAAGCGCCGGCCGGGTCGCTGATCGCGATGGAAGGCCGCATGTGGCACAAGACCGGCTCGAACCGCACCCCGGACGGCCAAAGGCTCGGCGTGTTCGGCTACTACACCCTGCCGATCTTCCTGCCGCAGGAGAACTGGTGGCTGTCGCTCGACCCGACGGTCCGCCAGTTCGGATCCGACACCCTGAAACAACTGCTGGGCTTCAAGGAGGCCAGCCCGATGGGCCGGGTCAACGGCCTGCCGGTCGGCTAGGCGGATTCCTCGACGACGACCTCGGTCTTCACCGAATTGGCGATGTAGCATTCCTCGTGCGCCTGGTGGTGCAGGTGCGCGCGTTCGTCCGCCGTGGGCCGGGGGCCGTCGTAGGTGATCCGTGGCCTGAGCGTCACAAGGGTGATCGCCGTGCGCCCCTCGGCGTTGGTCTCCATGAGCCCTTCGGCGGCGTCGCTGTAGGCGGTGATCAGGAACCCGGCCTTGGCGGCGATATAGAGGAAGGTCAGCATGTGGCAGGCCGACAGGGAGGCCACGAGCATCTCCTCGGGATCGACCGCGCCGGCCACGGACCACTTGTTGCCGATCACGTGGGCCGAGGCGGTGCCGGCAACCTGCTGGCCGCTGCCGAACGCCACCGCGTGCCCCCGGCTGTAGCGGCCCTTGGCGAAGTCCTCGCCTTCCTGGAGGCGCCAGTCGGTCGTCGCCCGGTAGATGGCCATGGATGCTCCCTCCCTCAGAACGCCTCGGCCGGCAGGGCCATCAGAGTATCGGCGCCGGCCTTCAGCTTGGCGAGGCGCCCCGCTGTCTCCGGCAGGACCCGGGCCATGTAGTAGCGCCCGACGGACAGCTTCTCCTGGTAGATCGCGTCGGTCGCGCCGGCGGCGATCTTCGCCTGCGCCGCCTTGGCCATCAGCCCCCACATATAGGCCAGCGCCACCAGGCCGAAGAGGTGCATGTAGTCGGTGGATGCGGCGCCGGCGTTGTCCGGGTTGGCGATGCCGTTCTGCATCAGCCAGAGCGTCGCCTCCTGCAGCTCCGCCTTGCCCCGCGCCAGGCCCTCGGTGAACGGCTTCAGCGCCTCGTCGGCCTGGTTGTCCGCAACGAAGGCGTCGAACTCGGCGAAGAACGTCGTCACCCCGCGCCCGCCGTCCGCCGCCAGCTTGCGGCCCACCAGGTCCAGCGCCTGGACGCCGTTGGTCCCCTCGTAGATCAGCGCGATCCGCACATCGCGCAGGTACTGGCTTACCGGGAGATGTTCCGTATAGCCGGCCCCGCCATGCACCTGCATGGCGTCCGAGCAGACGCTGAATCCCCGGTCGGTGAGGAAGCCCTTCAGCACCGGGGTCATCAGCGCCATGTAGTCATGGCCCTTCTGGCGGACCGCCTCGTCGGGGCTCGCCTGCGCCAGGTCGCCGTGCAGCGCGGTCCAGAACAGGAAGGCGCGGCCTCCCTCGATGATGGCGCGCGAGTCCATCAGCATGCGGCGGACGTCGGGGTGGACGATGATCGGGTCGGCGGGGCCGTCGGGGTTCTTCGGCCCGGTCAGCGATCGGCCCTGCAGGCGCTCCCTGGCGAAGGTCGCGGCGGCCTGGTAGGCGGCCTCGGCCTGGGCGATACCCTGCATGCCGACGCCCAGCCGGGCCTCGTTCATCATCACGAACATGATGGTGAGCCCGCGGTTCTCCTCGCCGATCAGCCAGCCGGTCGCCTCCTCGTGGCTGATCACGCAGGTGGCGTTGCCGTGGATGCCCATCTTCTCCTCCAGGCCCAGGCACTTGACCGCGTTGCGCTGGCCGGGATTTCCGTCGGCGTCGGGGATGAACTTGGGCACGATGAACAGGCTGATGCCGCGGGTGCCGGCCGGCGCGCCCTCGATCCGGGCCAGCACCAGGTGGACGATGTTCTCGGTCAGGTCCTGCTCGCCCCCGGAGATCCAGATCTTCTGTCCGCTGATCTTGTAGCTGCCGTCGCCTTGCGGAACCGCCTTGGTGCGCAGCAGGCCCAGGTCCGTGCCGCAGTGCGGCTCGGTCAGGTTCATGGTCCCGCCCCACTGGAAAGACGCGAGCTTGGGCAGGTAGAGGTCCTTCTGCGCCTGGTCGCCCCCGGCCAGGATCGCCGAATAGGCCCCGTGCGTCAGTCCGGGATACATGGAGAACGCCATGTTCGCCGCCGAGGACATCTCCGAGAACGCCAGGCTGACCACATAGGGCAGGCCCTGGCCGCCGTAGGCCGGGTCCGCGCCCAGCGCCGGCCAGCCGCCGGCCACGAGCTGGTCGTAGGCATCCTTGAATCCGGTGGGCGTCGCCACCGTGAAATCCGGGCTCCAGCGGCAGCCTTCCGTGTCGCCGACGCTGTTCAGCGGCGCCAGCACCTCGCCGGTGAACCGGGCCGCCTCCTCGATGATCTGGTCGACGGTGTCCATGGACGCATCGGCGAACGCCGGCAGGTTGGCGTAGCGCTCCAGCTCGAGCACGTCCCGCAACAGGAAGGCGTAATCACGGACAGGCGGCCGATAGCTCATGAACGCTCCGGATGGGCGCCCGGACAAGCCTTGTCCGGCGCTAGGGCAGGCTCCGCTCCGAGGACCTCGGATCGGCGCTCCAGGTAATCGTCTTGTCGCGCAACTTTACGACCAACCCGTTTCAACGCCGACGAGTTGCGCCTAATGCGCCCGATTTGAAGGCCGCCTCGGCGACGGACGGGGCGAAGGCGCGTGTTCGGCCCCGGCTTCGGCCAGGCGCCGCTCCATCGCCGCGCAGCCGATCTGCAGCTCCTCGATCTGCCGGGCGATTTCGATCTTCCGCTGTTCGAGGTCGACGATACGCTCGCGGAACTTGCGCAGGGTCTCGGCCGCCTGCAGGGCGCCGCCGTCGTTGATCTCGTAAAGGTCGAGGATCTCGCGGATCTCGGCCAGCGCCAGGCCCAGCCGCTTGCCCCCCAGGATCAGCTGCAGCCGGGCGCGGTCCCTGTAGGAATAGACCCGGTTCTGGCCGTTGCGCGCGGGGCTGAGCAGACCCTTGTCCTCATAGAAGCGCAGCGCCCGCGGCGTGCACGTAAACTCAAGACAGAGCTGACGGATCGAGAAGGTGCGGGCCGGGGGCTGGGGGTCGGGCACGATACTCTCTGAGGGCGTATGGCTGGCGCTTGTCCACCATAGGGCGAGGTTGCCGTTAACGTCAACATGATCGCTGATTACTCTACGAAAATCCGCCGCCTCCCCGGAGATCGCGTCCACCCGTTAGGCGGCTCGAAATGGGCGGATTTCCCTGTAAACGCAGAGGCGGTAGAAGTGCGCGCCGCCCACCTGAAGGCGCTTCGCATGAGCCCGTCGCCCGCGACGTCCGTTTATCGGCTGAACCAGCCGCTGGCCTTCGATATCCAGTCGGGACCGTTCAAGGCCGACCCCATGCCCACCTTCGCGGCCATGCGCGCCGCCGGGCCGGTCGTCCCGATCAAGGTGGCGTTCCTCGGCCGCGCCTGGGTGACCACGACCCACGCCGCGACGCTGGCCATGGTCAAGGACAACAGCCTCTTCGTCCAGGAAGGCCGCCACGCCGGGAAGTCGGGCGTCGCCGGCTTCCAGTGGTGGATGCCGAGGTCGCTGAAGGCGCTCGCCGACAGCATGCTGCAGAAGGATGAGCCGGATCACCGCCGGCTTCGCAAGCTGGTCGACGGGGCCTTCGCCCGCCGCGACATCCTGGCCATGCGCGGGAACATCGATCGGATCGCCGACGGGATCCTGGACGGGTTCGAAGGGCGCGACACCGTCGACCTCGCCGCCGAATTCTCCCGGCGTCTACCGCTGGAGGTGATCTGCGACCTCCTTGGCCTGCCGCACGAGGATCGCTCCGCGTTCGCCGACCTCGCCCGGCGCGCGCTTTCGGTCACGAGCGCCGTCGGCATGGTCCTGGCCATGGGAGCCCTGGGCAGGATGGTCGACTATATCCGTGGCCAGGTGGGCGCCGCCCGGCGCGATCCGCGTCCCGGCCGGATCGGCGATCTGGTCCATGCCGAGGAGGCGGGCGACAGGCTGGACGAGAGCGAACTCCTGTCGATGATCGGGCTCCTGCTGATCGCCGGCTTCGAAACCACCACCCACCTGATCTCCGACAGCGTCTGGGCCCTGGAGCAACACCCCGACCAGAAGGCTTGGCTGCTGGCCGATCCGGGCTCGCGCATGGAGCGCGCGGTGGAGGAACTGGCCCGGTTCACGACGCCGGTGCAGAGCACCAAGCCGCGTTATGTGGCCCGCGACACCGAATTCTTCGGCCAGCCCTTGCGCCGGGGCGAGCTGATCCTGTCCCTCATCGCCGCCGCCAACGCCGACCCGGCGGAATTCGAGCACCCCGAGGAACTGCGCCTCGACCGCTTCCCCAATCCGCACCTGGTGTTCAGTTCCGGCGTCCACTTCTGCCTGGGCCAGCAGCTCGCCCGCGTCGAGACCCAGGCCGCGCTCACCCGCCTCTACGCCCGCTTCCCCGACCTGACCCTGGCTGCCCCGGACCGCATCGAATGGATCGAACGCCTCGGCATGCGCGGCGCGAAGGCCCTGCCGCTGCGGCTCAACGCCGCCGCGCGGCGGCTGGCGGCCTAGGGCCGGCGACCTCTGACAACAACGGCCTTTGGGCTGCGGCCTACTTCCCGCAATATGACGCCCGCCTGAGACCATATTCGGGGAGGAATTGCAGATGGATCGCGCCTTGACGTCAGCCGCCGGCCAGGCCGGCGATGACCTGAGCTGGCTGCCCGCCTGGCGCATCCGGGACCTGGTCGCCGCGCGCGAGATCTCGCCGGTCGAGGTCACCGAGCATTGCATCGCGCGGATCGAGGCGCTCGAACCCGAATTCCATGCGTTCCGCATGACCGACCATGCCGCCGCCCGCGCGCAGGCCATGGAGGCCGAGCAGTCCATCCTGCGGGGCGACGAACCCGGGCCGATGCACGGCGTCCCCGTCTGCCTCAAGGAGCACATTCCCGTCGCGGGGCTGCACTGGCACGATCTGAAGACCTACGAGAAGACCGTCACGACCAGGGACGGGATCGAGGCCGAGCGCCTTCGCCGCGCCGGCGCCGTGATCATGGGCGTCACGGTGGCGGGCCTGACCGCCAGTGAATTCGGCGACTCGGACCGCCAGCCGCTGAACGCCTGGAACCGCGGCCGGATCTGCGGCGACAGCAGCAGCGGCAGCGCCTGCGCGGTCGCCGCCGGCCTGACCCCGGTGTCGGTCGCCATCGACGGCCTGGGATCGACCCGCCTGCCCGCCAGCTATTCGGGCCTGGTGGGCTTGCTGCCGACACGCGGCCGCGTCCCGACGCTCACCTGGAACGAGTTCTCCAGCCAGCTCCTCGCCGCCTCAGGCCCGCTGGCCCGCGACGTCCGTGACGCCGCCCTGCTGTTTTCCGTCCTGGCCGGTCCCGATCCGCGGGATTTCAACGCCCTGCCCGACGCCGCCCCCGATGTCCTGGGCCGGCTGGACGACGGCGTGGACGGCATGCGCCTGCTCTGGACCGACGATTTCGGCTACGCCGCGCCCTACGCCTTCGAGGAAAGCGGCGAGGTCATCGCCACGGTCAGGACGGCCGCCGAGGGACTGCGCGGCGCCGGCGCCGTGATCGAGCCGATGGGCAAGGCCTTCGACGATCCGACGCGCTGGTGCAACGCCGCGCTGGCGAGCGACCGGGCGATGTTCTCCTACACCCGCCTGCCGGACGAGACGATCATCCGGGCGCGGGAGGTTCGCGGCGAGGTCGCGGGCGCCCTGGACACCCTGCTGCGGGACGCGGACTTCATCATCTCGCCGACCAGCCAGCACATCGCCCCGACCCTGGGCGAATGGCACGGCTATTGGGCGCAGACGGTGGACGGCAAGCCCTCCGGCCACATGGCGACCTATACGGCGCTCACCGGCTTCATGAACCTCATCGGATGGCCGGCGCTGTCGATCCCCGCCGGCCTGGTGCGGGGCATGCCGGTGGGCCTGCAGATCATCGGCAAGCCGAACAGCGAGCCCTGCATGCTGCGCCTGGCCCAGGCCTTCAGCCGCCTGACGGACATCGGACGCCCGCCCGGGCTGTAGCACGCGTACTCAATACCGCTCATCCCCGTATAGATCGGCCCTACGCCATGCTCGTCTGTGGCGCGTTTCCCACGGTCGCCTTGGCGTGCATTGCCACGATGTCGGCGCAGGTGACCTCGTAGCCCGGACGCCCCGTCGCCGGATCGGCGTTCATCCGCAGCGGACCGTTGCAGACGAAGAAGTAGGTGCAATCCTCCAGGGTGGTGGTCGCCCCGTGCTCGGCGCCATTGGGCTCGTAGCCGTAGTCGCCGGGACCATAGACGCCGTCGCGGACCTGCAGCTTGCCGCTGAGAACAAAAAGGTGGGCGTCAGACAGGTGGACGTGCGGCTGGGCGACGTAACCCTTCTTCCACCAGTAGAGCGTCGCCCAGGCGCCCGCCTGCGGGTCCGCCCAGAGCAGCTTCGACCAGGCCTGGCCGGGCGCGGTCTCAACCCAGGGCTTGTCCGCCGCGCCGGCGAGCGCCAGCGGCAGGGTCATTGTCAGTTGTTCCTGCATCCGATGGTCCTTCCCCAAGACTGTCGTGCCCGGCCTTTGACGCGCGGGTCCGGCGAACCTTAGCATCAGGCGTCAGCCTTGCGCCCGCCACAAAATCCTTGACAGCGGGCTTCAAATGTTCTACTTTTGTTCCGTGAACACCGATGTGGAAATGACCGAGCGGCACGCCCGCGTCCTGGCTGAACTCGCCGAGCTCTGCCTGGCCTCGGCGCGCGATCTCGCCGCCCGGCAGGCCGCGGCCGAGGATCCCGCCGACGCCGCCGTGCTGGCCAGCGCCCTGCACAAGGTCGGCCGCTCGGCGCGGCAATGCCTGGCGCTGGAGGCCAAGCTCGTCCGCGACGCCCAGCGCGCCCTGCGCGAGGATCGCGACGACACGGCGAAACAGCGGACGGTCCAGACCCAGAAGCGCCGGGCCAAGGTCAAGAGCGCGCTCAACCAGCTCGTCTGGAACGAATACGAGGGCGACGAAGCCGAGGCTTGGGAAATGGCCGTCGGCGAAAGCC
>CANJXI010000035.1 GCA_947478785.1 Caulobacteraceae bacterium
GGACCGCGCGTAGCGTGGTGGAGGGGGCAAGGACGCGCGCTGCGCCGACCGTCTGACACCCAGCCCGCTTCCGCCCCCTCCACCGCTTCGCGGTCCCCCTCCCCCGCGAGCGGGGGAGGATTACTATTGAACAGGTCGATCTGGTCGCCGGGCTTGGGGGGGATCCGGAAGCGAGTGAGGTCGAGGCCTGAGAAGCGGAGGTCGAGGCCGTGGCGGGCCCTGGCGACGGCGAAGCGGCGGGACATCAGGGCGGCGATCGGGCCCTCGCCCTTCATGCGCTTGCCCCACTGGGCGTCGTATTCCTTGCCGCCGCGCATCTGGCGGACCAGGGACATGATGCGGCTGGCGCGGTCGGGATGGTCGCTCGCCAGCCATTCCTTGAAGAGGTCCTTGATCTCCATGGGCAGGCGCAGGGCCACATAGCCCGCGCCGCGCGCGCCGGCCTGGGCTGCGCGTTCAAGCACCGCCTCCATCTCGTGGTCGTTGAGGCCGGGAATCGCGGGGGCGAACATGACGACGGTGGGGACGCCGGCGTCGCTGAGCGCCTTGATGGCGGCGATGCGCTTTTCGGGGGTCGCGGCGCGGGGCTCCATGGAGCGGGCGAGCTTGCGGTCCAGGGTGGTGACGGAGATCGCCACGCGGACGAGATTCTTTTCAGACATCGGGGCGATGAGGTCGAGGTCGCGCAGGATCAGCGCCGACTTGGTGATGATCGAGAACGGGTGGTTGAAGCGGGCCAGGACCTCGATGACCTGGCGGGTGATCCTGAGGCGGCGCTCCTGGGGCTGGTAGGGATCGGTGTTGCCGCCGATGTGGATGACCTCGGGGACGTAGCCCGGCCTGGAGAGCTCGCGCTCCAGCAGGCGGGCGGCGTCCGGCTTGAAGAACAGCTTGGATTCGAAGTCGAGGCCGGGCGAGAGGCCCATGTAGGCGTGGGCCGGGCGGGCGTAGCAGTAGATGCAGCCGTGCTCGCAGCCGCGGTAGGGATTGATCGAGGCCGAGAAGCCGATGTCGGGGCTGTCGTTGCGGGTGATGATCACCTTGGCCTTCTCGGCCGTGACGGTGGTGGTGAGCTGCGTGGGCTCGACGTCGTCCGGCGTCCAGCCGTCGTCGAAGGCCTCGCGGACCTGGCTCTCGAAGCGGCCTGTGGCGTTGGTCCGGGCGCCGCGTCCCCGGACCTCCTGGGTGAAGGTGGTCACGCGGGCAAGGTAGGGTAGCGATGAGAACATAACAAGAACTCATTGACGCCTCGCCCCGGCTCGCGCTCTCTCCCCCCATGCTCACAGTCATCGTCGAGGCGGGGGACGCCGCGGACCGGTTGCCGGCGTTGCTGGGGGCGCTGACCTCGGCGGCGGTGGATGGGCTGGTGCGCGAGGTGCTGATCGTGGGAGGCGGGCCGCCGGAGCTCCTGGCCGTGCTGCGCGAGGAGACCGGGGCGGAGCTGTCGGCCAGCCTGCACCAGGCGGCCACCGAGGCGCGGTCGGAGCGGCTGCTGCTCTTGCCCGCGTCGATCCGGCTGAAGCCGGGCTGGCTGGTCGCGCTGGGCGAACATCTGCGCGGCGGCGGCGGCGAAGCGCTGATGCCGGGGCTGGGCGGCGGGTTCCTGAACCGTCCGTTCGGGGTGCTGACGCAGAGGGAGCGGGCCCTAGCGCATCCCGATTTCAAGCGGCTGGGCCGCGCGCTGCGTGGCCGGACCCTGCGTGTCGCCTAGGTCGAGGCGGGCGTCGACGAACCGGGCGCCGGAGGCCAGCGCGTCCAGGGTGGGCGCGGACTGGCCCCACATCTTGCGATAGGTCCAGTCGGCGGCCATCACCTTCTCGACGTAGTTTCGGGTCTCCAGCGCCGGCAGGCATTCGATCAGCAGCAGGCTGTCGGCCTCGTCGCCCAGCATCTGCTGGGTCTTCTGGATGGCGCCCGGCCCGCCGTTGTAGGCCGCCACGGTGCGCAGGATGTCGTAGCCGACCCCGCGCTCCATCAGCCAGGAGAGGTAGTCCTGGCCGACCCTGAGGTTGAAGGCGGGCTCGAAGAGCGGGCTCATGTCGGCCTTCAGCTTGTCGTCGCCGGCCGCGCGGGCGGCGGCCTCGGGCATCAGCTGCATCAGGCCGGTGGCGCCGACCGGCGAGACGGCCAGCGGGTTGAAGCGGCTTTCCTGGCGGACGATGGCGTAAACCAGGGCCTTGTCGACGGTGAAGCCGGACTGCGGCTCGAGCGTCGGCATGGGATAGTCGAGGTCGATGGCGCGGGGGCCGCGGATGCCGGCCTCCATCGGCACGCCGAGCGCCTGGGCAAGCTGGGTCCAGCTGGCGCGCTCGGTGTCGGTGGTCGCCAGCGCGATGCCTGCGCGCAGTTCCTGGGCGGCGTCCTGGGGACGGCCGATCTGGGCGAGCGCCGCGGCGCGGTGGGCGCGCGGTTCGGTCTGAACAAATTTCTCCAGATCATTGGATTTATGGATGAATCCGACCAGGTTCCACAACGGGTGGCTGGCGGTGTTCGCGCCGGCCTGGTGAAGCTGGCGCTCGGCGATCATGCCGTAGAAGGTCTCGGGGCTCCTGGCGGCGGCCTTCAGCAGCAGGGTGGCTGTGGCCCCGTCGCCCAGGGCCTGGGCCGAGCGCGCGCCCCAGTAGCCGGCGGCCGAGCGCACCCAGGGATCGGCCGCGCCGTCACGGGCGAGCTCTCCGAAATGCGCCTGGGCCTGGTCGTAGGCCTTGAGCCGATAGGCGGCGAGGCCGGCGATCCAGCGGTCGCCGGCGGCCGGCGCGATGGCCAGGGCCCGGCGGACGTCACCGGCATAGAAGGCCTCGCGGGCCTGACGGGCGCGGTCGCTGGCCGCGGGCGCCGCCTCGACCGATTCGGCCAGGGTGAAGACCGGGGCGGGGGGGCCTTGCGCCTCCGGGGGCTTGCGCTTGGCGGCCAGCGCGAAAATCTTGTCGGCCACCGGCAGGTCGCGGAACCGCGACAGCCAGCCCGCCAGTTCGTCGAAGGCGGCCTTGTGGGCGGTGGGATGCATCAACTGGCGGAAGGAAAGGTAGCCCACCAGCGACTGGTCCTGGACGCCGGCGGTCTCCATCTGCGCCTCGATGAAGTCGCCACGCTCGGTGGCGTCGAAGGCGGCGGCGTAGGCGCGCGCGTCGGCCGCGGTCAGGGCCTGGGGCGAGCCGGCCATGGCGGCGGCGGCCATTGCGGTCGAGCAGGCAAGGACAGAGGCCCCGGCCCATAGGCGCTTCATCAGCGTCATGCCGTTGTCATCCGCGACGCCCTTCTGGAGGGGGTTGGCCGCGGTCCTTTTCTCGAGTCCCAGGGTGCAGGCTAGGCAGGCCCAGCGGGAGTATCAACCCTTTCCGGGCGCCACGGGGTTAACGGCGGCGTGCTGGATCGCCGCAGGGCAGATGCGCGATCACTCGGGCCGGGCCTGGCGGTCGAGGCGTTCGGTGAGGGTCAGCAGGTCGCTCCAGGCGCGCTTCTTGGCGCCGGGCTGGCGCAGCAGGAAGGCCGGGTGCAGCGTCGGCATGGCGGGCAGTTCCGGGCCGCCGTCGGATGGGCGCCACTCGTGCCAGCGGCCCCGCAGGGACAGGATGCCCTCGTCCTTCCTGAGCATCGCCTTGGCCGAAGCGCCGCCCACCAGCAGCAGCATGGCGGGCGCGACAAGGGCTATGGCGCGCTCGACGAAGGGGGCGCAGACCGCCTGTTCGGCGGGTGTGGGGGTGCGGTTGCCCGGCGGGCGCCAGAAGACGGTGTTGGTGATGAACACCCGTTCGGTGAGGTTCGCCGCGGCCAGCATCCGGTCGAGCAGCTTGCCGGCGCGGCCCACGAAGGGCTGGCCGCGCTGGTCCTCCTCCTGGCCGGGACCCTCGCCGATGACCATGACCGGGGCGGAGGGGTCGCCGCGATAGAACACCGCCTGGCTGGCCGCGCCCTCGAACTTCAGCGGACAGCCGTCGAAGCCCGCGATGGCGGCGGCCAGCGCCTCGAGGTCCGGCGCGGCGGCGGCGAGCGCGCGGGCCTGGGCGACGGCGGTCGAGACGTCGGGGCCGGCGGTCGGCAGGACCCGGGCGACCGGGGCGGGGGCGGGTGGCCTGGGCGGGGGTTTCGGAGGCGCGACGCGGCCGGCGGCGATGCGGTCGACCGGCTCGTCCAGCAGCATGGCGTCGACGCCGGCGTCCGCCCAGAAGGCGAGCAGGGACTCGGCGGCGGCGGGCAGGGTGGCGGTCATCCACCCAGTCATTGCGCGTGAGGCGCGGCTTGTCAGCAGGCGAGTGCGCGCTCCCTTTCCCCTCGATGGGGAAAGGGTTGGGGATTGGGGAGAGCAGGGCGTCGGGGTGATGGGTGGGTTTGGCGCCGGCGCCAGATGTGGGTCGGTCTTCATCGCGGAGCGTACACGCCATCCCAACCCTTCCCCATCGAGGGGAAGGGCTTTTACGCCGCGAGATATAGCGAGGGGCGGCCGAGGCCGCTTTCGAAGTCGTGGAGGAGGTCGAGCGCGTCCTCGACGCTGGTGCGCAGTTCCGCGCCGGGCGGGAAGCGGTAGCGCCAGAAGGTGGCCACGTGGCTGATCATGCCGACCCGCTCGCCCAGCTCGAGGAACAGGGTCGGCGCGGCCAGCAGGAAGTCGCGGAAGGCCACAGCGTCGCCGTGCCGGGTCAGGCGGTCGAAGGCCTCGTCGTAGTGGCCAAGCACCACCTGCACGTCGGCGCAGCGCTCCTCGATGGTGCGGCGAAGGCGGGTGCGGGCGCTGGCGATAAACTGGGACACCTCGGAATCCCGGGGGCCGACGACGGTCAGCTCCTCGATCTCGGCGGCGACGTCCATGAGCGCCGCGCCCAGGGTCTTCAGCACCCATTTGTAATAGAGGAAGCCCTTCCAGCAGAAGATGCCCTCGCGGTAGGCGTCGCCCTCCAGCCGCAGGGTGAGGCGGAGCGGCTCGAGCTGTTCGTCGGAGTTCTGGGCCAGCAGGATCTTCACCAGCTTGGCGGTGTTGGCCTCGGCGCCATTGTCCTTGAAGGCGAGCTGGATGAGCTTCCGGATCTCGCGGGCGACGAATTGCTGCATGTGTTCGCGGTCGTTCGGGGCGATGCTGAAATAGCAGTCGGCGACCTGGAAACCGTGCCGGCGCAAGTGCTCGCGCAGCAGGAAAGGGTCGAAGGACGGCAGCTCGTCCAGGCATTCCAGCATGCGCGCGTCCCGGTCGAGCGCCTCCTCGCCGACGGAATATTCGCTGAGGATGTCGATCCAGCCGCTCTGGCCCACGAACAGCGCCGATCCGCCGATCGCCAGGTTCTTGCGGTCGAAGGGGATGATCACCTTGGTGGCGAGCCGCCGGCCAAGCTTGAGGGAATCCACCTCGTCGAGGCGCAGCCGGTGCTTGAGGATGATCGCGCGGTTGAGCACCGGGGTCGCGAAGAAGGGCTGGGCGGCGTAGTCCGGCTGGTCGGCCTGCTCGTCGCCGATCCGCACCAGGTTGAGCGCACGGCTGGTCGAGCCCGTCCTGGCGAGGGATTCCAGGCTCCGGTACTGAGTGTCGCGCTTCTGGGACAAGGCAAACCCCGATGGCCATTCTGGCCGACGTGCAGAAGCTTAGCCGCTGAGTGTTGCGAAAACCCTGCGATCAGATCGAACCTCCAACCTAGGCGTGCATCACCTCGGCGACCTTGGCGGCCAGCTGGTCGATGGTGAAGGGCTTGGGGAGCAGCGCCATGCCACCGCCCAATGTGCCATTGTGGACGACGGCGTTGCGGGCGTAGCCGGTGGTGAACAGGACCTTCAGCTTCGGATAGCGGCGGGCGGCTTCCTCGGCGAGCTGCGGGCCGTCCATGCCGGGCATGACCACGTCGGTGAACAGCAGGTCGACCGTGCCGTCGAGCAGGTCCAGGGCCTCTTCGCCGCTGGCGGCCTGCATGACCTTGTAGCCGAACTCCTCGAGCGCGCTGACGGTGACGGCGCGCACGCGCGGATCGTCCTCGGCGACCAGCACGACCTCGCCGGGCCGGGCGTCGGTGCGGTCGGGCGCGCGCCGCGCGCTTGTGGCGGAGCCGATCACACCATCCCAGCGGGGCAGGTAGAGCCTGATGGTCGTGCCGCGGCCGACCTCGGAGTAGATCTTCACGTGGCCGCCCGACTGTTTCATGAAGCCATAGACCTGGCTGAGGCCCAGCCCGGTGCCCCGGCCGACCGGCTTGGTGGTGTAGAAGGGGTCGAAGGCGCGCTCGAGGACCTCGGCGCTCATGCCCTCGCCGGTGTCGGTGACGCTGATCACCACATACTGGCCGACCGAGACCCCGGGGTTGTCGAAGACGTAGTCCTCGTCCAGGTGGGCGTTGGCGGTGTCGATGGTCAGCCGGCCGCCCTCGGCCATGGCGTCGCGGGCGTTGACGCAGAGATTGAGGATCGCGTTCTCGAGTTGCGACGGGTCGATGAACACGCCCCAGACGCCGCCGGCCAGCACGGTCTCCAGCCGGGTGTCTTCGCCGATGGTCTGGCGCAGCAGTTCGGACATGCCGCCGACCAGCTTGTTGGGGTCGCAGGCGGTGGGCGAGAGCGGCTGGTGGCGGGCGAAGGCCAGCAGGCGGGCGGTGAGCACGGCGGCGCGCTGGGCGCCGTCCAGGGCGTTGTCGATGTGGTCGCGCGCCCGCTTGGGGTCGTCCATCCGCCGGCGGGCCAGATCCAGGTTGCCGATGACGATGGAGAGCATGTTGTTGAAGTCGTGGGCGATGCCGCCGGTGAGCTGACCGAGCGCCTCGGTCTTCTGCATCTGGCGGACCTGGGCCTCGGCCGCCTCGCGGTAGTCGGCCTCGGACTTCAGCTTGGCGTTGGCCCCGGCCAGGTTGTGGGCCGCCCCGAGGGCCGCGCGGATCCGCGAGCCGTTCTGGCGCACGACCACCACGGTCACCAGGACCAGCATGGCGAAGCCGGTGACCATCAGGAGCCGCAGCCCCAGCAGGGTCGAATCGGCGTTTCGGTGGCGGTCGACCAGGAGGCGCTCCTCGGCGGCGCCCATCTCGGCGACGTCACGGCGCACCCGGTCCATCAGGTCGCGGCTCTGGTTGGCGAGCATCCATCGGGAGGCGGTCTGCAGATCGCCGGCGCGGCGGACCTCCAGGCCGACGAGCAGCTTGGCCGAACGCGCCTCGACGGCGGCGCGCAGGCGGAGCAGCGCGGCCCGCTGCCTCGGGTCCTCGATCACCCGGTCCAGTCCGGCGAGCGCGCCGGGCATGGCGAGCGTCGCGCGGGTGTAGGGGGCGAGATAGCGCGCGTCGCCGGTCAGCAGGAAGCCGCGCTGGCCGGTCTCGGCGTCCTCCATCAGCGACAGCACGCCCAAGAGCCGCTTCTGGATGTCGAGCGTGCGGCTGACCGTGGCCGTGTCGCGCCGCACGCCCTCGGCGAAGGCGAAGGTCACCCCGATCAGGACCGCCAGGATGGAGAAGGCCAGGAAGGGCAGCCAGAGCGAACGGTCGAAGACGGCGCGCTTGACGGCGGCGCGGTCTGGCAAGGTGAGTACGGACAAGCGTCGCCTCCGGGTGAGGCGGGAGCGCTGTGGCTCTCAGCTGCGGGCGACCTCATGCCTAGCCCGCAATAACGCATGTTAGCACGCGCGGACCCATCGCGGCGCACATTCGGATCATAGCCGCGCGGGGTTTTTCTTGACCGCCGCCACCTGACCTTCGGATATGTCGGCTGGACGGTTGGAGCGCGTCGGAGGGGTGACCGGTATCCCTCCGCCCTGACGCGCTTCGTGGGGATCAACGGGAGCATCGATTCATGAGCGAAGACGTCGCCGAAGCGCGTGAAGCGATGGAGTACGATGTGGTCATCGTCGGCGCGGGCCCGTCGGGCCTGTCGGCGGCGATCCGGCTTAAGCAGCTGGCCGCCGAAAGTGGGCAGGAGATCACCGTCGCGGTGCTCGAGAAGGGCTCCGAGGTCGGCGCCCACATCCTGTCGGGCGCGGTGATCGATCCGATCGGCTTCGACGAGCTGTTCCCCGACTGGAAGGCGATGGGCGCGCCGCTGGAGACGGCGGTGACCAGCGACAAGTTCTACCTGCTGGGTCCGCAGGGCGACCTCGACATCCCGCTGTGGCCGATGCCGAAGTACGTGCACAACCACGGCAATTACATCGCCTCCCTCGGCAACGTCTGCCGCTGGCTGGCCGAGCAGGCCGAGGGCCTGGGGGTCGAGGTCTATCCCGGCATGGCGGCGTCCGAGCTGGTCTACAACGCCGAGGGCGGGGTGAAGGGCGTGGTCGCGGGCGTCTTCGGCATCGACCGCCATGGCGTCAAGGGCCCCGACTACCAGCCGGGGATCGAGCTGCACGGCAAGTATGTGATGATCGGCGAGGGCGTGCGCGGCTCGCTGGCCAAGCAGCTGATGGCCAAGTACGGGCTCAACGACAACTGCGAGCCGCAGAAGTACGGCATCGGCATCAAGGAGCTGTGGCAGGTGCCGGACGCGGTGTTCGTGCCGGGCTATGTGCAGCACACCCTGGGCTGGCCGCTGGACAATCAGACCGGCGGCGGCAGCTTCCTCTACCACTTCGGGGACAACTACGTGGCCTTGGGCTTCGTGGTGCACCTGAACTACAAGAACCCCTGGCTCTCGCCGTTCGACGAGTTCCAGCGGCTGAAGCACCACCCGACCATCGCCCGCTACCTGGAGGGCGGCAAGCGCATCGCCTATGGCGCGCGTGCGATCATCGAGGGCGGCTACCAGTCGGTGCCCAAGCTCTATTTCCCCGGCGGCGTGCTGCTGGGCGATTCGGCGGGCTTCCTGAACGTGCCGCGCATCAAGGGCAGCCACAACGCCATGGGCAGCGGCATGCTGGCGGCCAAGGCGGCGTTCGACGCGATCCAGGCCGGCCGAGCCGGCGACGAGCTGGTGGAATACGAGGCGGCTTACAAGGCCTCGCGCATCCACAAGGAGCTGCACACGGTCCGCAACGTGAAGCCGCTGTGGTCGAAGTACGGCACCATCTTCGGCAATGCGCTGGGGGTGCTGGAGATGTTCACCACCCGGCTGAACGGCTTCTCGTTCTTCGGCACCATGAAGCACGGCAAGACGGACGCGGAGGCCACGGGCCTGGCCAAGGACTACAAACCCATCGTCTATCCGAAGCCGGACGGGGTGCTGAGCTTCGACAAGCTCTCGAGCGTGTTCATCTCGAACACCAACCACGACGAGAACCAGCCGGCCCACCTGACGCTGAAGGACCCCTCGGTGCCGATCGGGGTGAACCTGCCGAAATATGGCGAGCCGGCCCGGCTGTTCTGTCCGGCGGGGGTCTATGAGGTGCTCTACGACGACGCCGGCCAGAACCCGAAGTTCCAGATCAACTTCCAGAACTGCGTCCACTGCAAGACCTGCGACATCAAGGATCCGTCGCAGAACATCGTCTGGACGACGCCGCAGGGCGGGGACGGGCCGAACTATCCCAACATGTGAGGGTTGGGCGCCTTGCCGCCGCCGCGGTTAGGCCCGAAGGTCCCCCCATGCGCCTACACCTGCTCGCCGCCGTCGCCCCGCTCGTCCTGCTCGCCGCCTGCGCGAGCACCGGTGTCGAGAAGGGGAAAGTCTATGGCGGCGTGGACGTGGCCCAGGGGTCTTCGCCCTACGGCATGTTCCTGGCCGGAGAGGCGGCGCTGAACGACGGCAAGAGCGGGGAGGCGGCGCGTTACTTCGACCTGGCCCGCGCCCAGACCGAGACCCAGGCCAGCGGCGAGCCGCTGGTCGTCGAGCGCGCCTTCACCTCGGCGCTGCTGGCCGGCGACATCGACCGCGCCGCGGCCCTGGCGCCGAGCGGGGACCAAGCGTCGGAAGCCGCCAAGCGGCTGGGCAAGCTGGTGGTCGCGGTGGAGGCCCTGGCGGACGGGGACGGCAAGACGGCGCGCACGATGCTGGCGGGCGACGCCATCGCCTTCCCGCACCGCCCGGCGGCCAGCCTGCTGGCCCCCTGGGCGGCGGCGGCGGCCGGCGACGTGGACGGCTCGTTGGTGCGGCCGCAGGTCCGTGGCGACCGGCTGGTCGAGTATTTCGGTCAGCTGGGCCAGGGGGCGCTGTTCGAGCGCGCCAAGCGCTACGACGAGGCCGAGACCGACTTCAAGGCGCTGACCAGCCTGCCCGATCCCACCGAGATGGCGGTGAGCGCCTATGGCGAGTTCCTGGAGCGAAGGGGCCGCAGGGTCGATGCGCTGGCGCTCTACGAGACCTCGCTGGCCAAGGAGCCATCCAGCCTGGCGGTGAAGGCGGCCAAGGCCAGGGCGCAGGCGGGCAAGACGCCGCCGGCCCAGCCGACGTTGCGCGAAGGCGCCGCGCAGGCGCTGATCGGCCCCTCGGCCAGCATGATCCAGGCCAAGCAGGCCCAGGTGGCGCTGGCCTATCTGCGGCTGGTGCTGAGGCTGGATCCCGGCCGGGACGAGGCCTGGGTGATGGTCGGCGACCTGATGCAGGCTGGCGGCGACACCGACGCCGCGCGGGCGGCCTATTCGCATCCCAAGCCCGGCTCCCTGGAGTATTCGACCGCCCAGTCGAAGCTCGCCTGGACCTACCAGGCGGCCGACGACAAGGTCACCGCGCTGAAGCTGGCCCGCGCGGCGGCGGCCTCCGGCTCGTCGGACGCGCGGCTGACGCTGGCCGACCTGCTGCGCTCCAACGACGAATATGGCGAGGCCGCCGAAATCCTCACGGGCCTGCTCAACGAGGACAAGACGCCGGACTGGCGCCTGCTCTATGCGCGCGGCGTGGCCTATGAGCGGATGGGCCGCTGGACCGAGGCGCAGGCCGACCTGGGCGCGGCGCTGAAGGCCCAGCCCGAGGAGCCGGAACTGCTGAACTATCTTGGCTATTCGCTGATCGACCGGGGCGAGCGGCTGCCCGAGGCCATGGCCATGGTGGAGAAGGCGGTGGCCGCCAATCCACGCTCCGGCGCCATGGTCGATTCGCTGGGCTGGGCGCACTACCGGCTGGGCCAGTACAAGCAGGCCGTGGAGCGGCTTGAGCAGGCTGTCGAGCTCGACGCCGGCGACCCGGAAATCAACAACCACCTGGGCGACGCCTACTGGCAGGTGGGCCGCCGGGACGAGGCGCAGTTCCAGTGGCGCCGCGTGCTGACGCTCAAGCCCGACGACAAGATCCGGGCGAGCGCCGAGGCCAAGCTCGCCTCGGGCCTGGGGCCCAACAACGGACCGGCCCCGAAGGTGGCGGGGAAGTAGGGTGGTTGAGGCCGCTTTCGCGCCGGCCAAGGTCAACCTCTACCTGCACGTGGGGCCGCCGGGCGAGGGCGGCTACCACCCGATCTGCAGCCTGATGGCCTTCGCCGATTTTGGCGACACCGTGCGGGCGCAGGGCGCCGACGCGCTCGGCCTGGAGGTGCGCGGACCCTTCGCGCGCGACCTGGACGGCGGCGGCGACAACCTGGTGCTGCGCGCCGCCCGGGCGCTGATCGCCGGCGCCCGCCGGCCGGTGGCGCCGATCGGCCTTTCCCTCGACAAGCGCCTTCCCGTGGCCTCGGGCCTGGGCGGCGGGTCCAGCGACGCGGGCGCCACGCTGCGCCTGTTGCGCCAGGCCATGGGGCTGAACATCGACGACGCGGGCCTGGAGGCCGTGGCCGCCAGCCTGGGCGCGGACGGGGCGGCATGCCTGTGGGGCCGGCCGGTGACCGCCGAGGGGCGAGGCGAGCGGCTGAGCCCGGCGCCCGGCCTGCCGGTGCTGGACGCGGTGCTGGTCAACCCCGGGACGCCGGTCTCGACGGCCCGGGTCTATGGGCTGTTCGACCAGGCCGGCCGGTTCGGTGACGTCGCGCCGCCGCGGGCGCCGGACGCCTTCGAGACGCCTGAGGAACTGGCCGGCTGGCTGCAGGCCCAGCGGAACGACCTCGAGGCGGCGGCTATCGCCGTCGCTCCAGAGGTGGGCGCGGTCCTGGAGACCTTGGCCGGCGAGCCCGAGAGCCTGATCGCCCGGGTGTCGGGCTCGGGCGGCACCTGTTTCGCGCTGTGCGCCAGCGACATCGAGGCCGAGAGCCTGGCCGAGCGGCTGGAGGCGATGGCCCCCCACTGGTGGGTCAAGCGCTGCCGCCTGGGCGGCCCCTGGCCCGACTAGAGCCTTTTCGGTTCAAGTGGAATCACTTGAACAGGATGAAAAGGGTCTATCTTCAAAGGTTTAGAGCGCGTCGGACGGGTGAACCGGTATCCACTTCACCCTGACGCGCTCTAGCCGCTGGTGATCCACCAGCCTGGGGCGGACAAACGAAAACGGGGGCCCCGAAGGACCCCCGTTCCGTGATCGACTGAGACCAGGGACTACTCGTGCAGGGCTTCGCCGTGCAGCGCGAGGTCCAGGCCTTCCACTTCGCCCTCTTCCGAAACCCTGAGGCCGGTCGTGAACTTGCAGATGTAGAGGATGACCAGGGTGGCCAGGCCCGACCAGATGATGGTCGCGCCGACACCGATGACCTGTTTCATCAGGCTGGCGTCCTTGCCGAGCGCGTTGATCGCGGGGTCGGCGAGGAGACCGGTCAGCAGGGCGCCGGTGATGCCGGCGATGCCGTGCACGCCGAAGGCGTCGAGGCTGTCGTCGTACTTCAGCAGGCGCTTGAGCCACACCGCGCCGGCATAGGCCGCCGCCGCGCCGGCGATGCCCACGATGAGCGCGCCGGTCGGGTTGACGAAGCCGGAGGCCGGCGTGATCGCCACGAGGCCCGCGACGGCGCCGGAGGCCAGGCCGAGCATGCCGGGCTTCTTGCGTTCCACCCACTCGATGACCATCCAGGTCAACGCCGCGGCGGCGGTGGCCGCCTGGGTGTTGAGCATGGCCGCGCCGGCCAGGGCGTTGGATGCCACGGCCGAGCCGGCGTTGAAGCCGAACCAGCCGACCCACAGCAGGCTCGCCCCGATCATCGTGAAGACCAGGTTGTGCGGGGCCATGTTGTCGGTCCCGTAGCCCTTGCGCTTGCCGAGGACGAGGGCGCACATCAGGCCGGCGACACCGGCGTTGATGTGAACGACCGTGCCGCCGGCGAAGTCGAGGACGCCCAGGCTGCCGAGGAAGCCGCCGCCCCAGACCGCGTGGGCGATCGGCGCGTAGACCACCAGCGACCACAGGGTGATGAACAGCATCAGGGCCGAGAACTTCATCCGCTCGGCGAAGGCGCCGGCGATGAGGGCGGGCGTGATGATCGCGAAGGTCATCTGGAACATCATGAACACCGTCTCGGGGATGGTCCCCGCGAGGCTGTTGACGGTGTCGTTGGTCACCCCGTGCATGAGCAGCGCGCCAACGCCGCCGATGTATTTGTTCAGGGTGGTGTCAGGGTTGGAGGTGAAGGACAGGGAATAGCCGATGACCGTCCAGAGCACGGTCACCAGGGCGGTGATGGCGAAGGACTGCGCGACCGTCGCGATGACGTTCTTGCGCCGCACCATGCCGCCGTAGAACAGCGCCAGGCCCGGGATGGTCATCATCAGCACCAGGGCGGTGGAGGTGAGCATCCAGGCGGTGTCGCCGGTGTCGAGCTTGGGCTTGGCGGGTTCGGCCGGGGCGGGCGCCGGAGCGGCCTCCGCGGCCGGGGCCGCGACCGGAGTGGCGGCTTCGGGAGCCGGGGTCGCCGCCGGCGCCTCGGCGGCTGGCGGCGCGGCGGCCGCCGGGGCTTGCGCGAGCGCGGTCCCGGCGAACGGGCCCCCGATCACGGCGGCCGCGAGCATCAGCCCGGCGAGCCTTTTCAATACGTTGAGCTTCATTGTCGTTGTCCCCTGATTTGCCTAGAGCGCCGCGGCGCCGGTCTCGCCGGTCCGGATGCGCACGGCGTCCTCGACGTTGAGGACGAAGATCTTCCCGTCGCCGATCTTGCCCGTGGCCGCGGCGGCCTTGATGGCCTCCACGGCCTTGGCCGCGGCGGCGTCGTCGACGACCGCCTCCAGCTTAACCTTGGGCAGGAAATTCACCTGGTACTCTGCGCCCCGGTAAATTTCCGTCTGCCCCTTCTGACGGCCGTAGCCTTTGACTTCCGAGACCGTCAGGCCTTCGACGCCGGCGGCGACGAGCGCTTCGCGCACGTCGTCCAGCTTGAAGGGTTTGACGATCGCCATGATCAGTTTCATCCGCTCGCTCCTGCGCGGCTCTTGAGGGTGAGCCGGCCCGTCGTAGGTTGCATTGTTCAACCGCCACGGATGTCCCCATCCCCCTGTCGCAGCGGTCGAATGACGCTATCGGCGCCGCGCCGCTGAGCGGGCCGGCGGCGGGGCGCCGTCGGGGAAGAACCGGATGGGCGCCCAATCCTTGTGCGTTACTTGAAGCAGGACGCCTCAATTTTGGGCGAATGGGCCGTCCAGTCTTGACCGGCGCGCCGCGAACGGGCTGACGTTCGCGCCGCCTTAATCCTGCAACGCGCGGGACCTCCCGCGCATTCGGGTGAGGTCGCCGCACCCCATTTGAGGACCTGATGCCGATCCACCGCCTTCTGACCGCCGCCGCCGCCCTCGCGCTGCTGACCGGCCTGTCCACCCAAGTCCAAGCGCAAGCCCCGGCCGCGCCGGCCATGGCGCCCGCGGCGCCGGCCCCCATGGCCATGCCCACGGCCAAGCTGGCGCCCAACGGGGACACCACCGCCACGCTTCGCCAGTCGCCGGACTTCACGACCTTCGTGAAGGCGCTGGACACGGTGAACCTGGCGGGGATGCTGCAGACCAGGCCCGGCATGACGGTGTTCGCGCCGACCAACGCGGCCTTCGCCGCCCTGCCGCCGGGCCAGCTCGACGCCCTGATGGCCGACAAGACGGCGCTGCAGAAGCTGCTGCTGCACCACATCATCAACGCCAAGGTGGACGGGGCGAAGATCAAGGGCACGCGCGGACCCTGGCCGTCGGGCGCGGGCGACCAGATCATCCTGGACGGCGGGGCCGAGGGCGGCTTCAAGGCCGACAACGCCACGATCGTCCAGGCCGACGTGAACACCGCCAACGGCACCATCCACGTGGTGGACCATGTGCTGATCGCGGGCTCGGTCCCGGCGACCCTGCCGGAGCCCGTCGCCGAGCCGACCCCCGAGCCCGCGCCGGCCGCGGCGCCGGCCAAGCCCAAGGCCAAGCCCGCCGCCAAGAAGAAATGAAACCAAAGGCGCGGTGAGGCTTTCTAGGTCTGCGAGATCACAGGAGTTCGCAGACCATGAAGCTCAAGCATCTGCTCACCGCCGTGGCTGCGACCGCTCTGATGAGCGGCGCGGCCCTGGCCCAATCGACCGCGACGACCGCCGTCAATCCGGCCGACGGCTCCACGACGACCACGACGACCACGCCGTCGACCACGATGACGACGACCACCGAAACCAACGCCTCGACGGGCGTGGCGGCCTCGACCTCGGTGACCGCCACCGACAACGCCACCGGCACGTCGGTGACCAGCAGCACGCTGACCAACGGCCCGGTTCCGGACACCGCGGAGAACCGCGCCAAGTACGGCCAGCCGATGTCGCACGCCGGCAAGCGGACGCCCGCCAAGGGCAACTAAGCGGTCCAGTTTACTTCGAGCCCGCTTCTCCCCCGGGTGCGGCTTGAAGCAAAGGTCGGCGGGCCCTATGGTCCGCCGACTTTTTTTGCGCCTGCGAACAGCCCCCACCCATGTCCGACAAGCCGCTATCGTTTCAGGGCCTGATCCTGAAGCTGCACGACTATTGGAGCGCGCAGGGCTGCGTGATCCTGCAGCCGCATGACGTGGAGGTGGGGGCAGGCACCCTGCATCCGGCCACCGTGCTGCGGGCGCTTGGCCCCAAGCCCTGGCGGGCGGCCTATGTGCAGCCCTCGCGGCGGCCGGCCGACGGGCGCTATGGCGAGAACCCCAACCGGCTGCAGCACTACTACCAGTACCAGGTGATCCTGAAGCCGAACCCCGACAACCTGCAGGACCTCTACCTGGGGTCGCTGGAGGCCATCGGGCTGGACGCGCGCCTGCACGACATCCGATTCGTCGAGGACGACTGGGAGAACCCCACGGTCGGGGCCTGGGGCCTGGGCTGGGAGGTCTGGTGCGACGGGATGGAGGTGACCCAGTACACCTACTTCCAGCAGGTGGGCGGGCTGGACGTGTTCCCGGTGGCGGGCGAGCTGACCTATGGGCTGGAGCGGCTGGCCATGTACCTGCAGGGCGTGGACCACTTCACCAAGCTGGCGTTCAACGATCCCGACGGGCCGGCGCCGATGACCTATGGCGAGGTGTTCCTGGAGAACGAGCGCCAGCAGTCGGAGGCCAACTTCCACCTCTATGACGTGGACGTGCTGAAGGGCCAATTCGAGGACATGGAGCGCCAGGTCCCGCGCCTGTTGCAGGGCCGGGGTCCGCAGGGGCAGGCGACCGTCCTGCCGGCCTACGACCACGTGCTGAAGGCCAGCCACCTGTTCAACCTGATGGACGCGCGCGGGGCCATCGCGGTGGCCGAACGCCAGAGCTACATCGGCCGCATCCGCGACCTGACCAAGATGTGCGCCGAGGCCTGGGTGGCGAACGAAGGCGGGAACGGGTGATGTTCGAGCCCACAGCCCATTGCCCCTCCCCCGCGAGGCGGGGGAGGGGGACCACGCAGTGGTGGAGGGGGCGCTGCGACCGCGGTGCGCCGGCAACGCCCCCTCCGTCTCGCCGCTCTACGGCGTCGATCCACCTCCCCCGCAGGCGGGTGAGGATCTCGGAATTCGCGACCTGGTCGATATCGGGTAAGGCCGCCTAGTCATGCCTCAACTGCTTCTCGAACTGTTCTCCGAAGAGATTCCCGCGCGCATGCAGGCGCAGGCGGCGAAGGATCTTGAGCGGATGGCGCGGGATCGGCTGGCGGCCGAGGGGCTGCTGCCGGAGGCGCTGAAGACGTTCTCGGGGCCCCGGCGGCTGACGCTGGTGGCGGAAGGGCTGCCGGCGGCGCAGGGCGACCGGCACGAGGAGCGCAAGGGGCCGCGCGTGGGCTCGCCTGACCAGGCCATCGAGGGGTTCCTGCGCTCGACCGGGCTGACGCGCGAGAAGCTGGTGGAGAAGGACGGGCTCTACTACGCCCATATCCACAAGGCCGGCCGGCCCACCGCCGAGATCGTGGCGGAGATGGTGGACGGGATCGTGCGGAATTTCCCGTGGCCCAAGTCGATGACCTGGGGGCGGGGGACGCTCAAGTGGGTGCGGCCGCTCAAGCGCATCCTGTGCGTCTTCGACGGCGAGGTCGTGCCGTTCTCCATCGACGGGATCGAGAGCGGGGATACGTCCGAGGGGCACCGGTTCATGGGCTCTGCCCAGCCGTTCAAGGCCCGTGACTTCGACGAATACGCCGACGGCCTGGCGCGGCATTTCGTGGTGCTCGATCCGGAGGAGCGGAAGGAGCGGATCATGGACGCGGCGCGCACGCTCTGTTTCGCGCGTAATTTCGAACTAGTCGAGGACGAGGGGCTGCTGGCCGAGGTGGCGGGGCTGGCCGAATGGCCATCGCCGGTGCTGGGCGACATGGACCCGGACTTCCTGGACCTGCCGCCGGAGGTGATCCGCACCTCCATGCGCACGCACCAGAAGTATTTCGCGGTGCGCGACCCGCAGACGGGCTTCCTGGTTCCGCATTTCGTGACGGTGGCCAACATCGAGGCGGCGGACGGGGGCAAGGCGATCGCGGCCGGCAACGCCAAGGTGCTGTCGGCGCGGCTCAGCGACGCCCGGTTCTTCTGGGACGAGGACCGCAAGACGAAGCTGGCCGACCGGCTGGAGAGCCTGAAGGGCGTCACCTTCCACGCCAAGCTCGGCACCATGTACGAGCGGGTGGAGCGGATCGCGGCGCTGGCGGGCGAACTCGCGCCCTATGTGCGTGACGACGCCGAGACCAAGGCCAACGCCATCGAGGCCGCGCGGCTCTGCAAGGCCGATCTGGTCACCGGGATGGTGGGGGAGTTCCCGGAACTGCAGGGCGTGATGGGCGGCTACTACGCCGACAAGGAACGCCTGGACCCCGAGATCGCCGATGCGATCCGCAGCCACTACCGGCCGCAGGGACCGACCGACGACGTGCCGGTGCAGGCGGTGGGCGCCACCGTGGCCCTGGCCGACAAGCTCGACACCCTGGTCAGCTTCTTCGCCATCGACGAGAAGCCGACCGGTTCACGCGACCCGTTCGCGCTTAGGCGCGCGGCGCTGGGGGTGATCCGCATCATCCTGCAGACTCGGACACGGCTGCCCTTGCGGACCTTCGTTTCCGACGAACTGCTCGCCTTCTTCGCCGACCGGCTGAAGGTGCTGCTGCGCGATCAGGGCCAGCGGCCGGACCTGGTGGATGCGGTGTTCGCGCTGGGGGACGACGACCTGGTGCGGATCGTCTCACGGGTGAACGCGCTGGACGCCTTCCTCGGGACCGACGACGGCAAGAACCTGCTGGCCGGCTACAAGCGCGCGATGAACATCCTCAAGGCTGAGGAGAAGAAAGGCGCCCTGCCGACGGGCGATCCGGCCGACATGGCCGGCGCGCCGCCGGAAGAGGCGGGCCTGATCAACGCCTTGGGGCATGTTGAGCTGGAGGTCGGCAAGGCGCTGGCCAAGGAAGACTTCGAAACCGCCATGCGGGAGCTGGCTTTCCTGCGCGGGTTCGTGGACGCCTTCTTTGACAAGGTCTTAGTGAACTCCGATGTAGCTGCGGAACGTGACAACCGGTTGCGTCTCCTGGCCAAGGTGCGTGACGCCATGGGCCGGGTGGCGGATTTCGGTCTGGTCACCGGATAGGATTGAGGGACGATGGCGGCGGGTACGACGGTCAAGACACGCTGGGTCTACGCCTTTGGCGGCGGCGCGGCTGAGGGCGACGCCTCGATGAAGGCGCTGCTGGGCGGCAAGGGGGCGAACCTGGCCGAGATGTCGGCGCTGGGCCTGCCCGTGCCGCCGGGCTTCACCGTCTCCACCGAGTGCTGCAACCACTATTACGCCAACGCCCAGCAGTACCCGGCCGACCTGCGCGAGCAGGTGGCGGCGGGCCTTGCCACCGTCGAGAAGCAGACCGGCAAGACGTTCGGCGACCCGGCCAACCCGCTGCTGGTCTCGGTGCGCTCGGGCGCCCAGGCCTCGATGCCGGGCATGATGGATACCGTCCTGAACCTCGGCCTCAACGACGCGACGGTGGATGGCCTGGCCAAGCTGTCGGGCGACCGGCGCTTCGCCTTCGACAGCTACCGGCGCTTCATCCAGATGTATTCCGCCGTGGTGCTGGGCCTCGACCACCACATGTTCGAGGAGATCCTGGACGAGCATAAGGAGCGCCTCGACGTCACCATCGACACGGCGCTGGCCGCCTCGGACTGGGAAGCCGTCGTCGAGGACTACAAGGCCGCCGTCGAGGGCGAGCTGGGCAAACCCTTCCCGCAGGACCCGCACGACCAGCTGTGGGGCGCGGTGGGCGCGGTGTTCGCCAGCTGGATGAACGACCGGGCGAAGTTCTACCGCCGCATGCACGATATCCCCGAGAGCTGGGGCACGGCGGTCAACATCCAGTCGATGGTGTTCGGCAACATGGGCGAGACCTCGGCCACCGGGGTCGCCTTCACGCGCAATCCGTCGACCGGCGAGAACCGCCTCTATGGCGAGTTCCTGATCAACGCCCAGGGCGAGGACGTGGTCGCCGGCATCCGCACGCCGCAGGCGCTGACCAAGATCGCCCGCGAGGAGATGGGCGACAAGCAGGCCTCCATGGAGGAGGCGATGCCGGAGGTGTTCGGCCAGTTCAAGGCGGTCGTGGAGCGGCTCGAGAAGCACTACCGCGACATGCAGGACATCGAGTTCACGGTGGAGAAGGGCCGTCTGTACATGCTGCAGACGCGCAACGGGAAGCGCACGGCCAAGGCCGCGCTGAAGGTGGCGGTGGACCTGGCGACCGAGGGGCTGATCAGCCGCGAGGAAGCGGTGATGCGGGTGGAGCCGGGCTCGCTCGACCAGTTGCTGCACCCGACCATCGACCCGGGCTCGAACCGCGAGGTGATCGCCACCGGCCTGCCGGCCTCGCCCGGGGCGGCCACCGGCAAGATCGTGTTCACCGCGGCGGAGGCCGAGATCCAGGGCGGGTCGGCCGGCGCGGTGATCCTGGTGCGCGAGGAGACTTCGCCCGAGGATATTAGGGGCATGGACGCGGCCCGCGGCATCGTCACGGCGCGTGGCGGCATGACCAGCCACGCCGCGGTGGTGGCGCGCGGCATGGGGCGGCCTTGCGTCTCCGGGGCCGGCGAGATTCAGATCGACATGCGGGCCGGCGAGCTGCGGGCGCGCGGCCGGACCTTCAAGGCGGGCGACGTGATCACCATCGACGGCTCGACCGGCGAGGTGCTGGTGGGCGCGGTGAAGATGATCGAGCCGGAGCTGTCCGGCGACTTCGGCACGCTGATGGAATGGGCCGACAGCCTGCGCCGGCTGAAGGTGCGGGCCAACGCCGAGACCTCGGTCGACGCCAAGGCCGCCCGGCAGTTCGGGGCCGAGGGGATCGGCCTGTGCCGCACCGAGCACATGTTCTTCGATCCCGCGCGGATCGCGGCGGTGCGCGAGATGATCCTGGCCGACGACGAGGCCGGCCGGCGCACGGCGCTGGCCAAGATCCTGCCCATGCAGCGCGACGACTTCGTGGAGCTGTTCACGATCATGGAGGGCCTGCCGGTGACCATCCGGCTGCTCGACCCGCCGCTGCACGAATTCCTGCCGCACACCGAGGAAGACGTGGCCGCCGTGGCCGCCGCCACGGGCCTGGACGCCAACAAGCTGCTGCGCCGGGCCCAGGAGCTGCACGAGGTCAACCCGATGCTGGGCCACCGCGGCTGCCGGCTGGGGGTCTCCTATCCGGAAATCTACGAGATGCAGGTGCAGGCGATCATCGAAGCCGCCTGCGAGGTCGCCGCCAGCGGCCGGCCGGCCCCGATCCCGGAGATCATGCATCCCCTCGTCGCCAAGGGCGAGGAGATGAGGTATCTACGGCAACTCACTGACAAGACAGCCAAACAGGTCATGGTCGACAAGGGCCGCCAGATCGAATACCTGGTGGGCACCATGGTCGAGCTGCCGCGCGCGGCGCTGCGCGCCGGCGACCTGGCGGAGAACGCCGAGTTCTTCTCCTTCGGCACCAACGACCTGACCCAGACCACCTTCGGCATCAGCCGCGATGACAGTGGCCGGTTCCTCAACGCCTATATCGACAAGGGCATCTTCGAGAAGGACCCGTTCGTCAGCCTGGACCAGGAGGGCGTCGGCGACCTGATCCGTATCGCGGCCGAACGGGGACGGGCGGTGCGGCCCGACGTGAAGCTGGGGATCTGCGGCGAGCACGGGGGCGACCCGGCCTCCATCCAGTTCTGCGAGAGCGTGGGCCTGGATTACGTGAGCTGCTCGGCCTACCGCGTGCCGATCGCGCGCCTGGCCGCCGCTCAGGCCGCCATCGGGGTGCGCGAGAAGGACCGGTAGGGGGGCCATCTCCTCTCCCCCGGGCAGCGAGAGGGAGAGGCCGGGAGAGGGCGGCTGGGCCTTGGGATCCGCGCCGGGCTCAACCCGATGATCCTCGGATGGAACGGAGGGGCGGCTGAGAGGCCTTCGCCGCCGTCTCCTTTTTCCTCTCCAGCTCGCTTCGCGGGGGAGAGGAGACGTCATCCTAGTTTGGCCGCTGGGCGACCTGCTCCGCCCAGTCCAGGCGGTCCTTGTGGAAGGCGGGGCGGGCCTGGACGCCGTCGATGCCGAATTCGAGCGTGCCGTCGGATATCCGCGGCCAGCGCGGGCCGCCGGCGGAGCCAGGGTCGCCGGTCTTCGCGAAGGCGCTCCAGTAGGCGATCATGGCGGTGCTGATCGCGCGATCCTCCGGCCCGGCGGCGGGCGCGCTGTAGCCGGCTGCGGACACCGCCTCGGTCGGCAGGTTGTCGAAGACATAGGAGACCTCCGCGCCATGGAAGGCGCCGAAGGCGGCGGCGCGCATCGACGGCGGAACATAGGAGAAGTGGTAGACGAAGGCCGGCGCCCCGGCCGCCTGCATCCGCCGCGCCATGTAGCGGTCCGGCTCGCCGACCATGGTGTCGGTGGCCGCCGCGGCGGCGATCCTCCGCAGATCGCCACCCCCATAGAGCGCCACGACCTTGTCGCGATCCGGACCGAACCGGGCCATCGCCGCCTCGGGGTCCTTGGGCGTGTCGGGCCGGCCGCCGGCTTCGTTGCTGTTGCCGCCGATGATGTAGGGGACATGGGCCTGCTCGCCCTTGGCGAAGGCCTCGATGGGGCTCTGGGTCAGGATCCGTCCGTCGATCATCGGGCCGGACCGCTCGCCGCCGCCGTAGGGTGCGTTGATCGCCTCGGCGGCCAGTTTCCGCAGCGCCGCCGCCGCGTCGGCGCCGTCGCCCGTGACCCCTTGCGCCGCCGCGAACCGCCGGCCGTTCTGCTCGGCGTCGGGCAAGGTCGGGTTCTTGCCGCGCGCGAAGCTGGATTCGGCGATGGCCTTGTGGAACAAGCCGCGCGCCGCGGGCGAGGCGAGCAGGGCGTTGACCGACATTCCCCCGGCGCTCTCGCCGAAGATCGTGACGTTGGCGGGGTCGCCGCCGAAGGCCGCGATGTTGTCGCGCACCCACCTCAAGGCGGCGATCTGGTCCATCAGTCCGTAGTTGGCCACGGGCTCGGCGCCGCCGTCGAGCGCCGGATGGGCGAAGAAGCCGAACCGGCCCAGCCGGTAGTTGATGGCGACCAGCACCACGCCGTGCTGGGCGTAGCGAGTCCCGTCATAGGCGGAGATCGAGTTCGCCCCCGTGACGAAGCCGCCGCCGTAGATCCAGACCATCACCGGGGCCCGGGCGCCGGGCTTGCGGCCGGCGGGAGTCCAGACGTTCAGCGTCAGGCAGTCCTCGCTGATCTCCAGCGTCCGGCCCTCCCGCATGCGCTGCATGCAGGCCGGGCCGTATTTGGAGGCGTCGCGGACACCGGCCCATCGCGGTCCGGAGGCGGGCGGGCGCCAGCGCAGGTCGCCTATCGGCGGCGCGGCGAAGGGGATGGCCTTGAAGCTGTCCGCCCCCGCGGCGGAGACGCCGGCGAGATCGCCCTGGGCGAGGTGGACGCGCGGGGCGGCCGAGGCGGGCGCCGCGACCAGGGCCATGGCGGCAATGAGCGCCGCACACCAGTCATGAGTCCGCATCGCAATACCCTCCAGTTCGTGTGCTATTTCGGCCAGGTCGTCGTGCCGACCGCCGACTCCGCCCAGTCGAGGCGGTCCTTGTGGAAGTCCGGACGCACCTGCACGCCATCAATGCCGAACTCGAGCGTTGCCTTGGATATCGGCGGCCAGCGGGGACCGCCGGCGGCGCCGGGATCGCCAGTCTTCGCGAACGTGCTCCAATAGGCGATCATCGCGTCGCTGATCGCGCGATCCTGCGGCGTGGCGGCGGGGATGGTGAAGCCCGCGAAGTCGATGGGGGCCGAGGGCAGGTTGCCGAAGACGTAGGCGAGCTCCGCGCCATGGTCGGCGCCGACGGCGATCCCCCGCCGCGAGGGCGGCAGGTAGGAGAAGTGGTAGACGAAGGCCGGCGCCCCGGCCGCCTGCATCCGGCGCGCCAGGTTCCGGTCGGGTTCGGAGACCATGGTGTCGGTGGCGATGGCGAGCGCGACCTTGCGCGGATCGCCGCCCCCGTAGAGCGCCACGACCTTGTCGCGCGCCGCGCCGAGCCCGGCCAGGGCGGCCTCCGGATCCCTGGACACATCGGGCCTGACGCTGCCCTCGTTGCTGTTGCCGCCGATGATCAGGGGTACGTGGGCCTGCTCGCCCTTGGCGAAGGCCTGGGCGGGAGTCTGGGTCTGGAGCTGGCCGTCGATCATCGGGCCGGGCCGCTCGGCTTCCAGGCTGCCATAGGGAGCGTTGATCGCCGAGGCCGGCAGCGCCCGCAGCGCGGCGGCCGCCGCGGGGCCATCGCCCGTGACGCCCTGGGCCTCGGCGAACCGCCGGCCGTTCTGCTCGGCGCGCTGCATCGAGAGGCCGTCGCCGCGCCCGAAACTCGACTCGGCGATGGCCTTGTGGAACAGGCCGCGCGCCGGCGGGGCGATCAGCAGGCTGGTGATCGAGGAGCCGCCGGCGCTCTCGCCGAAGATCGTGACGTTGCCGGGGTCGCCGCCGAAGGCCGCGATATTGCCGCGCACCCATTTCAGGGCGGCGATCTGGTCCATCGTGCCGTAGTTGCCGACCGGACCGGCTCCGCCGTCGAGCGCGGGATGGGCGAAGTAGCCGAACCGGCCCAGACGGTAATTGAGGCTGACCAGCACCACGCCGTGCCGGGCGAAATGGGTTCCGTCATAGATCGAGATCGAGCTGGCCCCAGTGATGTAGCCGCCGCCGTATATCCAGACCATCACGGGCGCCTTGGCGCCGGCCTTGCGGCCGGCGGAGGTCCAGACGTTCAGGGTGAGGCAATCCTCGCTGACGCTAATCGGCCTGGCGGGGTTCGTGCGCTGCGTGCAGGCCGGCCCGAACGCCGAGGCGTCGCGGACGCCGGCCCATCTCTTGGCCGGAGCGGGCGGACGCCAGCGCAGGTCGCCGACCGGCGGCGCGGCGAACGGAATACCTTTGAAGCTGTCGACACCGTCGGTGGTCGCGCCGGCCAGGTCGCCCTGGGCGAGGTGGACACGCGGGGCGGCCGCGGCCGGCGCCGCGATGAGCCAGAACGCAACGAACGCCGCACCCAGATCGTGGTTTCGCATCCGGCAGCCCCCCTAATTTGACATCAGGTAACGACGGTCGGGATCGCGGCGCAAGCGCGGAGGATCATGGCGCCGGTTTAACCTGACAAGCGCGGCGATCTCTGGCCTCCTCCGGTCGGGGAACAGGGGAGTCTTGATGGCCCAGGGATTCGATCCGGCCGCCGCCACCGCAGCCTATCTGTCGGCGCTGACGCCTGAGCAGCACGCCCGGGCCATGGCCTATACCCAGGGCGGCCACTGGCTCCTGCTGTGGAGCGCGCTGGTGACGGTCGCCGCGGCCTGGGTGATCCTGCGCTCGCGCCTGCTCACGCGGGTGGGCGGAGCGGATCGCGCGGCGCGGCCGTGGCGGGCCACCGCGCTGGTGTTCGTCGTCTACTCCCTGGCCGACGCGGCGCTGAGCCTGCCCTGGACGATCTACGCCGGCTGGTGGCGGGAGAAGGCCTACGGCCTGACCAGCCAGCCGTTCGCGGGCTGGCTCGGCGAATGGGGCCTGAACCTGGCAATCAGCCTAGTGATGATGACTGTCCTGGCCTCGCTGCTCTACGCCCTGGTGCGGCGCGCGCCCAAGACCTGGTGGCTATGGAGCGGCGGCCTGACCATCGTGGCCTTCCTGTTCGTGATGGCGGTCGCCCCGGTGGTCATCCAGCCGCTGTTCAACGCCTATACCCCGGCTCCGCCCGGCGAGGCGCGCGACGCGATCGTGGCGATGGCCAAGGCCAACGGCGTGCCGAGCGACAAGATCTATGTCTTCAACGGCTCCAAGCAGTCGAACCGCTACACGGCCAATGTGGCCGGCCTGTTCGGCACGGCGCGGGTGGCGATGAGCGACACCATGTTCGCCAAGGGCGCCGACCTGGCCGAGGTGAAGGGCGTCGTCGGCCACGAGATGGGCCACTATGTGCTGAACCACGTGATCCTTTCGTCGGTGGCGCGCGGCTTCCTTGCGCTGATCGCCTTCTTCCTGATCGACCGTCTCTATCCGGCGTCGGCCCGCTGGATGGGCGCCAAGGGGGTGGGGCCGCTGTCGGACCCGGCGGGCCTGCCGGTGGTGATGAGCGTCATGACCGTGCTGGTCCTGGCGGGGACGCCGCTGACCAACGCCATCACCCGGACCATGGAGGCCCAGGCCGACCAGTTTTCGCTGGAGCGGGTCAACGAGCCGGACGGGCTGTCCAAGGCGCTGGTGAAGACCATCGAATACCGCGCCGCCACGCCCTCCAGGCTGGAGGAGCTGCTGTTCTACGACCACCCGTCGGTGGGCGCGCGCGTGCGCCGGGCGATGGACTGGAAGGCGGGGCATCCCAAGACCGCGCCTTAGGATTTTCCGGTCAAGCCGAACCCGAACGGTCCACCCGCGTTTGACGACACGCGCGGGCCTGGAGATCCGCGCCAGTGACCGGAGTTCAGCATGCGGGTTTTCATCGCCGCGGCGACCACAGCCGTCATTATCGGCGTCATTCCGAGCCTCGCGCAGGCGCAGACCGCGACGGGGCCCTATGTCGACCTTGGCTACGCCAACGCCCATTCCTCGGCCTCGGACCTGGGCGCCGTGGCCGGGCGGGTCGGGTACCGCGCCAACAGCTGGCTGGGGGTCGAGGGCGAGGCGGCCTACGGGGTCAAGGGCGACGAGGTCACCTCGGCCGGCGTCAGCGGCCGGGCCAAGTTGCGCAGCGAGGCGGCGATCTATGGCGTGGGCTATGCGCCGCTGTCGCCCAACACCGACCTGTTCGCCCGCGTCGGTTACGGAAGCACCAGGGTGAAGGTCTCGGTGCTCGGCGCCTCGGCGGTCGCGGACGGGGATTCCTGGAACTTCGGGGTCGGCGCCCAGCACCATTTCGACCGCGCCAACGGCGTGCGCGCCGACTACACGCGGCAGGAATTCCGCGGGAAATCGGTCCACGCCAACGTCTTCTCGCTGGCCTACGTGCGCCGGTTCTAGCCGGCTTCGTCTTGACCCGCGACCCCGCTCGCGCCCAACTCCCGGAAAGGGAGGACATGCGGGTGACCCACGCTTTCCTCGTGCAGGTGGCGGCTTCGGCGCTGGCGGTCCTGGCGCTCGTGGCGCTGGCGGCCTGGGCCAAGATCGGCCGGCCGGTCCAGCCGCTGGACGACGCCCGCGCCCGCGCCCTGCTGGCCGAGGACTTTCCGGGGCGGACGCTGGACGGCCTGTGGGTCGCCATCGACGGCAAGGGCGCGCTCGCCAAGTCCGGCGCCCTGGGCCTGGTGGTCTGCGCCATCGGCGACGGGTTCGTCTGCCGCCAGATCCCCTGGGCCATGGCGCTCGCGGCGAGCTTCCGCGACGGACGGCTCACCGTGGACCTGGGCGACGTGGGCGCGCCGCGCGCGGTGATCGCCCTGCCGTCCTGGCCGCCCAAGGACGTGGAGAAGACCCCGGGCGACAAGGCGGCGGCATGAAGGGCTTCGACCCGGTCACGCTGGCCACGCCGGTCTTCGTGCTGTTGGTGATCCTGGAGATCGTGCTGGCCCGGATGGGCCGGATCAAGGCGCGCTACGAGGCAAGGGACACGGCGACCTCGCTGACCATGGGGTTGGGCTCGACGCTCGCCGGCCTGCCGTTCGCGGGGATCAGTTTCGCCGCGGCGCTGTGGCTCTATCAGTATCGGCTGTTCGAGATCCCGATGACCGCCGTCTGGGCCTGGGTTGGGGTCTTCCTGGCGGAGGACCTGACCTATTACGTCTTCCACCGGCTGAGCCACGAGCGGCGGTTCTGGTGGGCGAGCCACGTCAATCACCACACCTCGCAACACTACAACCTTTCGACCGCGCTCAGGCAGACCTGGACCGGTGGGGCGGCGGGGACGTGGCTGCTCTGGCTGCCGCTGTCGCTGGTGGGATTCCCGCCGGCCATGGTGGCGATCCAGAAGGGGATCAGCCTAGTCTACCAGTTCTGGATCCATACCGAGTCGATCGGCCGGACGCCTGCCTGGTTCGAGGCGGTGTTCAACACGCCCTCGCACCACCGGGTGCACCACGCCAGGAACCCGCGCTACCTCGACCGCAACTACGCCGGCATCCTGATCGTCTGGGACCGACTGTTCGGCAGTTTCACGCCGGAGCTGGACGAGGAGCCCTGCCGCTACGGGATCGTCAAGAACCTCGGCACCTTCAACCCCTTGCGGGTCGCCTTCCACGAGTGGATCGGCATCGCCCAGGACATCGTCCGCCAGCCCCGCCACACCCTGGGCTGGCTGTTCGGCCGGCCCGGCTGGAGCCCCGATGGCAGCCGCGAGACCAGCGCGAGCCTGCGGGCGCGGTGGGAGGCGGGCTTAAGCTCCTCCCCCGTCGCGAAGACGACGGGGGAGGGGGACCGCGAAGCGGTGGAGGGGGCGCTGGTTTAGGCGCGGTGCGTGGGCAGCGCCCCCTCCGTCGGCTTCGCCGCCACCTCCCCCGCGCGCGGGGAGGATCTGGACTGTCAGTCTCGTAACAGGGGAAGGCTCAGGCCCGAGACCGGTCTCGCGCCCAGGATCTCTCTTCGGAAGCGGAAGAGTTCGGCGGGGCGGCCGCCGGTGTCGGCGTCCATGCGGCCGAGGCCTTCGAGCAGTTCGGCGCGTTCCAGGGCGCGGCGGAAATTCTGCTTGTGGAGCGGCACGCCGGCGATGGCCTCGACGGCGCGCTGCAAGGCCGACAGCGTGAAGGCCTCGGGCATCAGTTCGAAGGCCACGGGGCGGTATTTCAGCTTGCCGCGCAGCCGGCTGACGGCGGTGGCCAGGATGCGGCGGTGGTCGGACAGCATCGGCTCGCCCATGGCCGCGCGCAGGTCGGGGGGCAGGGCGGCGGCGGCCTCGCCGCGGTCGCGGGCGGCCTCCTGGGCCAGGCCCGCCTCGTAGAGCAGTTCATAGCGCTCCAGCACCCGCTCCTCGTTCCAGGGCGCGTCGTCCAGCGCGAAGGACAGGCGCGCGCGGCTGAGCCGCTGGGGCGAGCCGGCGGCCCAGTGCTCCAGGGCGCGGGCGATCGGCGTGAGCGCGGCGGGCCGGCCCTCGCGCCAGTCCTCCCAGGGAAAGAACCGCGACCAGGAGCGCCAGCGCGAGCCAGGCGCGTCGGTCTCCACCGCGGCCGGCGCCAGCGCCAGATAGCCCACGGAGATCACGCGGGAGGCCTCCGACTGGCCGCCCATGTCGGCGAGCGGGGCGTCGCGGCCCTTGTCGCCGAAGGTGTAGAGCTGTTCGACGTAGCCCAGGTCGAAGCGGGTCTGCTCGGTCACGAAGGCGCGCATGGCGAGCTCGAAGGTCCGGTGGCCCTCCGGGTCGAAGGGGCCGAAGGGCAGGCCCTCGGCGGCGCCCGCCTTGCCGGTGAGCGGGTCGCGCGGGCGGAAGGTCAGCACGACGGCGTCGGCGTCCTTGATGGCCACCACCACCGCCGACAGGCCGATGACCACCTGGCCGGATGAGCCGCGCACGCTCATTCGGTGTCGAACGCCTGGGGCGCGGACCGGTAGCCGGCCGCCTCGGAGAGCAGGGCGTAGCGCTGGACGTAGCGGGCCTGGGCGGCGGACGGCGGCAGGGGCTCGATCTCCAGGCGGTAGCCGATGGGCGGGGCGCCGAAGAATTCCAGGGATTCCGCGTGGCTGAAGCCGGCCAGCTGGGTCGCCTCGAAGAAGGCGCAGGCGCGGTCGGCCTGCTTGATCAGTCTCTTGATGGCGGGTGGGGTCCTGGCCGGCAGGCCGAAGCGCACGTGGATCGCGGTTTCCAGGCGGGTCTCGAAGGTGCGATAGTCGACTCCAAGGGCGGCCTTGAAGGGTGAGATCATGTCGCCGATCACATATTCGGACGCATCGTGCAGCAGGGCCGCGAGACGCCAGCGCGGCGCCACGTCCGGCTGGATGTGGGCGACGATCTCCTCGACCACCACCGAATGCTGGGCCACGGAGAAGGCGTGTTCTCCGACCGTCTGGCCGTTCCAGCGGGCGACGCGGGCCAGGCCGTGGGCGATGTCCTCGATCTCGATGTCCATGGGCGAGGGGTCGAGCAGGTCGAGGCGGCGGCCCGACAGCATGCGTTGCCAGGCGCGGGGCTCCAGCGATGTGCGACGCAGCCCTTTCCTCACCGAAGCGTTCTCTCCACAGTCAAGGTCGAAGCCCATATCCTGACCCAGATCAAAGCGAGCATAGGGGTAACGCCCCTAAAGTTCACGCGAAGGAAGGCGAACAGATGAGTTGGGCTAGGATCATGGCGCCGCTTTCGGGCGGGCAGGGCGATCCCGCCTCGGTGGCCGCGGCCGTCATGCTGGCCCAGCCGTTCGGGGCCGAGGCGGCGCTGGTGTACACCCCCGCCGACGTGGCCGACGTCATGCCCTGGATGGGCGAGGGCTTCCTGGGCGGGGTCCAGGCGACCGCGCTCGAATCGCTGAAGGAGGCCGCCCAGGTCGGCGAGGCGAACGCCCGGCGTGCGGCGGAGGCCGCGCGCTACGAGAAAATCCAGTTCATCGCCCTGCAGACGCCCGTCTGGGCGGGTCTGTCGGCGGAAAGCCGGCTCTGCGACGTGGTGGTGTTCACCAGCGATCCGGCGCGGGGCCGCGGGCCCCTGGCGGAGGCCTTCCAGCAGATGATGGCCGACGAACAGCGCCCGGTGCTGATCGCCCGCGAGGGCCTGAAGCTGGGCGGCTGCGTCGCCGTCGCCTGGGATGGCGGCAAGGAGGCCTCGCGCGCCGCGCGCCTGGCCCTGCCGCTGCTGGAGAAATCGGCCCGCGTGGTGATCCTGGCGGCGCCAAAGGCGAGCTCCAAGGGCTTCGACCCGACCCGCCTGCAGGCCTATTACGCGGCGCGCGGGGTGGCGGCGGAGATCGACGTCCTGGCTGACAGCGGCGACGCGGCGCCCCTGCTGCTGCACGCGGCGCGCCGCGCCGAGGCCGACATCCTGGTGGCCGGCGCCTTCGGCCATCCCCGGCTGCAGGAGTTCATCTTCGGCGGCACCACGCGATCGCTGTTGAACTCCGACCAGCCTTCGTTGTTCTTGTCTCATTAGGTCTAGAGGAAATGCCAATGTCCCTGTCGCGCATCGTCATGCGGCTTGCCCGCAATCCGGGCACGGAATTCGCCGGTGGCGACGATCATCGCGGCTACGCGTTGACGGCCCCGCTCACCGAGGACGGCCTGCTGGACGCGGCGGCCTACGGCAAGGCCAAGGACGCCTGCCACGTGCGCCGCTTCGCGCCCGACGAGGATCCGGTCGACGGCCGGCTGGCCCGGCGGGGCGCGCGCTGGTTCTTCGACTACGACGACAGCCAGGACGTCGACGACGAGCCTGTGCACCGGCTGGGCGAGCACCGGTTCGCGGTGGGCGAATACGTCACCGTCACCGACGAGGACGGCCGGCCGCTGACCTACAAGGTGGTCGAGGTGCAGAAGGCCAGCTGACGCTTGTCCTCCCCCAGCGCGTCGCGCGGCCAGGGGGGAGGGGGACCGCGAAGCGGTGGAGGGGGCAGCCGTAGACTCCGTGGGCTTGAACCCCCTCAGTCAGCTTTGCTGACAGCTCCCCTTGAGGGGGAGCACAAGGCATCGCTCAGGTCCCGCCGTTCAGGCGGACGAGGCGGCGGACGTCCTTCAGGATGTAGCCGTCGCGCTGAATCTTGGCCTTGGAGCGCACCACGCCGACGGTGAGGGGGCCGGTTCTCGGGCCGGCGGCCTGGAAGGCCACGACCCGGTATCCGGCGGGATCGTCAGGGGTCGCCTTGAAGAAGCTGGCGCGGACGCCGCGCCGGTCGCGGGAAAACGCCTCGCCGCGCATCCGCACATCCCGCAGCGTCGGCGGCAGGTCGCCGCCGTTCAGATCGACGCCATCGATGGTGACCTCGGCGTCCTTGTCGTTGGCGACCACGTGCAGCCCGGGGACGTCGATGCGCGCGGTCTTGCCGTCCACCGTCGTCTTGCCGTCGTCGTCGACCCGGATCTCCACGCCATGCGCGCTGTGCAGGACCACCGGGGCCGGGGCCGTGGGTTTGGCGCCCGCGATGGCGCCGGGCGGTGCGATCCGGGCCTCGATGGCGCGCAGGGTCGCCTCGGCGTCGCTCTTAACGGGAACCAGCTCCAGGCTGACCTCGGCGCCCTCGGCGGCGCGGTAGGTGCAGGCCTTGCCGTCCGCCGCCTGGCCGGTGCGCGTCAGATGGCCTCGGGCGGCCGGGCAGTCGAGCGCGGTGCGATGGTCGGCCGCCAGATTGGGACCGCAGGCCGCGGTGGCGAATGCGAGGGCGGAGAGGGCCGCGAGCCGGGGGATCTTCATCGGGAGGGCTCCAGTCCGTTCGCGATGAACCTGACCGGGACCTCCCGTGAAATCGAGTGAATTCGCCGTAAGGCGCGCGGCGCTACTGGCCCGGGCGGGCCCCTTCGCGCCGCGCCAGGAAGGCCAGGCGTTCGAATAGGTGGACGTCCTGCTCGTTCTTGAGCAGGGCGCCGTGCAGCGGCGGGATCAGCTTGGTGGGGTCCTTTTCCGCCAGGGCCTCGGCGGAGATGTCCTCGACCATCAGCAGCTTCAGCCAGTCGAGGAGCTCGGAGGTGGAGGGCTTCTTCTTGAGGCCGGGCACCTTCCGCATGTCGTAGAAGATGCGTAGCGCCTCGGCGACGAGCTTCTGCTTGATCTTCGGATAGTGGACCTCGACGATTTCGTTCATCGTCTCGGCTTCCGGGAAGCGGATGTAGTGGAAGAAGCAGCGGCGCAGGAAGGCGTCGGGCAGCTCCTTCTCGTTGTTCGAGGTGATGATGACGATGGGGCGGACCACCGCCTTGATCGTCTCGTTGGTCTCGTAGACGTAGAATTCCATCCGATCGAGCTCCTGCAGGAGGTCGTTGGGGAATTCGATGTCGGCCTTGTCGATCTCGTCGATCAAGAGGACGGGGCGCTTGTCGGCGGTGAACGCCTCCCAGAGCTTGCCCTTCTTGATGTAGTTGCGGACATCCTTGACCCGTTCGTCGCCCAGCTGGCTGTCGCGCAGGCGGGTGACGGCGTCGTACTCGTAGAGGCCCTGCTGGGCCTTGGTGGTCGACTTGATGTGCCAGGTGATCAGCTCGGCGCCGAGCGCATTGGCGATCTCGTAGGCCAGCACGGTCTTGCCGGTGCCGGGCTCGCCCTTGATCAGCAGCGGCCGTTCCAGCGCCACCGCCGCGTTCACGGCGACCTTCAGGTCGTCGGTGGCGATGTAGTTGTCGGTGCCTTCAAAACGCTGGCTCATGCGCGCTCCCGCGGCGGGCGCAGCCCGCGTGTTCGAACAGTTGTTTGCCGCGCCAAGCCTAAAGGCGAACGCCGGCCATGCAAGCGGCTTGAAGGTAGCGGGGGCCATGTGACTATCCTCACGCGTGAACCTCGCAATCCTCCAGGCGCGCATGACCTCCACCCGGCTGCCCGGCAAGGTGATGGCCCAGGTCCTGGGCGAGCCGATGATCGGCCGGCAGGTGGAGCGGCTGCGGCGCGCCCGGGCCATCGACGAGATCATGGTGGCGACCAGCACCGATGGCAGCGACGATCCGCTGGCCGCCTATTGCGCGAGCCTCGGGCTGGCGGTGTTCCGGGGGCCGCTGGACGACGTGCTGGGGCGGTTCTGCGGGGCGCTGGCGGAACGGCCGAAGGCGGCGACCGTGGTGCGCCTGACCGCCGATTGCCCGCTGGCCGACTGGACGCTGATCGACCAGGTGATCGGGCGGCATCTGGAGACGGGCAGTGACTACACCAGCAACACCCCGCCCACCCGGACCTATCCGCACGGCCTGGATGTTGAGATCGTGCGCGCCGAGGTGCTGCGCGAGGCCGGCCGTGAAGCCCGCGCCCCCTATGAGCGCGAGCATGTGACGCCCTTCATCTACCGGCGGCCGGAACGCTATCGGATCGGCTATGTGTCGGGCGAGCCGTCGCTGGCGCACCTGCGCTGGACGGTGGACCTGCCGTCTGACCTGGCGTTCGTGCGCGAGGTCTATGAGACGCTCTATCCGGCCGACCCGGCCTTCGGCGCGGCGGCCATCGCGGCCTTGCCCCGCAATAGCGCGGAGATCCCCAAATGAGCCCGGCGCCCACGGTCACGCTGCGTCCCCTTGAGGCGGGGGACAGCGAGCGCCTGCGCGGCTGGCGCAACCAGCCGGAGATCGCGCGCTGGATGTACTCCGACCATGTCATCGGCCCCGAGGAGCACGCCCGCTGGTTCGCGGGCGCGCTGGCCGACCCGCGCCGGCGATACTGGGTGATCGAGGCGGACGGGGCGCCGGTGGGCCTGGCCAATCTCTACGACCTGGCGCCGGAGCACGGGCGCGCGTCCTGGGCCTATTACGTGGCCGAGGCTTCGGTGCGCGGCAAGGGCGTGGGAGCGGCCGTGGAGTTCCAGGTGATCGAGCAGGTGTTCGGGCCGCTGGGCCTCAACAAGCTGTGGTGCGAGGTGCTGGTCGACAATGCGGGGGTGGTGCGGCTGCACGAGTCCTTCGGCTTCCAGCGCGAGGCGCGGATGCGCGAGCATGTGCGCAAGGAGGGCCAGGCGGTGGACGTGGTGGGCCTTGGACTCCTGGCGGCGGGCTGGGCGGTCCAGCGGCCGGCCAGCTTGGCGCGCCTGCTCAAGCACGGTTTCGAATTTCCGGAGCTGTAGGGCGACGCCATCATTTTCTGAACGTCATGGCCGGGACAAGCCCGGCCATGACGGTGGAGGGGGAAGTAGCTTGGTGAAGGTCGATCTGCCCTAGACCCTTTCCGGTTCAAGTGGAATCACTTGAACCGGATGAAAAGGGTCTAATTTCAAAGATTTAGAGCGCACCGGACGGGTGAACCGGTATCCACTTCACCCTGACGCGCTCTAGTCGGGCTTGGCTTTGACGTGGCCGAGGGCGCCTTCGGAATAGCCCATGTCCTTGAGGTCCTCGTCGCCGAGGTTGCGGGCCTGGAAGTTGCTCACGTCGTCTTCGCCGCCGGTCGCGAGGTCGGCGTCGGCGACCTCCTCATCAAGTCCCTCGATCGAACTGGCGACGTCCATGCCGTCCTCGTCGAAGCTGTCCACGGCGCCCTGGCCGTCGAGGTCGTCCTCGTGCTCGTCGGTGGCGGCGCGGTAGTCGAGTTCGTTGTCCTGCTCGAACTCGGCGTCGGGGTCGATGGCCGCCTCATCGAACTCGTCGGCGTCCAGCGCCAGCGCCTCCTCGTCGTCGCGGTCGCCCTCGGCCTGGGTGAGATCGAGGAGGTCGGGCATCTCCTCGAAAGTGCGCATCTCGCCCACCGCCTCGCGCTCGTCGAGGTTGCTCTCGTCGAAGGCCTCGGCGCTGTCCTGGGCGTCGGCCCCGTCGAAGGCGTCGGAAAGGTCGGGCATGGCGGAACCTCCTGGAGCGCGCGGGAGGCGCGCCGTCGGAGGGTCAATCCCTGGCGGGCCTCAGCGTTCCGCGACGAAATCGCCCAGCGCCTGGGCCACTTCGGCCATCACCGGGTCCCAGTCGTTCAGGGATTGCGGCAGGAAGACGCGGGTCTGGGGATACCAGGGACTGCGCAGGGTGCCGAGCCGGGTCCAGGCGCCGGGCACGGAGATCAGCCAGGTGGGCGCGCCGCAGGCCGCGGCGATGTTCAGGGTGGCGTTGGCGAACCCCAGCACCAGGTCCAGCGCGCACGACAGCGCGGCGATGTCGTCAAGGTCCTGCTTCAGGTCGATGCCGGGCGGAGTCCAGATCTCGACGCCCAGTTCGCGCCTGGCGACCTCAAGTTCCGGGGCGCAGTCGCCATACTGCAGGTTGACGAAGGTCGCGCCCTTCTGGGCCAGGACGGGCGCCCAACCGGAGAAGGGCGAGAAATAGCGGTGGCGGGCGTCGCGGGTGATCGCGCTCTTCCAGAGCAGGCCGGCCTTGGCGCCCGCCGGCGCCTTGTCGAGTTCGCGGGACCAATGGGCCACCCGATCGGGGTCGGCGGCCAGGAAGCGGGGCCGGGGCGGGAAGTCGTCCACCGAGCGGCGGAACTCGCGCAGGAGGGAGGCGATCGGGGCCCAAAGATCGATCGTCGGCCCCTCGTCGAGGAATGGGACGACGCGGGTCAGGACCCCGTTGATCTCGTAGGTGGCGTGGGCGCCGACCCTGGCCAGGGGAAAGGACCGTTTGAAAAGCGGCACAAGCCGCGCCTCCACCGCCAAGGTCAGCTTGCCCCGCGGACCGAGGCGTTCGATCAGATCGGGCAGGACGTTGGCGAACAGGACCTCGTCGCCCAGACCCTGTTCGCAGATCACCAGGAACGACTTGCCGGCCAGATCCGCGCCGGGCTCCCAGCGCGGACGGTCGACGGCGAAGGCCGTGCGGCCGTTGAAGTGGGGGTGGATGCGGGACTCATATTCGTCCCAGCCCTCGCCTATGCGGCCCACGCAATGCAGCATGGTGGAGCGGGCCAGGCGCATCATCTGGCGGTCGTCGCCGGCCTTCACGCCCTGGATGGCGATGGCGTTCTCCGCCAGCGCCGCCTCGATGTCGCCCCGCATCAGCAGGACATTGGCGACATTATGCCGCGCCTTGGGGAATTTCGGGTCGAGCCGCAGCGCCTCGGCGAAGAAAACCTGGGCGTTGGCGAAGTCGCCCTGGTCCGAGAGGATCGTGCCCATGGTGTTCCAGAGCATGGCGTTGTCCGGCATCTTGAGGATCGCCGGCCGCAGGGTCTCGATGGCCTCTTCGTGACGGCCCTGGTCGCGGATGGCGCAGACCAGGTTGTTGGCGGCCTCGGGGTCGTCGGGGTAGCGAGCGAGGAAGCGGCGGAACAGGTCCTCGGCCTGGGGTTTCATGCCCAGCCGAAGCGCCAGGCGTCCGAGGTCGCAGGCCACCTCGCCATGGTCCGGCAGCAGCTTCAAGGCCGCTTCGTAGGCCCTGATGGAGTTGGCGAAGTCACCGGCCCGCTCGAGGGAAATCCCCAGCAGATACCAGCCCAGGCCGCTGTGTTCGTCCTGCTCCAGCGCCTTGACCGCCCAGTCGTAGGCCTTCTTGGGTTCTTCGGCCCGGATGGCTTCGATGGCGCGCTGCAACATCGGGGCGATGGCCATCGCCTTCAGTTCGGCGACCGCGACGTTCAGCTTGGCGAGGGCGGCGGCGGAGCCGGCCTCGCCAATGGTGTCGGCGGCGCGGATCCGCGACGCCGGCGCGGCAGTCTGCAGCGCCCGGGCGGAGGTGGCGGTGGGCTGAGCCTGGCGGGGCATGCGGGCGGAGTCTCCGAGGGATTATGCGACTCCTCGGGCAACACGGCTAACAGGAGCTTAAGGGGTGGGCCGAATCCGCCCGCGTGGGCCGATTTGCGTCCGGCGCCCGAGCGGCAATCGACCGTTAACCGGCGAAGCTTAACTCTGCCGTGCGCGGAACCTGGGGGGATGTCCCGCTTGATGTTGAAAATCATGGGGCGGGCGTTGCCTGGGTTGATGGTTACGCGGCCCTTGATGTCTCCTCAAGGCCGAAGTGCTTGTCGTGATGGCGTTGCAGAGCGGCGCGCAGGGTGGGTAGCTGGTCGTAGGCC